>NZ_JAUOEO010000001.1:1602500-1916000 GCF_030540825.1 Flavivirga spongiicola
TAAGAGAAAAAAGTAACAATGCAGCTCTTAAAAAATCTATACGAAATTGTAACCAAGGATTTTCTGCATCTATTTTACATATATAGTTAAATTCAAAAATGGCTAAATAATATGTTAGCGCAATAATAGGTAATACGATCACTAATGTTTTAACTAAAATCTCTAAACTACTAGAAAACCCCATATTAGATTTTAAGGTATTCTGGCTATTATTTTTAATTAATTTATCATTGACTTCCCAAGTGAGTAGAAAGAATATAATAGCCGATACATAATAAAAAATAGGCTCGTTAATGGGGTCTTCTCCATTAAACCTATTCTCTTCACTGTTAACAGTCAGCTTTATCAATAAAAAAACAATATTGATAACTAGAACTCTATAACCTAGCTTTTTTATCTGAGCCGTTTTAATCATCCAAACTTTATTCTAACAAACATCATGTTCAAATATACTGAGTCCCTAGTAAAAAAAACGACTTCCTTATTCCAATTGTCAAATAAGGGCTTAAACTGTTATCATTTTTATTTAAACTGAAAAATAATCTAAATATAGGTTATATGGTCATTCAAAGAACTATTTAAACAGTTCAAACTATAATTAGACAATTCAAAAAAAACACCTTCATTTTTTATGTTTTAACCTTCAAATTTGGTGAAAACAAATAAAAAACGAATGAAAACTATATTAAAATTGTTCATTTTGTGCTTGGCATCTTCAATACAGGCGCAGACAGGAATCATTAAAGGTTTAGCAATAGACAAACAGTCTGAGGTCCCACTTCCTGGAGCTACGATAGAGCTATTAAATCAAGATAAAGCCATTGGAGCAATCACAGACGAAAATGGATATTTCACGATAACCAATGTACCCTTAGGCAGACAAACCATTCGTATTAGCTATGTAGGTTACGAGCCCATAACATTACCTAACTTGGATGTAACATCGGGTAAAGATGTCACTGTAAACGTAAGCTTAACGGAAGCCTTTGGAGAATTAGATACGGTCATTCTAACCAGCGAAACCAATAAAGACAGGGCTGTAAATAAACTCGCATCAATTTCTGCTCGTCAGTTTAGTATGGAAGAAGTGAATCGTTTTTCCGGAGGAAGAAGTGATGTTGGTAGATTAGCAGCAAACTTTGCAGGCGTTTCTGCTCCTGATGATAGTAGAAACGACATTGTAGTACGTGGTAATTCTCCATCAGGATTATTATGGCGTTTAGAAGGTGTTCCTATACCTAGTCCCAATCATTTTTCCTCATTAGGTACAACGGGTAGCCCAGTTTCTGCATTAAACCCTAACATGCTTAAAAATTCCGATTTTATAACCTCTGCCTTCCCTGCAGAATATGGTAACGCCCTAGGAGGCGTTTTCGATTTGGGGTTTAGAAAAGGAAATGCTGACGATTATGAATTTACAACTCAGCTTGGTGTTTTCACAGGGTTAGAAGCCATGGCAGAGGGCCCTTTAGGTAATAAACAAGGTTCCTTTTTAGTTGCTGGCAGATACTCTTTAATTGGTCTAATAGGTGGTGGTGGCACATCTGCAACCCCTAACTATAATGACATCTCTTATAATATTGATTTAGGAACCGGAACTTATGGTAATTTGTCACTATTTGGAATTATTGGAAACTCAGACATTGAATTTTATGGCGATGATGTTGAAAAAGACGATCTATTTTCTGCAGAAGATGAAAACTCATTTGTTAAATCTAATTTTCATGTTTTTGGTCTTAATCATCGCATTACTATTGGTAAAAAAAGTTATTTAAAAACAGTAGTATCTGTGTCTGGCTCTGGTAATAATTATACAGAAGATCGGTTTATAGATAAAAACACACCTGATGAACGTATTATTAAGTATACAGAAGCAGATAATAAAGAAACCCGTATTACGATGTCTTCTTTATTCAATTCTAAATTAAATAACAAGATAACATTAAGAACAGGGGTGCTATTCGAAAATCTTAAATTAAAATCTTATCTGCAAGACAGGGATGAACAACCAGATTTAAACAACGACGGCGATCCAGACTTATATACATTTAGAGATACAGACGAAAGTTTAAATTTATTTCAACCTTATATTCAAGGTCGTTTTAGACTCTCTAAAAAACTTACTTTAAATGCAGGACTGCATGCTCAGTATAGTTCTTTAAACAGTCAATTTATAATAGAACCCAGAGGGGCATTAAACTATAAAATAGCACCTAAACATAATTTAAGTTTAGGCTATGGCATACATCATCAAAATATACCATTACCAATTCTATTTCTAAATGAAGATGTTAATGGAGAACCCGTACAAACTAATAAAAATTTAGACTTTACAAGAAGTGAACATTATGTATTTGGCTATGATGTAAAACTAGCAAAAAGCTGGAGAGCCAAAGCAGAGGTTTATTACCAAAATATCACTAAAGCAGCCGTAGAACCTTTTCCATCAAGCTATTCCTCATTGACTGAGGGAGCTGATTTTGATTTTAACAGTAACGTCTTTTCTCTTAAAAATGAAGGTAAAGGCTATAATCAAGGCGTAGAGTTAACGGTAGAGAAATTTTTCAGCAAGGGGTTTTATGGATTATTAACGGCTTCTTTTTTTGAAAGTAAATACAAAGGTAGTGATGGTATAGAAAGAAACTCGCCATTTAACAATGGTTATGTTACAAATCTACTGGCAGGTAAAGAGATTACCGTTGGTAAAGCCAAAAAAAATGTTTTGTTTTTCGATACGCGATTTACAATTTCTGGTGGGCGTTATTACACACCAGTAGATTTAGAAGCTTCGCGACAAGCAAATTTCGAAATTCTTTTAGAAGACCAAGCATTCTCCAAACAATATGATGATTATATGCGTTGGGATTTAAAAATTGGTTTTAAAATGAATAGCAAAAGAAAAAAACAATCGCATCAATTCTTTGTAGATATGCAAAACCTATCCAATAGGAAAAATGTTTTTGAACGTCGTTATAACCGTTTAACAAATAATGTGGATCAGGTAGACCAAATAGGGTTCTTCCCGGATGTAGGTTATCGTTTCCAATTTTAATTTGAGTGTAACTACTTTTGTTGACTTGATTTTTGATTCCAGGTAAGAACTAGTTTCTTACCTGATTTTTATGATCAGACCTGACAGGTTTTAAAAACCTGTTAGGTCTCTTAAACAATAAAAACCCTTCCTGTTTCCAGAAAGGGTTCTCATACTCTATAAACGGAGCCTTTTATTCTAATAATTTAAGCTTTTCTAAATCATGAAAAAAGAAATTCTTTTCATCATTCATAGAAACAAATAATCCATTAGGAAACTTATCACCCAATGCTGTTGTTGTAACATCACAACCATCTGTTTCGATAGTTCCTAAATTAATTTCTTTAATAAATGCGTTCGTCTTTAAATCGAAAATATTAAACGTATGCGCTTGTTGATTTGACACGATTAAAAATCCTTTCTCCTGATACTTCGCAATGGCAATGCC
The DNA here is from genome assembly GCF_030540825.1 of Flavivirga spongiicola. Lineage (NCBI taxonomy): Bacteria > Pseudomonadati > Bacteroidota > Flavobacteriia > Flavobacteriales > Flavobacteriaceae > Flavivirga > Flavivirga spongiicola. The sequence goes on from NZ_JAUOEO010000001.1 coordinate 1,605,980, forward strand.
TTCGATATCTTCTTTAAAATATTCGCTTCCAAAACAGTAAATTTCTTCATCTCCTTTCGAAGGTTCTGCATAGTATTTACGAATACAATGCATCTCATCTGAATAATATACAATACCTGCCTCGTTATCTACCGCTATAGCTTCTATTTCTTTTTTACCACTAAATTCACCAAACTTTCTAACTAATTTAGAATGTACACCCAAACTATCTGAAGTCAAGTGATATTGGTATAAATACTCCTTTTTAGGTCCCGTTTTTCTGCCTACAATAGCATATAGTTTATGTGTTTCTGGTGATTTGTAAAGTGCTATACCCATTGGTAAATTTGTTTCAGGTTCTTTTGCGTCTGTAAAAACTGGAAAACCGCCATGATCCAGTGGTTTCATATCTGGAACAGAAAATAAACGTATTTGCTGACGTTCTCTTTCTGTAAAAGAAATAACATCGACTTTTGTTGAATCATTCAATTGAAAACCGTATTCCAAATCGACATTATTTGGTCGTTTTAAATTCCTTATTGTTTTATCTTCAATAATTTTACCATCTAAATCAAAGGCATAAATAGCACCTTCTGTATTTTTGTCCGTACCAAAAACAATGCTCTTCGAAGCGTCTTTTGGGTTAATCCATATAGCAGGATCGTCTGTGTCATATAACGTCGTTTCGGTAATGACATTGGCTACAATTTCAGGTAATTTTTTAGCACATGCCATTAGTGCAACGAAACAAATAAAAATGATGTTTACTTTAAGCTTTTCCATTATTGTTTTTTATTGAATAAATCATATTTTAAACCAAATGTGATACGTCTTCCATAATACTCTACTTGCATGGTTCTATTTTTAACACCTTGGAAATAACGCAACGGTTGATCGGTGATATTATTTAAATCGAAGTAGATACTAAATCCTTTGTTAAATGCATATGAAGCATTAAAATCTAGTAAAAATTGTTCATCGTAATACCTATCTTCGAAAGTACTTCCTCCAATTTCGTCTATATAGGCATCGGAATAGTTAGCTGATAAACGTAGATTTAATTTTTTACCAGAATAGCCTAAAGAACCATTAAACATATTGGGAGCCGTACCTGGTAAATCCAAATCTGTTCTTTCTTCTCCATTCGAATTCCTGATGCCATCCGCATTTGATGTTAAATAAGTATAATTCAACATCAAACTGAAGTTTCTAGCAAACCCTGGTAAAAAATCTAACTGACGCTGAAAACCGATTTCTGCTCCAAATATATTAGCATTGTCACCATTTTGTGGTTGAAAACTATCAAACCCTGTCCCTGAATCCTCAAACTGAAATGTATAAATAAAATCTTTAATGCTTTTTTGAAATACGCCCCCAGAAATAATGCCAACACTACTAAAATAATGTTCCATCATTAAATCAAAGTTCATAGATGTAGTAGCACTTAATTCCGGATTTCCTAAGAAAATTTCTTCATCATCTGCAACAATATCTATACTAGGCACAACATCTGCATAATTTGGTCTTGCTAATGTGTTAGTCCACGCAAATCGTAAAACCGTATTATCATTTACATTGTATTTAAAATGAACACCCGGTAATACATTTATATAATTCTTATCGGCTGTTATAATCCCTAAAATATTCTCCTCATCTTCGATTTGATTTCCCGTAGCTTCAGTTTTGGTACTTTCTACTCTTACACCAACCAATACATCCAATTTATCCGATAATTTTTGGTTTGTCATGACATAACCAGCGTAAACATGCTCTTTTACATCATAATTAGCCCTGACATATTCGCTTGGTACATCTGAAACATCAAATAACGACGTATTGTTTAAATCTAATTTTCCTAAAAATGCAGGATCTACAAACATGCCTGCCGCATATTTACTTCCAGCTAAAAAATCGGCATCTGTTTGATTTATTAATGGCAAAGCACTTAAGTCATCAAATGCTGCATTTGTAGGTTCAAATTCGAAAAAATTATTAGTTCTTTCCTTATTCTTTATTTTTAAACGGCCTCCAAATTTCACGAAACCATTTCCTTTATTAAAAAAATCTGCTGGTAATTTAAAATTTGTAAAAAAGTTAAAATCTTTTTCTTCTGTGAATTTATTTTCTTCAGTAATTTCTTTTAAACTAAAATTGCTTAAAGCAGCATCACTACTATTCAATGGTGTAATTAATGGAAATTTTTCATTAGCAAAATCTGTATCAAAAGGAATAGGGTCGCCTCCGCTGGTTTCCTCTAATTCATACTCAACATAACGTTCATTTAGTCGCTCTTCTGAGGCACTTGCATAAGATGCTAACCAATCAAATTCTATTTTTCCAAATAAATGTTCGCCTCCCAAGCTATAGTTTTGCATACGCTGATCTTCCAGACGCGTATTTTTATTTCTATTATTATCGACACCTCCTTTTGTTTGTCTTCTTATTTCACCTTGATATCCAGTAATGGTTTCTGTGCCATTGGTAAATATTGGTTCAATACTTCTATACCGAAGTCTGAAACGATTTTCTCTATCATCTCTCCAATTATACATTGATTTTAAATGAATAGTATTATTAGCATCAAAAGCATAATCTAAATTTGCTGAAAAACTTCTTCTAATACGTTGTACCAAATAAGTTCTAATATCTGATTCTTCTACAAATGGATCTACCTGAATATCATCACCAGAAACTGGGCTTTCCGCTTCATTTACCCATTCTGCCTCTACATTGTCTGAACCAAAATCACTATCATTAATAGATGTAGAAAGCATCCATCCAAATTTATTATCTTTTGATCTATCTCCTACTAGAAATGATCCATTTACGATTCTTTTGTTAGTAATAAAATTAACTCCAGACCCTACAGTCGCAGCAACTCTAAATCCGTTTGGAGATGTTCTTGTTACCAAATTTACAGAACCACCTAGTGCATCAGCATCCATATCTGGTGTCACTGCTTTATTAACTTCTATAAGCTGAATCATGTCTGATGGAATTAAATCCATTTGCACGTTTCTATTATCACCTTCGGCGGAAGGAATTCTACTCCCGTTTAACGTCACCGAATTTAATTGAGGTGCTAAACCTCTAACAATAATATTACGTGCTTCACCTTGATCTACTTGCATTGTGATTCCCTGGATACGTTTTATTGCATCTCCGATATTTGCATTAGGAAACTTTCCTATCTGGTCCGTTGAAACAACATTTGTAATATTCTGTTTGTTCTTTTGAGCATTAAGAGCTTTTGCCTGACCACTATTATATCCTGTTATTAGAATGCCGTCTAGCTCTAAATTTTCAGGGGATATTACTATGACAACTTCAGCTGTTGTTCCTGCTTTAACAGTAACTTCTTTTTCTGTATCTGCATACCCTAAATAAGTGATTTTTATTGTTTGGGATCCAGAAGGAATATCAACCATTAAAAAACTACCATCAAAATCTGATATAGTTCCCTTATTTAATGATTCGATTAATACATTTCCAAAAGGAATCGATAAGCCATTTTCGTCAATAATTTTCCCATGAATATTTCCACTTTGAGTGAATCCAAGAAAGGATAGTGATAATGTAATAAATAGTAATACGTAATTTTTTCTCATGATTTTTGTTAGTTGAATACAAGGCGAAATAACAAAAATGATGAGCAAAGAATTTTAAGTGTTTTTTATATAATTGTTATCTATACATAGAAAAGAATCCTATTTTACGATTATCTAACATTAAAATTAACTTTTAGAAATGTGTAAATAAAAAAATTCTTAAAACCAACAATCCTCAACGCAAGCATACGAGGTATTTAGCTGGTTTCATACCCAATCAAGTTGAGCACAAACTTTGAACTTTTGGATCAAAAACCAAAATTCTTTATTTAGATTCCCGCTTTCGCGAGAATGACAATTTCAACGGAAACCCCAAGGCAAGCCTCGGAGAATTCTTTTCGATTAAAAAGCAATAAAAAAACCCTTCCTGTTTCCAGAAAGGGTTTAGTTTAATGTTTTAAAAGAAAATTATTTCTTAAGCCTCAAAAGGCTCAATAGAAACATAAGATTTATTATCTTTTTTCTTTGTAAACTTTACAACACCATCAACTTGAGCGTGTAATGTATGATCTTTTGAAGAGTAAACATTCTCACCTGGGTGATGCGTGTTACCTCTTTGTCTAACGATAATGTTTCCAGCTATTGCAGCTTGACCACCAAATATCTTTACACCTAAGCGTTTCGATTCTGATTCTCTACCGTTTTTCGAACTTCCGACTCCTTTTTTATGTGCCATTTTATTTCGATTTTAGTTTTTTAAAATTAACTTAAAGCAGCAATTAAATCGGCTTTCTTCATAGAAGAAATTCCTTCAACTCCTTTAGCTTTTGCCATCTCTTTTAATTCAGCCACAGTAAGCTTACTTAAATCTTGAGTAGCTTCGGCCTTTTTTGCAGCTGGCTTTGCTTTTGGTGCAGCAGCCTCAGCTTTTTTCGCAGTTGGTTTTGCTTTTGGTTCGGCCTTTTTAGTTGCTTTTGCCGGAGCAGCTTTTTTAGCTCCCTCACTTTCAGCTTTGGTAGCTTTTTTAGCTCCCGAAGCAGCAATGCTTTCTATTACAATTTCTGTTAAAGATTGACGATGACCATTTTTAACACGGTATCCTTTACGTCTTTTCTTCTTAAAAACTATAACTTTATCACCTTTAAGGTGCTTTAAGACTTTTGCTCCTACTTGAGCTCCGTCTATAGCGGGGGCGCCTACAGTTACTTTGTCACCATCTGCTACTAGAAGTACATTATCGAAAGAAACTTTCTTACCTTCTTCTGTTTGTAAACGGTTAACAAAAACTTTTTGGTCTTTTTCAACTTTAAATTGATGCCCTGCTATCTCTACAATTGCGTACATAGCGTAACGTTTTTATTAATTATTTTGTTCAAAAAATGAGTGCAAATATACTGCTAATTAATTAAACTGCAAACGTTTTATTGATTTTGAACGATTATTTATTCTTGGTTTTTTAACTCTGAGCAATAATTCATAGCATCATAAAAAATAAAATTTCTTAAAAATGGGGAGGGATTTTTTATAGTCAGTCGTTTCATAAATAAAAAATGCTATTATTATGAAAAAATTAAAAGAACAACTCAAAACAAAAACAAGAACAATTAGTGAATTTATTAAAGAGTTACCAGCGGCAGCTTCTTACGTCTTAAGACATTAAATCGCAAACCATTATAGGTGGTTTTGAGGGATGTTTCTGGTCTTTTTAAAAAGCTGCATAACGGCAAGCACAACGACTACAGTTGTTGCAAACCCCATAACGGCAACTATAAAAGTCACCATACCAATACCAATATTAAAACCGCCTTTTATGGTTTGAAGTAATTCTGGTAAAAAAGCAGGGTAAATTTCTGTAGTATAAAACAAGAAAAAAACAGTAAACACAAATGTAGCAGTAAAACCTGTAATAATCCCTGTTTTAAATCCTTCGCCATAAGTAAAGATTTTCGGGTTCTCAATTTTTTTCAAACGTACAGCTTCACATATTCCGAAGGCAGTAATTACAGCATTAAAAAAACTAAAAGCTGGATTAACGTGTTTATGGAATAATGCCAGAATCAAAAAATAAGCAATTAACATCGAACTTGTAATGAGTCCAAATCGAACAGAGAGTGGTATCTTTTTCATCTTTTTACAGATTTACATGTACTTAAATTTCGTGAAAATTTATGTATTAAAATAATTTTAAAGCTATTTTTTTAACTTAACCAGCTGTTTTAAAGATAACTGACTGCGATTTGGTTGCTTTTTGTGCGATAAATACACGCCCAACAAGATAATAATACTGGCAACTCCTTGAAGAAGACTAAATGCTTCACCATCTAAAAAACCCCACATTAAAGCTACAATTGGCATAACAAAAGCTACAGAAGAAGCAAATACAGGTGTTGACACCTGAACCAATTTATTAAATAATATTTTTGCCATAGCAGTACCAAAAAATGACAGGATCATAATATAAACCATAGCCATTTTAAACTCTGGATTTTCAAATGTTTTTACCGAAAAGAAATCTGTAAATAATAAAATAATTATGGCTGGAATAATAATGGTTACAAAATTACCAGTAGCAATTGTTAATGGTTTTAAATGCTGTAAATATTTCTTAATAATGTTAACATTCATCGCATACATAAGGGTCGATAAAATCACAAAAATAGCATAGAGATAATTTTGATTAGGGTTTAAGTGGGCTCCTTTCAATATTAATACAGTGGTTCCTATAAAACCAATAATGACTCCCAATATCTGACGTTTTGTTGACGCCATTCTAAAAACAGCAAAACCTAGCAAAATAGTATTTAAAGGGACTAATGAATTTAGAATAGAAACAACAGCGCTATCAATTTCAGTTTCTGCAATAGCAAAGAAAAAAGCGGGTATAAAAGATCCAAAAAGACCAGAGATAACAATCCATTTCCAATCAGATTTTTTAATGGTTTTAATGGTTTTATAACCCATTGCAAAAAGAAAAAGCCCTGTAATAATTATTCTTAATGCACCCAATTGATAGGGCGTTAATCCTAACAATGATTTTTTAATTAAAATAAATGAGCTCCCCCAAATTATAGAGAGCACAAAAAGATACATCCATTTTGATCTAATGCTATTCATTCAAATCGATTTTAGAAATCACAAAATTTTACTTTTTAATACAATAAACAGCTTTATTTAGTAGTTTTGTAAACAAATTAATACTTATAAATAATGAATGCATTAAAAAATATTATAGCCATAGCAATGATAGCATTAATCACTATTAGTTGCAAAAATGAAACGAAGCCAGAAGTTAAAACTATAGAGGTTGCTACTGAGGCTCCTAAAAAATTAGATCCGAATGCCACTTACGCTAAAGCAGAATTTACCATTGATGGTATGACATGTGCTATTGGATGTGCAAAAACCATAGAGAAAAAAATTGCAAAAATGGAAGGTGTAAAATCTGCTACCGTAGATTTTGATAGAAAACTTGCAATGGTTGAATATAACGAGGTAAAAGTAACACCTACTTCTCTTGAAGAAACGGTTACAAAAGTTGCTGATATTTACAAAGTTAGCGACATGAAAACTGTTGATGTGTTTTCAGAAAAAGATGCTGTACAATAATATAGACTTCTTATAAAAATATTCACACTAAGCTTCTAGGTTTTATAAATCTGGAAGCTTTTTTATTTCCATTTAATGGTTTCCATAATATGCTTGATGTCTTTTTGCAAATAATCGGCCGCGGGCAAAATAGAATCGTAATTAGGTTTTGCATAAAAATATAAGGAGCCTGTTAAAAAGTGGTTTACACTATCTGTTACGTAAAACTGCGCTGGTGATGCTACATTTCCTTTAACCTCAACAAAACTACCATACACCTTCTTTTCTTTATTAACATATGGATACTCGGGAATTTCATCGGCTTTGGCCATATGTTTTTCTGTAAACTTTCTTGCATCCCGTAAAAAACTCGCTAAGTTTTTTTTATCGTTTTCAATGGCCTTGTATGTTAAAAAAATCGTTCCTTTCAAGGTTGGATATTCTAAATTTAAGCCATAGCTTTTAGTTGTAGCACCAACATTTTTTGAGTTAATCTTGGTTGCTAACATATTTGTCTCAAAAGTAAAAGGCACATCTATCTTGGCTTCTATATATTTCGCTCTAGGATAGTCTAATCTTAAATAAGCCTTTGGCTTTGGCACATAATTTTCCCCACAAGACACTAACATTAATACCCCAATTATTAAGGAGCTTTTTAATAAAAAATTGAAAGTTCGCTTTAAAATCATATAATGTTTAGTTTGCAGTGACAATATTCGGTCTTTGATAAAAAGTTTAAGTAATTGTAAATTTCACAAGTTTAATTCTCTTCTTATTCATAGCTTCTATTGTGAAAACGTAATTTCTAAAATTTATTTTACTATTTAATTTCGGAAAACTTCCAGATATTTCTAATACAAAACCTGCAATGGTTTCTGCTTCTCCTTTGTTATCTTCAAAAATAGTCTCATCTTCAACCCTGATAACTTTATAAAAGTCTTTTAAAGCCGTTTTTCCTTCAAAAACAAAATTATTATCATCTAGTTTAGAATACATTAAGTCCTCATCATCAAATTCATCGCTTATATCTCCCACAATTTCTTCAATTATATCTTCTAAAGAAATCAAACCAGAGGTACCTCCATATTCATCAACTACAACAGCTAAATGCACTTTTTTCTCTTGAAATTCAACCATTAAATCATCTAGTTTCTTGTTTTCGGGCACAAAGAAAGGCTCCCTTATTAAACTTGCCCAATCAAACTGTTTTCTATCAATATAAGGCAATAAATCCTTTACATAAAGAACCCCTTTAATAGTATCTATATTATCTTTATAAACAGGAATTCTGGAATAACCATTAGAAACTATTTCAGACATTATTTCAGTATACTTTTGCTCTATATTTAGCGCAAAAATATCTATTCGAGGACGCATAACCTGTTTCGTATCTGTATTCCCAAAAGATACGATACCTTGCAATATTTTATGTTCTTCTTTGGTAGTGTCTTCTTCACTTGTTAACTCTAAAGCTTGAGAAAGCTGATCGACACTTAAATTAGATTTTTGCTTTCCTAACCTATTATGGATCGCTAACGTAGCGCCTCGCATTGGCAAACTTACCGGGGACAATAGCACATCAAGAGCTTTAAGAGGGTATGCCATAAAAGAAGCAAACTTCAAGTTGTTTCTGCTAGCATAAATTTTAGGTAAAATTTCACCGAAAAGTAGGATTAGAAATGTAACAAGAATAACTTCTAAAAGGAATTTAAGGCTTATTTTAAAAAAATATAAATCAAAAACCACATCTATATTATCAAAAATAATCTCACCTAAAAAGGCAAACAAAATAACGATAGCTATATTTATAAAATTATTAGCAACTAATATAGTCGCTAATATTTTTTTTGGGCGTTCTAATAATTTCGATATAATTTCAATGCGTTTAGATTTCGCTTCTAAACGTTCATCAATATCTTTTCTATTAAGAGAAAATAGAGCTACTTCTGCTCCAGAAATAAGGGCGGAACAAACTAAAAGCAAAAACAATAAGACAAAACCAGTAACAACTGAAAAATCAATTGCCATGAATAAAGATTTAAAACTCGAGGGATCAGGATCCAAATACGCTCTTTTTAGTTTAACTTAAATTAAAATGGAAGGTCATCGTTTTCTTCCCCAATAGGCTCGCTATTTGATGGCTTATTAGCAACAGGGGGTTGAGTTGAGGGTTTGTTAGCAGCTGCATTATTCTCACTCTCCTTTTTGGTTGAAAGAAATGTAAAATCGTTACACTGTATCTCTGTAGAATATCTTTCGTTACCATTATCGTCTTGCCATTTTCTGGTTTTCAACCTACCTTCAATATAAACCTTATCGCCTTTACTTAAATACTTTTCGCATATTTCAGCTCCTTTATTTCTAACAACAATATTATGCCATTCAGTATTAGAAACACGTTCGTTTGTTTGCTTATTTGTATAAGTTTCATTTGTAGCTAAAGGAAACCTACCAATACACCCTCCACCTTCAAAGTAATGCATTTTCACTTCATCTCCCAAATGCCCAATCAGCATTACTTTATTTAATGTTCCAGACATAATTATTGTTTATTTATGAACGCAAAATTACAATATTGTGTTTCATTTCTTTAAAATTAATAAAAAAATATGAGTGTTCAATCTAAACTAGTCAAAAATAAAGAATTCATGAATCTTGCCGTATCCCAGTGTGATAATTTTTGATGGACCCTCAAATACCAAGTGTTTGAGGGGCGTTTTTAAAAATTAAAAGCTTCAATAAAATTTCCTATTAGAATTGGTACGGCATAATTATGTATATCATTTGTTGAAATACTTTTGTCTTTAAGTCTATTTACGTTTACAACCCAAAACCTGGTATGTAGGTGTTGATGAGATAATTTATGTACAATAATATCTTTATTATATAGTGATAACTCAAACGGCATCCCTTTTATTAAATCGTGTTCTTTAATAAGGGGTTTCAACGTATTTATATCTACATTTGCATTGGTTTCAATTAGAGGAAATTGATATAAGTTTTGCCAAATACCTTTATTTTCTCTTTTTTCTAAAACAGTCTTACCATCTTCAGAAATAAATACCAAAAAATTAAAATACTTATTTTTCGCTTTTGCTGATTTAATTTTAACTGGTAATTTGTTTATTATATTTTTATTGAAAGCAATGCATCCTTTATTAAACGGGCATACATTGCAATCTGGGTTTTTAGGCTTACATTGTGTTGCTCCAAACTCCATAATAGCTTGGTTAAAATCTGCTGGTTTTTTTTTATCGATTAATTCTTGAGCTAGTGCTTTAAATTCTTTTACCCCTTTTGAAGAATTTATGGGTGTGTCAACTCCAAAATATCTCGACAACACTCTATAAACATTCCCATCAACAACTGCAGTAACCTCATTAAAACAAATAGACGCTATGGCACTTGCTGTATAATCGCCCACCCCTTTTAGTTTTAATAAGTCTTTATAACTATTAGGAAACTCTCCTCTTAGTTCTTTTACAATATATTTAGCCGCAGCATGTAAATTCCTGGCTCGCGAATAATATCCTAATCCTTGCCATAATTTAAGCACATCACTTTCATCTGCTTTAGCAAGATCAAAAACTGAAGGAAACTTTTCTGTAAATGATATATAATATGGAAGCCCCTGATTAACTTGTGTTTGTTGTAAAATAATTTCTGACAACCATATATAGTAAGGAGCTTTTGTTAGTCTCCAAGGAAGTTCTCGCTTATTATTTGAGTACCAGCGAATTAAAATTTTTGAAAATATCATTTATTGAATATATATAGCTCACAAAAATAAACGTTTATAATCTTAAATTTTAATGAATTAGGTTTGAAATATTGAATATTAAATTCCTATATTTGCATCCCTCGAAATTGATAGTAACCTAAAAAATAAAATATTAAAATGACGAAGGCTGATTTAGTAGCAAAAATTTCTGAAAAATTAGGAATTGAAAAAGGAGATGTTCAAGCAACTGTTGAAACATTTATGGAAGAAGTAAAAACTTCTTTAGAAAGTGGTGATAATGTTTACTTAAGAGGTTTTGGAAGCTTCATTATAAAAACAAGAGCCGAAAAAACTGGTAGAAATATTTCTAAAAACACAACCATAAAAATACCTGCTCATAATATTCCTGCATTTAAGCCTGCAAAAGTTTTTGTTGAAGGCGTTAAAACAAATGTAGACGTTAAATAAAGTATTAAAAATAAATTATTAATTTAAAACGACAGTATTTATGCCAAGTGGTAAAAAACGTAAAAGACATAAGGTTGCAACGCATAAGCGTAAAAAACGTAGACGCGCTAACCGTCATAAAAAGAAAAAATAAATCAAAGAAGTAGTTAGATTAGCTACTTCTTTTGGTTTAAAAAATAACAAGTTCTTTGAAATGAGTTCATTAAAATATTAAGCATTTTTTAGCGTTTTATGAACTCCACGGATTTAAAAATCCTGTGAAATGCCTTAGCAAAAAGTTAGTCTTGAATTACTAAGATTAATTAAGGCATTCTATCTGGTAATAGAAAAACAATTTTATTATCAGATAAAAAATAATGTATAATCCATCTGTACAATTCAGTTTTTAGTTGTTGGTTTTTAGTTTATAGTATTAATACTATAAACTGTTAACTGTCACTGTAAACTAGAAAGTATGGATAAAAATTAACTAAATGGATAAAGAATTGATTATTCGATCTAGTTCCGACAATGTTGATTTTGCCTTATTAAAAGATGGAAAACTTATTGAATTACAAAAGGATGAAGATAGTAATGACTTTTCTGTTGGTGATGTGTTTATAGCCAAAATAAGAAAAGCCGTTCCTGGCCTGAATGCTGCATTTGTTAATGTAGGTTACGAGAAAGATGCATTTTTGCATTATCACGATTTAGGACCAAAACTACCTTCACTTTTAAAATTCACAAAACGTGTAAGCACAGGTAAATTAAAAGATTTTTCTTTAAAAAACTTTCCATTTGAAAAAGATATTGAGAAAGACGGCAAAATTGTCGACGCCTTAAAATCTAATCAATCGCTATTAGTACAAATAGTTAAAGAACCCATATCTACAAAAGGTCCTAGAATAAGCTCTGAGCTTTCTATTGCTGGTAGATATATTGTTTTAGTTCCTTTTTCTAGTCGTATTTCTATTTCTCAAAAAATAGAAGACAGAGAAGAGAAAGACCGATTAAAACGATTGGTAAAGAGTATAACTCCACCAGGTTTTGGTATTATTGTACGCACCGTAGCACAAGGCAGAAAAGTAGCTGAACTAGATAAAGATTTACAAAATTTGCTTAGTCGTTGGACGGCAATGTGTAAAAAGCTACACAAAGCACATCATCCAAGTAAAGTATTAGGAGAAATGAATAAGGCCTCGTCTATTTTACGAGACATATTTAATGACACCTTTACAAGTATTCATGTTGATGATGAAGAGCTTTACATTCAAATTAAAGATTATGTGCAAGAAATTGCACCAAAAAAAGAATCAATAGTTAAATTGTATCAGTCTAAAGTCCCAATTTTTGAAAAATTTGGAATTGAAAGACAAATAAAAACTTCCTTTGGCAAAACCGTTTCTATGGCAAAAGGGGCATATCTCGTTGTTGAACACACTGAGGCACTGCACGTTATAGATGTAAACAGCGGTAATAGATCTAATAAAGCCAATAACCAAGAGGATACGGCATTAGAAGTTAATCTAATAGCTGCTACCGAAATGGCTCGTCAATTACGTTTACGTGATATGGGCGGGATTATAGTAGTAGATTTTATTGATATGACAAATGCTGAAAACAGGCAAAAATTATTTAACCATCTTCGTGACGAAATGAAAGATGACAGAGCAAAACACAAAATATTGCCTCCTAGTAAATTTGGATTGATACAAATAACAAGACAACGTGTTCGCCCGGAAATGAATATTAAAACCCGAGAGGAAAACCCTAACGGATTAAATGGTTCTGAGGTTGAAGCACCCATAGGATTGGTGCAAAAAGTAACACACGATCTTGAACAACTATTAAAAAAAGACTATAAAAAGTTGACTTTAAACACACATCCTTTTATAGCAGCCTTTTTAACAAAAGGTTTTCCATCGATACGTTCAAAATGGTTTTTTGAACACAAAAAATGGGTTAAAGTTTTACCAAGAGATGCTTACACATATCTAGAATATCATTTTTTTGATAAAGATGGTAATCAAATTAAATAATTAAAAAACCCGCTTACTTTAAAAGTAGCGGGTTTTTTTGATTTAAATCTAAATCAAACCTTTTTATATTAGCCTTCTCCCTGGTCTCCATGACCTCCTCCTCCATTTGTGCAATCAACGTATTCAACTTCCCAACCAATCCAATCAGAAGTACCGCATGCATTAGTTATTCTAGCTTCAAAAACATACCACCCTGGAGATGGTGTATAATTAATTGTTCCTGAATTACTACTAGTAGTAGTTGATGTATATAAAACGCTTAAACTAGGAAAACTTAATAACCTATATTGATAAGTATTTCCCTTTATTTTAGGAGATATAACATATTCATTTCCATTATTACTGGAACAAAAATAGCCGTCTTCACCTATACCGTTACTAAAGTTAACCCAATCTACATAACGTTTACCTATCCAAAATTCTTTTTGTACTGTCCCGCTAGAAGTAATAGCCCTAACATAGCCAGGTCCGTTTATATTACTACTATTTGGTTGTACAGTAATACTTGTATTATTTGATGATAAAATATTAAGATAACTAGGTGTTTGCCATGTAACTGAACTACCGTCATTATCTAAAGTATAAGTTTCAGATGTAGTACCGCAAATTAAAGACGCTCCTTGTGGTAAAGAGTATAAATACTCCAACGCAATAATATCCCTACTATTAAATTTTCCTAGTACCGAATTATTGAAACAAGCTAACATGACAGAAGTAACGTCATAACCAGTTGGAGTTCCTGGTATATGGTTAGCTCCGTTAGCATTTGGTTCTTGCGTAGAATTTATACCCTCTGATTGATTTAAACCACAACTTTGTAAACTAAACCAATCTGTATGTCTTAAACCTAAAGTATGTCCTAATTCATGAATCCAAATATGTCTTAAAACATTTGCATTTGAACCATTTGTTCCTGTAAATATTCTTGCTATTGGTCCAGGGTTACCATTAAATGGAAAATCTGCTCTTCCACCTGCTGGTCCAACAACTTGGATTGCATTTATATCTAGAGAATTATCTTCTGCTCCAAAAGTTAATACAAAGTCTAGCCCTATATTTAATTCATTATATTTTTGTATAGCACCACTAAGAGCTGTTTGCTGAGCATTAGTAAGAGCTCCATTCCCTTGATTGACACCTCTCACTGTTAAAGTCTGAATATTATTAACAATATTGTTTGAATGATAATGTTTTGATTTAGAATTCTGTTGTTTGTTCGTTTTCTTTGAAGATATCATTTCATCAACTTGATTATAACTAATCATTATATCTTCTTCAATTATATAATATTTTTCGTTTATACCATATCTATTTTTTTGACTTATTAACCTAAGTGCAAAAGGGTTAAACTCGAGTTCTCTGATTTTAAGAATATCCTCTTCGGTAATCTCGTACTCTACAAAATCGTTAGTAAGTTTCTCATTAGTAAATGGGGTGTCTTTCTCACAACTAGTGAGAATTAATGAAATTCCAAAAAGTAGAATCGCAAATTTTAAATAATTTTTCATTTTTTAATAATTTATAGATTAATAAAATTTTATTTATTATAAAAAATGAGAGAAAGTTTTTTTATTAACTAAATTTAATTTTTATGTTTTAATTTCTTACTTAGTAATTATTAAAAATCTTCTGTTTTGTCGAAAAACTAAAATTGTTGTTATGGAAAAACCGTAAAATTTGAAATTTGAAAAACAATGAATATAATACTTAGAAAATTCGATGTTTAATTAATGAAATTTTTTACTTTGTTTGGAGTAACAAGTGTTTATGATGCTGGATTAGGTATTTCCTGATGCACTTTATCAACCTGCTCTAATACTTCATAACTTAATTCAACATGAATACTATCAATATTTTCTTTAAGCTGCTCTAAATTGGTAGCTCCAATTATAGTACTAGTAATGAAGGGCTGCTGATTTACAAATGCTAGTGACATTTGCGCCAAAGTCAAACCATGGTTTTCAGCTATTTCCAAGTAACGTCTTGTCGCATCGGCTGCTTGTTCTCCACTATATCTAGCAAACCTTGGAAATAATTTAAGTCTTGCATTATCAGCCGCATTGCCTTTAATGTATTTACCAGAAAGTACGCCAAATGCCATTGGTGAATATGCTAGCAAACCTACATTTTCTCTCAAAGCTACTTCTGCCAGATCAGTTTCAAATGTTCTGGTCAGCATAGAGTAGGCATTTTGAATCGTTATCACTTTAGGTAAATCATGCTTTTTAGATTCTTCTAAATAACGCATGGTTCCCCATGAATTCTCATTAGAAACACCAATATTTCTTATTTTCCCTTCTTTTATAGCGTTATCTAAACTATGAAGAATTTCATTAAAATTATCTTTCCAATTATCGTCATACTTATAGTCTCTTACCCCAAACCTATTGGTGTCTCGTTCCGGCCAATGTAATTGGTATAAATCTATATAATCTGTTTGCAATCTTTTTAGCTCTAAATCTATAGCCTCTTTTATCGCATTTGGACTGAATCCTGTTTTCCGAATATGTGCTGTATAATCGCCAGGTCCTGCAATTTTAGAAGCTAAAACAACCTTATCTCTATGACTCGTTTTTTGTAACCAGGCTCCAATAATTTTACTGGTACGTCCACTCATTTCTGCTGTAGCAGGTACTGGATACAACTCTGCCGTATCTATGAAATTAACACCTTGGTCTAAAGCATAATCCAATTGTGCATGCCCCTCTGCTTCTGTATTTTGGTTTCCCCATGTCATGGAGCCCAAACATATTTTACTAACTTTTATATTGGTATTTGGAAGTGTTGTGTATTTCATAGATTATATTTTTATCATTCCCGCGAAGGCGGGAATCTTTTTAATTGAAACTTCTAATTTTCTAGTGGATTCCTGCCTTCGCAGGAATGACAAGTCTTTTGAGTTTTTCAGACGAAGCACAAAGATAAAAAACCTTTCAGAATCTTATTATTCTGAAAGGTTTTTTAATGAATTCCTACCAAAGCAGGAATAACAATATGATTAATTCTCGTTTAGCAATTTAGACAGCTCATCTAATTTTGGTGTTAAAATGACCTCAATACGTCTGTTTTTTGCTTTGCCTACTGCTGTATCATTTGAAGCAATAGGAGCAAATTCACCGCGACCCGCTGCTGTTAAATTTTCAGGATTTATAGCCACATTTTCTCTTAAAATATTTACAATAGCTGTCGCTCGCTTGGTTGATAAATCCCAGTTACCACTTAATTGTGCGTTGCCTTTATAGGGTACATTATCTGTATGCCCTTCGATTAGGACCGCAATATCTGGATTATCACCAAGTACACTTCCTAATTGTTGTACGGCTCTTCGCCCTTCATTACCAACTGCCCAACTACCAGAACTAAATAATAGTTTGTTTTCCATAGACACATATACTTTTCCATCGCGTTGTTCTACCGTTAGACCTTTCCCTTCAAAATCTGTTAAAGCTCTAGAAATGGCATTCTTTAGTTGTGTCATCGCCGCATCTTTTGAAGCAATAACATTCTCTAATTCCGCTACTCGGTTTGATCTGTCTTCTAATTCTTTTTTAAGTTTTGCTAAACGCGCATTTTCAGCAGCTAAAGCCTGTTCTTTTGCTTCTAGTTGCGCTAATAATTCTCTATTCTTTTTAGAGTTTCTTGCTATGGCACTAGAGCTGTTTTTTTCTAAAGCATCATAGGAATTTTTCAGATTATCGTAATTAGATTTTGCTGCGTTATAATCTGCTTGTAGTTTATCACGTTCTTGAATAGCTTCATCAAAGGCTTTCTGAATTTGTTTCAACTCATTTTCTGCGGCATTTTTAGCACTTAAAAGTGCATCATTTTCACTAGAAAGTTTCCTATTTTCCTCCTTTAAAGCACCATATTTGTCTTCTAATTCTTTATATATTTTTGGTGACACACAAGACACTAAAAATGTTAAGGTCAGTACTGTGAATAAGATTTTTTTTATCATTCTGCTTGGGTTCATTTGTTATTTACTTATTTATAAAATGTGTTTTAATTATCTATTTCTACTAAAATTGGACAATGATCGCTATGTACAGCTTCAGAGAGTATAACGGCTCTTTTTATTTTTTCTTGTAATGGTTCTGCAACCATAGCATAATCTAATCGCCAACCTTTGTTATTCGCGCGGGCATTAGCACGATAACTCCACCAACTATATTGCTGAGTTTCTGTATTTAAATATCTGAACGAATCTATAAACCCACTATCAATAAAACTTCCAATCCATGCACGTTCGTCAGGTAAAAACCCAGATACACCTTTCATTTTAGGGTTATGAATGTCTATTTCTTCATGACAGATATTATAATCACCACAGATAACAAGATTGGGAAACTCTTTCTTGAGATTATTTATATAATCTTGAAATAAGTCCATATACTCTAACTTATGATTTAAACGAGCATCGTTCGTTCCAGACGGTAAATACAAACTCATAACGGATACCCCATCAAAATCAGCACGTATATTTCGTCCTTCAAAATCCATTGACTCAATATTTGTGCCATATTCTATATGCTTTGGTTCTATTTTACTTAAAATGGCCACACCGCTATATCCTTTTTTTTGAGCACTAAACCAATAATTATATTTGTATCCAGCTTCAACAAAAACATCCAAATCTAACTGCTCTTTCATAGCCTTTATTTCTTGTAAACAAATAACATCTGGATTTGCACTTTTTAACCAATCTACAAAACCTTTATTGATCGCCGCTCGAATGCCGTTTACGTTATATGATATAATTTTCATCTGTATATGGTTATTGTTTTTATTATTAGACGTCATTCCCATAGTAAAGATCCTGGCAAGTATCAAAATCTTTAATTATGTTTATTTCATCTAGCTAAAATAAATAATACGTTACTTTTACACCATCAAATAAAAATTTATTTTTATTTAGATTTCCTATTTACTGAAACAAGCTCAGCATTAATCTCAGGAAAGACAAATTTATAAGACGCCTTTAAATCGCCTTAAAGGTATTATATTCGTTATTACGGCAGATTTAGCGAATCATACTAACAAAATATTTTAAACTATTTGTAGTTTAAGTATCTAATGAAGTTTATTATATCAATTCTTATATTTTTAATTGGTTTTTGTGGATTTACTCAAGAGCCAACTTCAAACTATAAAACTATAAGGGTTGCTGTAAAAAATACTATTCGTATAGACAGTGTAAGTATAAATTCCAGTTCGTTTTCAATTAAACGAAAAGACCATACGATTATTGATTCTACATTCTATTCAGTTGATTTTGCCAAAGCAATTCTTACTTTTAAAAAGCTTATTGAAACAGATTCAATCATCATCAACTATTTAAGATTCCCCGATTTTTTAACCAAAACCTATCAGCAATTGGATGAAGCTATTATTGTTGAAAACAGTGATAACCTTGAAAAGCTATACAAACTATCGGAACCAAACGATTCTAAAAACTTCGTCCCTTTCGATGGTTTAACAACCTCGGGAAGCATCTCAAGAGGCGTCACTATCGGAAATAACCAAAATTCGGTTTTAAATAGTGAACTAGATCTTCAAATAACCGGAAAGCTTAATGATAAGGTTTCTCTTAGGGCATCCATACAGGATGCCAATATTCCATTACAAGAAAGTGGCTATTCGCAACGTTTAGATGAATTTGATCAGGTTTTTATTGAGCTGTTTAGTGACCGTTGGAATATTAGAGCAGGTGATATTGATTTACAAAATACCGATTCTTATTTCGCGAGTTTTTCTAAGCGTGTACAAGGGTTGTCCGTTAACGCCAAATTAGGAGATGAAGTATCTCAAACTAATTTATTTGCTTCTGGGGCTATTGTACGCGGACAGTTTACAAGAAGCCAGTTCACAGCCCAGGAAGGGAATCAAGGACCTTATAAATTACAGGGGCAAAATGGCGAATTATTTGTACTTGTTGTTAGTGGTAGCGAAACGGTTTATGTAAATGGTGTCGCCGTAAAACGTGGCGAAGATCAAGATTATATTATAGATTATAATGCGGGTGAAATTATATTTAATGCTACATACCCTATAACTTCCGAAATGAGGATTACTGTCGATTATCAATTTAGCGAACGTAATTATTCACGTTTTGTGGCTTATGGCGGTGGACGATTTGAAAGCGACAAGCTAAATATAGGTGTTTCTGTATATTCTGAAAATGATGCGAAAAGCCAACCTCTTCAACAAAACTTATCCGAAGAACAGATTCAAATATTATCTAATGCCGGTGATGATAGAAGCTTAATGGTAGCTCCTTCTGAAATTCAAGAAGCTTTAAATGAGAATAGAATTTTATACAAAAAAGAACTTATTGGTGGTGTTGAAGCTTTTGTGTTTTCTAATAATCCTGACGACACATTATACCGTGTCACCTTTACACAAGTTGGAACCAACCAAGGGGATTACATTTTAAGCAACACAACAGCTATTAATAATATTTACGAATTTGCTGGTGTTTCTCAAGGAAATTATGCACCCATAGTTCAATTAGTAGCGCCTACCAAACTTCAGATAGCTGTAATAAATGGAAACTATAAACCTTCAGAAAAAACGAGTATTAATTTTGAAGCTTCTGGTAGTAAAAATGATTTAAACTTATTTTCGAATTTAAATGATAATGATAACGACGGTTTTGCTGGAAAATTAAATATGGAGCAAAAACTCATCAAAAATGATAGCCTTTGGAGTTTAAGTGCTTTTGTCAACACAGATTATATTCAACAGGATTTTAAAACTATAGAGCGTCTATATAATGCAGAGTTTAATCGCGACTGGAATTTAGCCCCTCCATTAGGAAATCAAACCGTAACAAACTTAGGAAATCAAATTTTGTTAAACTCAGGTTTTCGAATTTTCCATCCTAAAAAAGGCACTATTGACTATCAATTTGAGCATTTAGGTTACTCTGAAAATTTTAACGGCAACAGACATGTTACCCATGTTAATTTACTTCTAAATAAGTTTAACATTTCATCTTATTCTAGTTTCCTAAATGCCAATTCTAACATAAATACCTCAACCTTTTTAAGGTCTTATAACCGTGTTACCTATAGCATGCAAAAAAGTTGGTTAGGAGTCAAATTAGCTATTGAGGATAATGAACAAAAAGATGTTTCAACTCAAACATTAACCCCTTTAAGTCAAAAGTTTAAATCCTACGAAATATTTGTTGGAGTAGGTGACAGCACTAAGGTTTTTGCAGAAATAGGTTATAAAAACCGAGTGAATGATAGTATCAGGAATAACGAATTACAAAAAGTGAATACTTCCAACACATTCTATTTAGATTCGCGATTGGTTCAAAACAAAAACACCAACCTATCTTTATATGCCAATTATAGAACTTTAAAAAGCGAAGATAGTGCTATTGAAAATGAACGTTCTATAAATTCCAGACTACAATTTAACCAAAAACTTTTTAAACAAATTGTACAGTGGAATACTATTTTTGAAACCAATTCAGGAACATTGCCACAACAGGATTTTACCTATGTTGAAGTTGAAGCAGGACAAGGTACCTATACCTGGATTGATTATAATGAAAATGGTATACAGGAGCTTGAAGAATTTGAAATTGCTCAATTTCAAGATCAGGGGAAATACATAAGAGTCCTTTTACCTAACCGGGTTTTTATAAAAACGCATCAAAACAGGTTGAGTCAAACACTCACAATTAACCCTTCTCAATGGGCTGTTAGTGAACATAAATCGAAAAAATTCTGGTCACATTTTTATAATCAAACCAGCTATTTAATTGATAGAAAAATAAAAAGAGATGGAAATAGTTTTGACCTTAATCCTTTTAAAAATAGTGAAGACAATCAACTAGGTCTACAATTAAACTTCAGAAATGTATTGTTTTTTAATAGAGGGAAACAACGTTATACAACCTCATATACATATCTTGACAATACAACTCGGAACATACTTTCAATTGGATTTATTGAAAACGGTTTAAAAAGTCATCAGTTTAATTTTAATCATAAAATTGCTGAAAGCTGGTTAATAAATATGCTTTCCTCTTTTAGTATAAATGAAAGTATTAGTGAGAATTTTGTAAGTAAAAATTACAATTTTGAAGAGACTCGACTAAATCCAAAACTATCGTACTTATTTAATGATAATTCTAGTTTTGATGTATTTTACCAACATGCAAGCAAAGATAACACCATAGGCGGTTTAGAGTCTTTAAAACAACAAAAGTATGGTGTTTCATTTACTTTGGCCAACAGTCAAAAAAGTGCTATAAATGGGGAGTTTAATTATTTCTCAAATGTTTATAATGGCAACCCAAACACACCTGTTGCTTATCAGATGTTAGAAGGATTACAACCTGGAAAAAACTTTACGTGGACTTTATTAGCTCAAAAAAAACTAACCACTTTTCTTGATCTTAATCTGAGTTATTTTGGGAGAAAAACAGAAACCAGTAAAACCATACATACGGGTTCTATTCAACTCAAAGCTTACTTTTAGAATTACTGTTTGAATACTTCTTCAAAAAGACACTAATTACACTAATTTGCACGAATCTACCCTCTATGCTTATAATTCTATTTCAATTTGTTATAAATCGAACTCAGGCTAATTAGTGAAAATTTGTGATATTCGTGTCCAACCTTTATTACTTATTAAGTATGTCTATATTTGTGTACACACACTTTTAGAATCGTAAATCATCTATTTTTTCAAAAACCGAAATAATAACCTTTACGGCTTCTACATAAAATTCTGTGTGTATGTTTTCATAATCATCTGTTGGTTCATGATAATCTTTGTGATCTTCTACTCCAAAGTATAAAAACGGAATTCCTTTCTTATAAAAGTTTACATGATCTGACGAATAGGTCCAATTCTCTAAGTCATCACAGCTATTATGCCCTGCTATGAGTTTAATTTTTTTGGAATGTTTATAATAGCCAACCGCATGTTTCAATTTTTTGTTGCGTTCTGTTCCAACTACATATAATTCGTTTTTTTCGCTCCTACTAATCATATCCATATTGATATTCACTTTTATGTTTTTCAATGGAACAATTGGATTCTTTATAAAGTATTTAGAACCTTGAAATCCTAATTCTTCCCCGTCAAATGCAGCTAAAATAACGGAATATTTTGGTGGATTATTTTTAAAATACTCACCAAAGCTAAATAGTGCACTTAACCCAGAGGCATTATCATCAGCACCATTATAAATGGCTCCATTTTTAATGCCTTCATGATCATAATGCGCACTAATAATTATATACTTACGTGGGTTTTTGGTGCCCTTTATTAATCCAAAAACATTTGTCGCTTTATATTCTCTTTTTTTCTTTTCAAACAAAAAACGTTGTTCATAGCTTTTTTCTAATGGTCGAATATTTAATGAATGAAACTGGTTAATTATATATTTTTTAGTTTTTAAGGCGCCTCTAGTTCCAGTTCTTCTTCCTTCAAAGGCATCCGAAGACAATGATCTTAGGTGTCTTAATACAGTCTCTTCACAAAACAAACTAACTTCTTTTTTACATGTTTGCGAATTAACATTTATATATATAAAGTGAAAAAGAAAAAATAGGACTATGAATTTTACTTTCATCTGTAAGATTTATTTTCTTAAATCTAAAAAAAAAAACCCAAGCATCAGCTTGGGTTCTTAAATTTTAAGATATAATTATCAAAACATTATGACATATTAGCTTTCATTAATTCTCTATTCATTCGAGCAATATTATCTAAAGAAATTCCTTTGGGGCACTCAATTTCGCAAGCACCTGTATTTGTACAATTACCAAAACCTTCCAGATCCATTTGAGCAACCATATTTTGAACACGATCTGCTGCTTCTACCTGTCCTTGAGGTAATAATGCGTATTGGGACACTTTAGCTCCTACAAACAACATTGCAGATGAATTTTTACAAGTAGCTACGCATGCGCCACAACCAATACAAGTAGCAGCATCCATAGCTTCGTCTGCTGCATGCTTTGAAATAGGAAGTGAATTTGCATCTTGAGTATTTCCAGAAGTATTTACAGAAATATAACCTCCTGCTTGTTGAATACGCTCAAAAGCCATTCTGTCTACTACTAAATCTTTTATTACAGGAAATGCTGCTGCTCTAAATGGCTCAATCGTAATGGTATCGCCATCTTTAAACATACGCATATGTAATTGACAGGTTGTTATGCCTCTATCCGGACCATGAGCTTCCCCATTAATATATAAAGAGCACATCCCACAAATACCTTCACGGCAATCGTGATCAAATGCTACAGGTTCTTCCCCGGCATTAACTAATTGTTCGTTCAAAACATCCATCATTTCTAAAAAAGACATATGTTCTGAAATATCAGTAACTTTATAATCGACCATTTGACCCTTTGCATTTGAGTCTTTTTGTCTCCAAATTTTAAGTGTTAAATTCATTTTTTTAGCTTTTGGTTGTTAGTTGCTCGTTGTTAGTTCTTTCTATAAACTAATAACTGACAACCATCAACTATTTGTACGAACGTTGTTTTAGTTCAATATCTTTAAATTCTAATTCTTCTTTATGTAAAACCGCATCAGCAGGTTCGCCTTTATACTCCCATGCAGAAACAAATGCAAAATCTTTATCATTACGTTTCGCTTCTCCTTTTTGCTCTCCGTCTAATTCAACGGATTCTTCTCTAAAGTGACCTCCACAAGATTCTTCTCTTATCAAAGCATCTTTAGCAAATAATTCACCTAACTCTAAGAAATCGGCAACACGACCAGCTTTTTCTAATTCTGGATTCATTTCATCTGCGCTTCCCGGTACTTTAACTTCCTTCCAGAACTCTTCACGAATGGCTTTAATTTCGGCCATAGCTTCTGTTAAACCTTTTTCATTACGCGCCATTCCTACTTTATCCCACATGACTTTTCCAAGACGTTTGTGGAAGTGATCTACAGATTTTGTTCCTTTGTTATTGATAAAGAAATCTATCCTATCTTTCACTTCTTTTTCAGCTTCATCAAATTCCTTAGTGTCAGTTGGTATTTTTCCTGTTCTAATATCATCAGATAAATAATCACCAATAGTATAAGGCAGTACAAAATAGCCATCAGCCAAACCTTGCATTAAAGCCGAAGCTCCAAGTCTGTTTGCTCCATGATCTGAGAAGTTCGCTTCACCAATACAATACAATCCATCAACAGTAGTCATTAAGTTATAATCAACCCAAACACCTCCCATTGTATAGTGGGTAGCTGGATAAATCATCATAGGTGTTTTGTATGGATTCTCGTCAACGATTTTCTCATACATTTGAAATAAGTTTCCGTATTTCGCTTCAACAATTGCTTGTCCTAATTCGTATATTTTTTCTTCAGAGGCATTTGCTATATTTTGAATTTTAGCTTGCTCTTTTCCATAACGATCAATCGCAGCAGCAAAATCTAAATAAACAGCTTCACCTGTGGCATTTACTCCATAACCAGCATCACAACGTTCTTTTGCAGCTCTTGAAGCCACATCACGAGGAACCAGGTTACCAAATGCCGGATAACGTCTTTCTAAGTAATAATCTCTATCTTCTTCAGCTAAATCAGTCGGTTTTAATTTACCTTGCTGAATGGCTTGAGCATCTTCTATTTTTGCTGGAACCCAAATACGTCCATCGTTACGTAAAGATTCAGACATCAATGTTAATTTAGACTGATAATCTCCCGAACGTGGAATACATGTTGGGTGAATTTGTGTATAACACGGATTTGCGAAATACGCTCCCTTTTTATGAATTTTCCAAGCAGCAGTAGCATTACTTCCCATAGCATTTGTTGATAAGAAATATACATTTCCGTAACCACCAGTAGCTATAACAACAGCATGTGCCGAATGTCTTTCTATGTCACCCGTAATTAAATTACGAGTTATAATACCTCTTGCTTTTCCGTCAACCTTCACAACATCAAGCATTTCGTGACGGTTAAACATTTCAATTTTACCACGTGCAATTTGTCTATTCATTGCAGAATAAGCACCTAGTAATAATTGCTGACCAGTTTGTCCTTTAGCGTAGAATGTTCTGGAAACTAAAACACCACCAAATGAACGGTTATCTAATAACCCACCATAATCGCGTGCAAAGGGAACTCCTTGTGCGACACATTGATCAATAATATTTCCTGATACTTCTGCTAAACGATGCACGTTTGCTTCACGAGAACGATAATCACCGCCTTTTACAGTATCGTAAAATAATCTATATGTTGAATCTCCATCACCCTGATAATTCTTAGCAGCATTAATACCTCCTTGTGCAGCAATAGAGTGCGCCCGTCTTGGAGAATCTTGATAAGCAAATGCTTTTACATTATATCCTAACTCTGCTAAGGTCGCGGCAGCTGAACCACCTGCTAAACCTGTTCCTACTACAATAACATCTATATGACGCTTATTAGCAGGGTTTACTAAGTCTATATGATTTTTATAATCTGTCCATTTATCTTTAATTGGACCTTTTGGTACTTTTGAATCTAAAGCCATACTTACTATTTAAGATTAATGGTTAAAGTGATGAAAAAGAGCAATTATTATAAAGCCTAGAGGAATAACAATTGAATATACTTTTCCAAATGTTTGTAATGCTTTTTTACGTCCAGCTGTAACTCCTACCGATTGGAATGCCGATGTGAATCCGTGCAATAAGTGTAATGCTAAAAGTATAAATGCAACCACATAGGCACCTACTCTGGCTGGATTTAAAAACTTGTGTTGCAATTCGTGGAAATATCTAAAACTTCCATCATGCATTCCAGTCATATCCCCCTGAATGTATTTAGTATTTATCTCTGGAAACCAGAAATCTATAAAATGAAGTACAATAAAAGCTAATATTGCAAGCCCGCTATAAATCATATTTCTACTCATCCAAGTAGAGTTTGCAGCACCATTATTTTTGGCATATGCAACGCCTTTCGCTTTTTTGTTTTTAAGTTCTAATACAAAACCCATTAAAAAATGAAATACAACACCGAAAATTAAAACCGGCTGTAATGCAAATTGAACTAAAGGATTTGTTCCCATAAAATGAGATAGCTCGTTAAAAACATCTTCACTGAATAGAGATGTTATATTTACTGCTAAATGTATTATTAAAAAAAACATGAGGAAGAAAGCAGAAAGTGCCATAGCAATCTTTCTTCCAATCGAAGATTTAAAAAATCCACCCATTATTTTGAAGTTATTTTGTGTTTTGACAAAGGTACATGAGGTAGCAGTTTTAGACAACTAACATATGTCATGTTTTTGCTATTTATAATGATTTTAAGTTACAAAAATAGTCTATTTTATTATTAAAGCTTGTTTCTCAGAACCAATTTGAATGTAGTATGTTCCTTTTGGCATATAATACTTACCATTTTTAGCCTTATTAATATCTATATCAGAGTTTTCTTTAAGGAGTGCTTTTCTACCTTTTTCGGTTAGAGTTAAATCATAACTTGTATCGTTATACCCTTTATCTGCATTCACTTTAATTTGGTTAAGTAAAGCGTTTTTTCCAGAAAATATTTTTATGGTTTTTTCTTTGGAAGTATTTGAATAGAACGCAACATCTACTTTAGGTTCAAAGGCTTTACTCCATTGATTTGAAGTATTGCCCCAACGAGATGAATATCTTATATCTTTAACTTTAAAAAACGTTATAGCTTTTGATTGCATGTTGTCATTCATCTGCTGAAGCATTGCTATATCTGTTTTGTAAATACTTCTTCCGTGTGTTCCGAGTAATAAATGTTTAGCATCGGGCTGCACAACTATATCGTGAATAGCAACATTTGGTAGCCCCTTACTAAATGCCTCCCAACTTTG
Source organism: Flavivirga spongiicola (assembly GCF_030540825.1). NCBI lineage: Bacteria > Pseudomonadati > Bacteroidota > Flavobacteriia > Flavobacteriales > Flavobacteriaceae > Flavivirga > Flavivirga spongiicola. The sequence continues at coordinate 1,633,139 of NZ_JAUOEO010000001.1, forward strand.
ACCTCGGTTAAACGAAACATAAGCACCATTGTCTGTTCCTAAGTATAAAATATTCTCGTTTACAGGATCTTCCTTAATCACGTTAACTGGAGATGCAGGAATGTTGGAACCAATATCTTTCCATGTTTCCCCATAGTCATTGCTCATATAAACATATACTGTAAAATCATCCCAACGATAGCCATTTAAGGTGACATAAACGCGCTCTTTTTTATGCTGTGATGCCACAATTCGACTTATCCAAAGGTCTTTTGGTAATGCGTTTGAAATAATCTCCCAACTTCCACCACCATCTTTAGTGACCTGAACTAATCCGTCGTCGCTACCTGTATAAATCAATCCGAATTGAAAAGGAGATTCGCTAATAGTTGTTAATGTTCCATAGGCAACATTCCCTTTTTTCCCTCCATTGGTGAGATCATCACTAATGGCCACCCAATCGGTTCCTTGATTCATTGAACGCATTAATTTATTACCGCCTAAATACAAAATATCTTGATTGTGCTGCGACAATAAAATGGGAGTTTGCCAATTAAAACGATACGGTTTCTCTCCCAACTCATGTTTTGGTTGGATGTAAGTTTGTTCTTTGGTTTTTAAATTGAGTCTATGATAATTTCCGAATTGATACCCTGTATATACAACATTGTTATCTCTATTATCAATTTGAACCTGCATACCGTCTCCACCCATAATACTTTTCCAGGGGTATTGTCCTCTTTGATGCCAGCTTTTATCCTCACGAGCATTATTTGCACCAACCCAAACCCCATTATCTTGTAAGCCTCCATAGATGTTATATGGTTTCGCGTTGTCTACATTTATAGAATAAAACTGACCAACAGAATTAGCATTGAGTTTTTCCCATGTTTCACCATCATCGTAACTCATGTTTAATCCACCATCATTCCCATTTATTAAATGTCCTGGTTTTTTAGGATTTACCCACAATGCTTGATGATCTGAATGAACATTTTCTCTGCTTATAGAGGCAAAGGTTTGTCCACCATCTTTAGATTTCAAAATAGGAACTCCCAAAACATAGATTCCTTTTTTATCTTGAGGGTCAACTCTAATTTCTCCAAAATAATATCCATAACTATAATATAGACCATCAATATAATCATTATGTGTTTTTTTCCAACTTACCCCACCATCTTCACTTTTGTAAACTTCAGCGCCAATAACAGGTGTATCAAATAGCATAGTATTAGCATTTTCAAGATATTTTGCGAGATCAATTGGTTTTACATTGCCACCTCTTACCATTTGCTTTATATTTTCTGCTCTATATTTTTCTTGAAACCCATTCGTTTTTAAAAATCCGTTAAGTTTTTTATTATCAAGTTCAAGAAAGGTTTCTACCGTCATTGTCTTAAAATCGGCTTTAGTTAAACCATCTTTTTCTTCTTTTTTTGCTTCAGGAGCTCTCCGAAATTGACTATCATGTAAGGCATAAATAATGTTGTCGTTAAAAACAGCTAAGCCAATTCTACCAACCCCTTGACCAGTTGGAAACCCACTTTTTTCTGTAGAAACTTTAGCCCATGTACTTCCTGCATCTGTACTTTTGTATATTCCGGAATTATTCCCACTGCCATCAAAATTCCAAGCTTTACGATCTTTAGTCCATGATGTTGCAAACATGAGATTAAAGTTACCTGGACTACATTGCACATCAATGATACCACTCATATCATCTACAAATAATTTTTGCATCCATGTTTTCCCACCATCCATTGTTTTGTAAATCCCACGTTCTTGGTTTGGAGAATATAAATGCCCTGTGACGCCAACAATAACTTCATCGGGATTGTTTGGATTAATTAAAATTCGGCCTATGTGATGTGAATCTTTAAGTCCCATATTTTGCCAGGTCTTTCCATGGTCTGTAGATTTTAAAATTCCAATACCTGCATAACTAGATCGAGACGAATTATTTTCTCCGGTTCCTACCCAAATAGTTTTGTTTTTCCAATCGACAGCAATATCTCCTACGTTTTGAGTATTTGATGTGTCTAGTATTGGATTAAAAGTAATTCCGTTATTTTTAGTGTACCAAACACCTCCTGATGCGTATCCAACATAGAATTCGGTTGGGTCATCCGGATTAACAGCCACATCTGTAACACGACCACTCATAATCGTTGGTCCAATATTGTTAAAAGCAACATTTTTTACTAATGATGTTTGAGTAAGTTTCTCTTTTTTGATTAGGGCATCTTCTATTATTTTTGAAGATGTTGCGGGTTGCTGTGCAGATATTTTAAAAAAAGAAAAAACAAAAAGTAAGAGGAGAATTTTAAATTTCATGTTGATCAGTTTTAATTTTTGAAAATTATTAAAACTGATCAAATTTACACTATTTCAATATGCTATAGTTTTGTTAAATTAATCTAGAACCATCTTTCTGGTTATCATAGCGCTATCTGAGTGAATATTTACAAAATAAATGCCTTTAGAGAGACCTGTTACATTAATAGTTTTAGTTTTTGAGCTATCGTTATTAGATATATCAACCTTAGAAATTAATCTTCCACTTATATCATACATATTCACTTTTTCTAAATTGATAAAGGAATCATTTTTTATATAGAATATACTTTTGGCAGGATTAGGATATAAGCTAATAGCCTTATCTAACTCTTTATTTTCTACACTTAATGGACATGAAATACTAGTCATTAACGGACGGACACAAACCATAGAAGTTGTGCTTCTTGTTTGCACGTTATTAGCAGCAGTCGAATTATCAGCACTTAACACTCTTTGAGTTGTATCATTTAAAAGTGTATAGTGCATAACATCATTATTAGTATTTATAACATGACCTAATTGATGCCCATGACCTAATTCATGTAATGCAACGCTTTCAAAATCCCATTGATCAGAAGTAATGCCACCAGTATCGCTCCCAAAATACCAGGATTCTGTTTCAGGAGTGCCTGAGTCATTGATATCACTGTCAAATACAATATCCAATTCTTCTACTCGCCATTTAAGCGGTGAAGGACCACAACCAGCATACCAGGAAAAACAAACACCAAGAATATCATCATTACTCGTTATTGTTTCTAACTCATCTCCATTATCAAACCTAATGACATTAACAGGAGGTTCTGGATCTGTTTCACTTTCATAAATTGCCTCATCCACTGTTGTAGCAGAGCTGCTTATAGTCCAATTGACTCCGGTTTCGCAAACCCAATTATTAAAAGCTCTTTCAAATGCTGCTTTAGCTCCCGGGTGCTCTGAATCGTCAAAAAAATCGGTAAACATTTCCCATGTGTATCCTCCTCCACTTTGACCAATATGCTGCACTTGATAAGCTAGTTCGCCATCACCAAAATCACCTTCAACATTTAATTCGGCATATGAAATAGTTAAGTCACTAGCAGAAACATCACTAGTTGGGGTTACAGCTCCATCAGTTACACGAACTTTTCCGGTTCCGGCAACGGAGGGAATTTCGACAGTGATTTGAGTATCACTCCATGTTAATACTTGACTATCTAATGCATCTACAAAAGTGGCACCGCCATCATCAGCATTACTAAAACCAACTTTTCCTTTTACTGCTCCAAAATCAGAACCTGTAATAGTAAGCACCTCTTTAGTTCCTGCTGTTGCTGTCGTAGGAGTAAATGCAATTGAAGTAGGAACTAAAAGATTTTTCGATTGTTTTGATTGCAAGCTTTTAGATTGGGTATCGAAATTAGATATAACCCTATAATCATTTTTAGTATGGCTCATAATTTCGTTATAAAAAGACGATTTAATACCTTTCTTTTTATTAAAAGGGTTCACGGCCAAATCGTCATATAAGTTATACTTATAAAACCCTTGTGATGAACCATAAGGTCTAAATGCTTTCTTAGTAGATTTACTTTTAGTATTTATAGCAACATTGTTGTTTTGTAATGTAAAAATGCCGGCATCACCTAGTCGTAATTTTAAGCTTGGATTTGCTATTAAAGCATGTAAACCAACTGTGCCTCCTAAGGTTATAACCTCAACAGTAGTTAATGGTTCTCCTTTAAAAACTTTATAAACTTCAACAGTATTAGCTGTATAGATTATACGATGATTATCATCCCAAAAGGATTTTTTATCAACAACTTTACCTTCAATAACTAGACTTGAGTTATCTATTTGTTTTTTTAAAGATGCTTCTCTCATCAATACCTGAGCCGATAAAGTTCCTATGCCAATAAAACAAAATATTAATGCGATTGTTAGAGTCATTTTTTTCATCTGATTAGATTTTTAATGTTTATTAAAAATTGATTTGGAGATCGAAAGCTTAATATAAAAGATTCTGGACAAAACAAACTCAACTCCAGCTGCTTACCTTAATATTAAAAATATGAGGGGATTACCAAATATAATAAATTATTACATAAGATTTCTTTAGTTTTGCTACATATAATAAACTTAACGTACACTTAATATGAAATACCACCTAATTAATAATGAGCTATTTATAAAAAACCGCAAAAACTTTACTTCAAAAATGACCCCTAAAAGTTTGGCTGTTTTTAACTCAAATGATATTTATCCTATAAGTGCGGATAGCACCATGCCTTTTGAGCAGCATCGAGACATCTTTTATCTAAGTGGTGTAGATCAAGAAGAAAGTATTCTTGTACTATTTCCAGATTGCCCAAAAGAGAAACATCGCGAGATCTTGTTTTTAAAAGAAACGAATGAACATATTGCTATTTGGGAAGGTGAAAAATTAACCAAAGAAAAAGCTTTTGAAACCAGTGGTATTAAAACTGTTTATTGGTTGCAAGACATGGAGAAAATCATGTTTGAGATTATGACCCAATGTGATACTGTTTATATTAATACCAATGAGCACTACAGAGCCAATGTAGAAACTGAAACCCGGGAAGATCGTTTTACAAAATGGTTAAAAGAAAAATATCCCGCACATGCCGTTGCTAAAAGTAACCCAATTTTACAAAGGCTTCGCTCTGTAAAAGATGTCATTGAAATAGATTTAATTCAGCAAGCCTGTGATATCACCGAAAAAGGATTTAGACGTATTTTAAATTTTGTGAAGCCTGGTGTTTGGGAATACGAAATTGAAGCAGAGTTTATGCATGAATTTTTGCGAAATCGTTCTAAAAAATTCGCTTATACGCCCATTGTTGCTTCTGGAAATAATGCTAATGTATTGCATTATATAGAAAACAATCAACCGTGTAAAACAGGTGATTTAATATTAATGGATATTGGTGCTGAATATGCTAATTATTCTAGTGATATGACACGTAGTGTTCCTGTTTCCGGAAAATTCACTCCGAGACAAAAAGACGTTTATAATGCAGTGAACAGAGTAAAAAAAGAAGCCACAAAAATGCTGATTTCCGGAGCTCTTTGGGAAGACTACCATATTGAAGTTGGCAAAGTAATGACTAGTGAATTACTTGGCTTAGGGCTACTAGATAAAAACGATGTGCAAAACGAAAATCCGGAATGGCCTGCATATAAAAAATATTTTATGCATGGCACGAGCCACCATATGGGGCTAGATACACATGATTATGGTATATTAACAGAGCCCATACAAACTAATATGGTATTTACTGTAGAACCTGGAATTTATATCCCAGATGAAGGTTTTGGCATACGATTAGAAGATGACGTGGTTATTCAGGAAAACGGTGAACCATTCAATTTAATGAGAAATATTCCTATTGAAGCAGATGAAATAGAAGACATTATGAACTCATAAGATAAAGAAGAAAGGGTCGTTTTTAAACGACCCTTTTGCTAACAACACTAAAATTTTGTAATTTAAAGAGTGACTAATTCAAATAAATAATCGTTTAGTTTTTGCAGCGAATTAATTTTGTCTTTTGTATCAACTAATAGAGAAATATTATTTTTGCTTCCTCCATAAGAAATCATTCTAATTTTTACATCTTGTAATATTTGGAATAACTTATATGTGTCATCGTGGTTAACCACAGAGTGTCCTACCAAACAAATAATACTTTGATTTTCATCAACTTCTATTGTAGCTATTTTTTCTAATTCTTCAATAATTTGGTCTAAGTTTTTATCATCATCAATCGTTAAAGAAACGGCCACCTCAGATGTTGTAATCATATCGATAGACGTTTTATAAGTTTCGAAAATTTCAAATACTTTTTTTAAGAAACCATGTGCCTGCAACATTCTCGCAGATTTAATCTTTATGGCTATAATATTATCCTTGGCAGCTATAGCTTTAATACCATTTTCTGAAGTGATATTAGAAATTAACGTCCCATGAGCATTAGGGTTCATTGTGTTTTTTAAACGCACAGGAATGTTATCTGCCCTAACAGGTGTAACCGTTTGTGGATGTAATATCTTAGCTCCAAAATAAGCCAATTCAGCAGCCTCATCAAATGATAAATTCGAAATTGGCTTGGTATTTTCAACATATCTGGGGTCATTGTTATGCATCCCGTCTATGTCTGTCCATATTTGCACTTCATCTGCTTTAATAGCAGCTCCAATTATAGTTGCAGTATAATCGCTTCCGCCACGTTGTAAATTTGAAACTTCATTATTATCATCTAAGCAAATAAATCCTTGGGTGATATATATTTCTGAATTTTCTACAGCATTTATTGCAATCTCAAAGTGTTCTTTTATATAACTTATATTCGGTTCCTTATCTACATCGATACGCATAAAACTTAAAGCTGGTAATAAAGCAGAGCTTATGCCTTCTTGTTGTAAATAACAGTTAAACATATATGTAGAAAGCAGCTCACCTTGAGCCACAATATTATTTTCTAAATTTATAGAAAAGGTTTTATCAGTACATGTAGCTAAAAAATTGAAAATACTAGAAACATAATCTTTAACTTCTTTATTTAATTCTTTATTAGTTAAAAGTTTATCTATTGTAATAGCGTACGTTTCATGTAACTTATTAATTTTATCAACAGCCTCATTTGGTTCTTTGTTAGCAATATTATTTGCAATAGCAACTAACTGATTTGTAGTGCCAGACATAGCCGAAAGCACAACAATCTTCTTGTCTCCATCGTTAATAATATCTTTAACGTTATTTATATTTTCAATGGAACCTACAGATGTACCTCCAAATTTTAAGATTTTCATTTACATTAATTTGAATGTAAATCTAAAACTCCTTGGTCCAAATACTATATTTATTTAAAAAAAAGATTATTTTTGCACAAATTGTTAAATAATTAACATGAAAACCGTATCTAACTGTGTTGAAGACATTTTGATAACACAACCTTATCTGGAAGAGGCGTTGTCTAGAAATATCATAAACTTTAGTGCTTTAGCTATTGAATTAACAGAGCCTATTAGCAAAATGCTTAAAAAGGATGTTAAACCCGGAGCTATTATGATGGCCTTAAGGCGATACAATCCGCCTACAACACTAACCAATTCAATAAAGATGAAACGGGTTATTCAGAATTTAGGAGACATAACTGTACGTTCTAACTTAACAGATTTTACCGTTAAAAATTCTGATACTATTATTGACAATCATGCCAAAATTCTAGATAGAATAAATCAAGAGTCAAAACTATTTTACACGTTTACAAGAGGTATTCACGAAAGCAATATTATAATTTCCAGCAGCTTAAAAGGTTTTATTATTGATCAATTAAAAAATGAAACCTTTTTAGCAATACAGGATGGATTATCAGCAATTAGCGTAAACCTCCCTCAAGACAACTCTAAAATTGCCGGTCTATATTATCATTTTTTTAAACGTTTAGCTTGGGAAGGCATTGTACTTTACGAAGTCATTTCAACCACGAACGAATTTACAATTTTAGTAGAAGATGAATATGTAGACAAAGCCTTTGCTGCCATTAAAAAAGTAAAATCTTAGCCTTTTTCTTATTTGAATGATTTTACCTTTGCATAAGATTACTTAAAAATGAATTTACTATACAAAGGTATTAATGTTTTCTATACCGATAAGGGAAAAGGTAATGCTATAGTTTTACTCCACGGGTTTTTAGAAAACGTCTCCATGTGGGATACTTTTATTCCGACACTGTCAAAAAAAAATAGAGTCATTTGTATCGATTTATTGGGTCATGGAAAAACCGAATGCCTAGGTTATATACACACTATGGAACTTATGGCTGAAATTGTTCAGGCAATTTTAAAGCATTTAAAAATTCGCCGCTCCACTTTTATCGGACACTCCATGGGAGGATATGTGGCACTCGCTTACGCGGAAAAAAACCCAGATGCATTGAAAGGGCTATGTCTTATGAATTCTACCGCTAGTGCAGATACCCTTGAAAAGAAAAAAAATAGAGATCGAGCAATAATAGCAGTTAAACAAAACCATAAAAGGTTTATTAGAATGGCTATCTCTAATTTATTTAGACCAAAAAATAGAATTATTTTTTCAGAAAAAATAAAGCAACTAAAAAAAGAAGCTTTAAAAACACCTTTGCAAGGTATAGTAGCATCACTCGAGGGTATGAAAATTAGAAAAGATAGAGAAGCACTTCTCCATTTTACACCTTTTAAAAAAATGTTGATGATTAGCAGAAAAGACCCCGTACTAGATTATAATACATTAATTTCTCAAACAAAAAATACCGATGTAGAAGTGGTGGAATTTCCTGATGGGCATATGAGTCATATTGAAAATGAAAGGGAATTTTTGCGCACCATTGTGCATTTCATCGAAAATATATAGCATTTTATCGTTTTATTGGAATTTTTATTTTAGATTTATTGCTCATAAATTTTATCCCATGAACAAAACCTCTAACAAACCTACTTTTATTCCTAAAATGTATTGCAATCTTTTTGGCCATGATTATCAGGTAACTAAAAAAGTGACATACCATGTTAAGGAATACACATGCTCTCACTGTAAAAAACAATTAACAACGAATAGCAATGGTCAATTAATTGAACTCACACCTAAGTTTAAAGAGATAAACGACATCTTAGAACGGATACACGTTTCGAGAATGGAACGTTTAAAGAAGAAAACGCTCACTTCATCGATTTATTAACAAACTGTTAATCACATCTGATTGTTTTTATATATTTTAATGAGCTCTAACTAATTAATCTAATAGCCATAAATGAAAAACATTCATTGTAAGGTATTCGGACATGATTTCCGAGTATCAAGAAATGTTACATACCATGTAAAAGAGTATACTTGCAAAAACTGCAAAAAAGAACTCACTACCAATGGAAGCGGTAACTTGACCGAACTTACTCCTAAATTTAAAGAAATAAATGATGTATTAGAGCGTATTCATATGAAGCGACATATGAGACCCTCAATTGATAGTCAATACACAAATACAGATCATGATGAATTGGAGCCTATCCTCATCACACACGAAGTAAAATCAAGCAGCAAACAACCTTCAACTATAAATCCTGCCAATCTATTAGTATTTAAGCATTAAAATTTTTCCAGCCTTGTGCTTTAATAGGTATTTTAGTATCTGCCCTAGTTACTAGATGTATACCTGCTTGCTCTTCTTTCATATAACCAATTACGGTAAAATTTGGATTCGCTTTTATTTTAGAATAATCATCCTGAGAAATTGTAAATAATAGTTCGTAATCTTCTCCCCCATTTAAGGCAACTGTTGTGCTATCAATATTAAACTCCTCACATGTAGAAATCACCTGAGGATCTAACGGAATTTTTTCCTCATATAGATCACATCCCACCTTACTCTGCTTACATAAATGCATGATTTCTGAAGATAGGCCATCACTTATATCAATCATTGAAGATGGTTTCACCTCTAAATCTTTCAATAATTTAATAATATCTTTTCGTGCTTCAGGTTTTAATTGACGTTCTATAATATAAGAATAGCCTTCTAAATCTGGCTGACTATTAGGATTCACTTTGTACACTTCTTTTTCACGTTCAAGCACTTGCAACCCCATATAAGCAGCACCCAAATCTCCAGTAACCACCAATAAATCATTAGACTTAGCACCATCCCTATACACTTCATTGTTACTTTCTATTTCCCCAATGGCCGTTACAGAAATTAACAACCCTGTTGTAGAAGACGTTGTATCTCCTCCAACAACATCAATATTATAAATCTTTGCAGCAGTTTCTATTCCTGCATATAAATCTTCAAGAGCCTCTAATGGAAATCTATTAGACACAGCTATAGAAACCGTAATTTGTGTGGCCTTAGCATTCATAGCATACACATCAGATAAATTAACAATAGCCGCCTTATAGCCTAAGTGCTTTAAAGGCATATAACTTAAATCGAAATGAACACCTTCTACAAGCAAATCGGTTGTAACAACAATTTTTTTATTTTTAAAATCTAAAACAGCAGCATCATCTCCAATACTTTTTACTGTCGATTTATGGCTTATTTTAAAATTCTTGGTTAGGTGATCTATAAGTCCAAACTCCCCTAAATCACTTAATTGAGTTCTCTGTTGATTTTTGTCTTCTATCATGGTGCAAAAATAAGAAGCTTAAATATATAAACGAATAAACTTTGAATATTAAATAGCAAAAACCAATAAGGTGGAACACTTTTTGATCGTTTATTAAACTAATTTTATTACTTTACACTACTAAACATGTCGTAGTGCATACTAATACTGCAAACAATATGTTTATCATAGAATTCGTTTTTTATTCAAAGACTATGAGATTCTAACAAATTAAATGCTTTGAAAAAGATTAATTAAAAAAAATGCAAACATGAACTACTTAAAAAAGAGTATTTGTTCTATTCAGTTATTTGTTTTTGGTTCTCTATTATTTTTATCTACACAATCTTGTGATAGAAATAACAATGAACCCATTCTTAGAAATGACACAGATACATCTGGAATTCCTTGTGAAAATGGTTTTGCAGATATTTATCCCTGTAATGATTATGACTTAATGGCACAAATACCACTGAGTATTTTTGGAGCTACTGAAGGAAATGATTCCTGGGGATGGACAGACTTTACTACTGATAAGGAATATGCATTAATGGCAACAGATGCTAATGTGTCTTTCGTTGATATTACCGATACGAATAACCCCATATATTTGGGAAATATTCCCACCGCAACAATTAGTAGCCCCTGGAGAGATGTGAAAGTTTATAAAAATCACGCCTTTATTGTGGCAGATAATGCCGGAAATCATGGTATGCAAGTATTCGATTTGACACGTTTGAGAAATGTCGCTAATCCACCTGAAACATTTACTCCCGACGCTCATTTTACTGGGTTTGGAAGTGCACATAATGTGGTAATAAATGACGTTAGTGGGTATGCATACATAGTTGGCACTAACAGAAGTGGAACATTTGCTGGAGGCCCATTATTTATAAATATTCAAAATCCAACATCGCCAATTTCTGAAGGTGGTTTTGGAGCAGGAGGTTATTCTCATGATGCTCAAGTTATAACTTATAATGGTCCAGACACAGATTATACAGGTCGTGAAATATTAATTGGAAGTAATGAAAATGAAGTTGTTATTGCCGATGTAACCGATAAATCCAATCCAATAAAGATTTCAGATATAAGTTACTCCAACGTTGGGTACACACACCAAGGCTGGTTTACAGAAGATTTAAATTATTTTATCTTAGGTGATGAATTAGATGAAAGAGATATTGGCACCAATACACGTACAATCGTTTTTGATTTCTCCGATCTAGACAACCCAGCTTACCACATGGACTACCTAGGAGCCTCTACTGCCATTGATCATAACGGATACGTAAAGGGTGATACATTCTATCAAGCTAGCTATAGGGCTGGGATACGAATGATCGATATTTCACAAATTGCAAGTAGTACTATGACTGAAATAGGGTACTTTGATACGCATCCAGAAAATGATGACACCGGCTTTAATGGTGCATGGAATGTCTATCCATACTTACCAAGTGGCAATATTATAGTGAGTGATATTGAAAGAGGTTTGTTTGTCATTAAAAAAAGTGGCTCTTAATAGAAAGATCGCTATGCAAATCGTAAAAACAAATTTTTTTTTAGCAATTGGCATTGCTTTCTTTTTTAGTTGTTCTAATAATGATGACGCATCAAATAACACCTCTCAAGGTCTTAAGAAAGAAATAGATTTTGTAAAAACTATTGGAGGCACAAAAAATGAAAGTGCCCAATCTGTTACCAAAACTTCAGATGGTGGTTACGTTATCTTAGGGTATGTGCAAAGTACAGACGGTGATGTTGAAAATAAACAAAATGAATCTTTTGATTATTGGTTAATAAAATACGATCAAAATAACACGCTGCAATGGCAAAAAACGTATGGAGGCAGTGATGATGACCGAGGCAGTGATATCATTCAAACATCAGATGGCGGATTTGCTGTCTTAGGTTACAGCAAAAGCAATGATGGAGATGTCAACGAAAATAATGGGTTTAATGACTTTTGGGTTTCTAAATTAGATGTTTCCGGAACTATTTCTTGGGAAAAATCTTTTGGCTTTTCTGGAGCAGACCATGGTATTTCAATGATTCAAACCAATGACAACGGCTATCTTTTAACTGGCGTTTTAGATGTTTCTGCTTCAAATGGCGAGGGAAACAGCAAATCTCTTTCATCAAAAAGACATGCTGGCGGCGATTATTGGGCTATTAAACTAAATGCTTCTGGCGAAAAACAATGGAGCAAATTTTTTGGTGGTACGTTCACAGACACACCTTACGATGTTATTCAAACAGAAGATCATGGTTATATTGTTGTAGGATCTTCAGACAGTGACGATGTTGACATAAAAGGGAATAAAGGATCTTACGATTTTTGGGTTATTAAAATATCTGATACAGGCAATCTGGTTTGGGAAAAATCTTTTGGAGGCTCTGAAACTGAAGAAGCTAGAGCCATAACAAAATCATCTGATGGCAATTATATTATTGTTGGAGATACCAGAAGTAATGACTTAGACGTTTCAAGTAATCATGGTGCTGCCGATTTATGGATTATCAAAATGACTCCAACAGGAAATTTAATCTGGGAAAAAACGTTTGGAGGTAATAGCTTTGATGTGGGCCGCTCTATTTCTAAAACTCTAGATAATGGATTCATTATTTCCGGAAGTTCTAGAAGTTCGGATGGAGATATTTCAAATAACAATGGGCAAAATGATGCTTGGGTTGTAAAAATTGATGATCAAGCAAACCTAGAATGGCAAAAAACCATTGGTGGTTCCAATATCGATTTTGCTTATGATGCTGTTGAACTTGATGACAAAAGCATTATCGTTGTTGGAGAATCCAATAGCGCAAACATCGATATTCCAGACAATAAAGGGTTTACAGATTTATTAATTTTTAAAATAAAATAAGAAGATGCGAAAAATATTCTCCATACTCGTTTTTAGTGTCATCACATTATTATCCTGCGGCTCAGATAATGATGATAATGTTTCTCAAGCAAATGTTACATTTAATTTTAATCATAATTGGGACACATCTGTAGTTACAAATACCAATTTTAATACCATTCAATATACCAATGCTAATGGTGAGCAATTAAGCATTACAAAACTAAGATACCTCATTTCAAACATAACATTTCAAAAATCAGACGGAGAAACATTCGTCCTTGATGGCTATAATTTAGTTGATGTTACTAATAATACCAACCTATCTTTTACGCCAACAACAACGATTCCAACAGGTTCTTTCAGTAAAGTGCTCTTTACTTTTGGTTTTAATAACGATGCTAATTACAATAGTAATTACCCTGATTTAAATGCTACTTCTTGGAGTGTTCCGGCTATGTTAGGAGGTGGCTATCATTTCATGCAATTAGAAGGCAAATTTATAGACAATACGACTACCGAAACAGGTTACGCTTATCATGCCATAAGAGCAGTAGATAATTCCGGTGCAACACAAGTGTTTGAAAATACTTTTTTTGAAGTTGATTTAGGCGAAGTTACAATCACTAATAATGCAACTTTTGAAGTCAATATGAACATTGCCGAATGGTTTAAAAATCCAAATACCTGGGACTTAAAGGTATTAAACAATATGCTCATGCCAAACTTTAATGCTCAGGTAATGATGTTTGAAAACGGACAAAATGTATTTAGTTTAAACACAGTTAATCAATAGAATGCTTAAATGGATTTCATATTATATGCTACTTTTTTTCATTTGCATATCATGTTCAAATGAAAGCGTCAATAAATATGTCCCTACACCAAGTCCATTGCAAATTCCTCAACTTTTTCAAGACAATATACTTGCCCCTGTTGTTCCTATAAACAATCCACAAACTGTTGAAGGTATTGCATTAGGTAAAAAATTATTCTTCGATCCTATATTATCAGCAGATAATACACAGGCCTGCGCAGACTGTCATGCCCCGGAAAAGGCGTTTTCTGATGCAGATCGATTTAGCGATGGGATCGATGGTTTTTTTGGCAACCGCAATGCCATGCCTCTCTTTAACTTAGCTTGGAATTACGATGAGAAATTCTTTTGGGATGGTCGGGTATTTAGTTTAGAGCATCAAGCTTTTCTACCTGTAACAGATCCTTTAGAAATGCATAATACCTGGAAACAAGTAGAACAAAAATTACAACAGCATTCTGAGTATCCCAATTTATTCGAGCAGGCATTTGGAACTTCAACCATAGATTCTACTTTAGTTACCAAAGCCATTGCACAATTTGAACGCATTTTAATTTCTTCTAATTCAAAATTTGACAAACACCTTTTAAACAAGGCAACGTTAACACCTCAAGAACTTAACGGTTTTAATGTTTTTATGGATGAAACAAGGGGTGACTGTTTTCATTGTCATGGCAGTGACAAAAACCCATTATGGACAGATAATATTTTTCACAACAATGGTTTAGATGTTACTTTTACAGACTTAGGATTGGGCAAAGTAACCGGAGACCCGGCTGATAATGGAAAATTTAAATCGCCTTCTTTAAGAAATCTGGCATTCACCGCGCCTTATATGCATGATGGTAGATTTACAACACTCGAAGAGGTTATTAATCATTACAGTGAAGGTTTACAAAACTCTCCAACCATTGATCCTTTAATGAAAAAAGTAGCGCAAGGCGGGGTGCACCTTTCAGCTCAGGATAAAGCAGATTTGAAAGCTTTCTTACTATCATTATCTGATTATGAATTTATAAATAATTCTGCTTTTTCAAATCAGTAAAGAATTCAATAAACATGTTGCTCAAATACAAACAACACTGCTCCTCAGTTTTCAACTAGCTAAAAATTAAAGAGTTCTATTTTAAGATTCCACAACACCATGTATTTCATCGAAAAAAAAATCGTTTACTCTATTTTGTGTGATTTTTTACGATCTTTGAGTACCCAAATTTCCTACAATCATGACACATGAAAAACCTATAAATAGATTTTGCTCCATATTTGGACATAACTATTTACATGTAGCAAAAATAAATAATGAGACTTCAGAATTAATCTGTAAATCATGTCAAAACCGTTTTATTTCAACCAATAATGGTCATATCATCAATCTATCGGTATATAAAGAAATGGATGATTTCCACAGTTATCTAAAAAAGAGAAAAGTCTCTGAATTTTTTAAACCCATATCATAAGATAAATTTATATTTTAACGTGAATAATGGACAAGGCATTGTAATTGTTTTAGTGTCAAATCTATGATTGATGCATTGAAAACAAATAGATTTATTATAAAAAAATAGCCTGTGTTGGCCCTTGCTCCTTTATATCTTATAGGCATGTTTTATTTTTTTCTACAAAGGATAAAATTACATTCAAGTGAGTTAGGTCACAGATTATAACCCCCCACTAGCAAGTAACAGTATTAGTAGCGTCTTTCTACTCAAGATAAAGCAAATTTAGAAATCTTTCTATTCGCGTTTTCAAACTGTCATTTATCGATAAAAATTAACTTTAAGAGGAACAATACCACAAAATTGAAGGTTTTTCCGTCAAAAAAATAGAATTTTTCTTTCATTTTTGTATGATTTTACTTAACTTAATGTTTTGAAAATCAATTAGACTTATGAAAACTAATGTAACTACATCTCTTTTTTGCACTACTTTCGGACACAATTATTTTCGCCTAAACAAAGCAACTTTGAATACTCCAGAATTGATTTGTAAATCCTGTAAAAACTATTTTAGATTTAGCAAAAAAGGGAATATTGTAAAGGTGAAACAAAAACAAAACATTTTCTCTATCACAAAAACAAAAAGAATGGTTTAAATTATTAACCCATAGAATCCCTAGTTACACAATAAAGAGCTTTCAATTAAGCTCTTTATTTTTTAATAAGAAAAACCTATAAAACTATATACTAATATAATGTTAGGTTATATGGTAATCCATGACTTATATTGTATATTTGTACCCTATTTAGAAGCTGTCTTAATAAAATTACTGTTAATACATTTCTAAATTTAACCAAAGAATGATATGATAAAAGTTTCTGAAACGGCTAAAAAGAAAGTTATTGAATTAATGACTGATGACGGCTATAATCCTTCAACAGACTACGTACGTGTAGGAGTTAAAAGTGGTGGTTGTTCTGGGCTGTCTTATGATTTAAAATTTGACAAAGAAAGTAAAGAAGATGATAAGGTCTTTGAAGATAATAATGTAAAGATTATCGTAGATAAAAAAAGCTTTTTATACCTAATTGGAACAACACTTGAATATTCTGGAGGATTGAACGGAACAGGTTTCGTATTTAACAATCCTAACGCAAACCGTACTTGTGGTTGTGGCGAATCATTTTCATTATAAAAGCCCATCTAAATCTTCCCAAAGGGAAGACTTATATAACTAAAAAGAACAATGAGTAATAAATACACAGAGGACGATTTAAGGGAAGAACTTAAAACCAAAGAATACGAATACGGTTTTTATACTGATATAGAATCAGATACATTTCCTAATGGTTTAAATGAAGATATTGTACGTGCTATTTCCAAAAAGAAAGAAGAGCCACAGTGGATGACCGATTGGAGACTGGAAGCATTCCGTGTTTGGAAAGAAATGACCGAACCAGAATGGGCAAATGTACATTATGAAAAACCTGATTTTCAAGGCATTTCATATTATTCTGCACCAAATAGCAAACCTAAATATGATAGTTTAGATGAGGTAGATCCAGAGTTATTGGCAACTTTTGACAAACTGGGCATCTCTTTAGATGAGCAAAAGAAATTATCTGGTGTTGCCATGGATGTCGTTGTAGATTCTGTTTCAGTGGCAACAACATTTAAGAAAACCTTAGGAGAAAAAGGCATTATATTTATGAGTATTTCTGAAGCTATAAAAGAGCATCCGGAATTAGTCAAAAAATATTTAGGCACCATAGTGCCCCAAAAAGATAATTTTTACGCTGCCTTGAATAGTGCTGTGTTTAGTGATGGTTCTTTTTGCTACATCCCAAAAGGCGTTCGTTGTCCTATGGAGCTATCAACTTATTTTAGAATTAATCAGGCTGGCACTGGTCAATTCGAAAGAACATTAGTCATTGCTGACGAAGGCAGTTACGTAAGTTATCTTGAAGGCTGTACAGCACCAAGTAGAGACGAAAACCAATTACACGCAGCTGTCGTAGAGCTCATTGCTTTAGACGATGCTGAGATTAAATATTCAACAGTACAAAACTGGTACCCTGGGAATAGTGAGGGAAAAGGAGGTGTTTACAACTTCGTGACCAAGCGTGGTTTATGTGAGAAAAATGCAAAAATCTCCTGGACACAAGTTGAAACAGGTTCTGCCGTTACCTGGAAATATCCATCATGTGTATTAAAAGGTGACAATTCTGTTGGTGAATTTTATTCAATAGCAGTAACAAATAACTACCAGCAAGCTGATACAGGAACCAAAATGATTCATTTAGGGAAAAACACCAAATCGACTATCATTTCAAAAGGAATTTCTGCTGGAAAATCGCAAAATAGTTATCGTGGTTTAGTTCAAATAAATTCCAGAGCAGAAAATGCACGTAACTTTTCGCAATGCGATAGTTTACTAATGGGAAATGAATGTGGTGCACATACCTTTCCATATATAGAGGCAAAAAATAAATCGGCTAAAATAGAACATGAAGCTACCACTAGCAAAATTGGAGAAGATCAAATTTTCTATTGTAACCAACGTGGTATTGATACAGAAAAAGCCATTGCTTTGATTGTAAACGGGTTTAGTAAAGAAGTTTTAAATAAACTTCCTATGGAGTTTGCAGTGGAAGCTCAAAAATTATTAGAAATAAGTTTAGAAGGAAGTGTTGGATAAATGTCATTCCTAAGAAGGCAGGAATCTCATAAACCAAACCTAAATATATAATTGATATAGAAAAAAGAATCGAGATAAAAGGAAATAAACTTTGAATCTTGAACTTAAAACTTTGAATTAAAAAGTATGTTAAAAATTGACAATTTACACGCAAGTGTTGAAGATAAAACGATTTTACAAGGTATAAATCTAGAAGTAAAAGCGGGGGAAGTACATGCCATCATGGGGCCTAATGGTTCTGGAAAAAGCACATTAGCTTCTGTTATTGCAGGAAAAGAAGAGTATGAAGTAACTAAGGGCAATATTGAATTCAACGGTGAAGATATTGATGAATTAGCTGCCGAAGAACGCGCTCATAAAGGTGTATTTTTATCGTTTCAATACCCCGTCGAAATTCCTGGTGTTTCTGTTACTAACTTCATGAAAACAGCTATTAATGAAACCAGAAAAGCAAAAGGTTTAGAAGATATGCCTGCAAAAGACATGCTTAAATTAATACGTGAAAAATCTGAACTTTTAGAAATCGATAGAAAATTTTTATCACGTTCTTTAAACGAAGGGTTTTCTGGAGGGGAGAAAAAACGTAACGAAATTTTTCAAATGGCCATGCTAGAACCTAAACTAGCCATCCTTGATGAAACTGATTCTGGTCTTGACATTGACGCTCTACGTATTGTGGCTAATGGTGTAAACAAACTTAAAAGCAAAGACAACGCTGTCGTTGTTATTACACATTACCAACGCTTGTTGGACCACATCGTTCCTGATTTTGTACACGTATTATATAATGGGAAAATCGTGAAATCCGGGACAAAAGAACTTGCTCATGAGCTCGAAGAAAAAGGTTACGATTGGATTAAAGAAGAAGTGAACGCATAGCAGTAACCAGTTCACAGTTTACAGTAAGCAGTCAATAAATGCCTACTGAATACTGATAACTGAAGACTTTAAAAAAATGGATTTAAAAGAAAAATTATTATCATCCTTTTTAGTATTTGAAAACCAAGTAGACATTGACACTTATGTTCACGATGTAAGAAATGATGCTATCAAAATATTTGAAGAAAAAGGCTTTCCAACAAAAAAAGAAGAAGCATGGAAATACACCTCTTTAAATAAAATATTAAAAGAAGATTATAGTGTTTTCCCAAAACAGGAAAAAGCTATAGAATATAAAGACATTAAAAAATATTTTATCCATGATATAGATACCTATAAAATTGTATTTATCGATGGTAAATATTCGTCTCACTTATCGCAAACTACTCACGACGGGATGGATGTTTGCCTAATGTCATCGGCACTTTCAAAACCTAAATACCGTATTTTAATTGAAAACTATTTCAATAAAGCAGCAACAAAAGATAGCCTATCATCACTAAATACCGCATTTTCGAGTGAGGGAGCTTATATCCATATTCCTAAGAATAAATTGGTAGAAAAACCAATTCAAATCTTACATTTTTCAACAGGAAACGAATCAGCAACCATGTTGCAACCACGAAATTTAATTGTGGTCGATGAGAATTCGCATGTTCAAATTATAGAGCGTCATCAAAGTTTAAATGAGAATCCTGTACTTACAAATAGCGTTACCGAAATTTTTACAAACAAACGTGCTATCGTAGATTATTATAAAATCCAGAACGATAATTCAAATGCATCGTTAATAGACAATACGTTTATAAAACAAAAGAAAGAAAGCGTCGCATCGGTCCATACTTTTGCATTTGGTGGCAAATTAATACGCAACAACCTAAACTTCTTTCAAGAAGGAGAGCGTATTGATTCTATCTTAAAAGGCGTGACTATTATTGGTGAAAAACAACATGTAGATCATAATACATTAGTACATCATATAGAGCCAAATTGTGAAAGCCATCAAGATTACAAAGGCATTTTCGGAGAGAATTCAACAGGTGTTTTCAATGGAAAAATTATTGTTGAAAAAGAAGCTCAAAAAACCAATGCATTTCAAGCAAACAACAACATTTTAGTAAGTGATAAAGCAACTATAAACACTAAACCACAGCTCGAAATTTTCGCAGATGATGTTAAGTGTTCACATGGATGTACTATTGGTCAATTAGACGAAAGTGCTATGTTTTATATGCGTTCGCGCGGTATTCCGGAAAAAGAGGCTAAAGCACTTTTAATGTATGCTTTTAGTAATAACGTGTTAAGTTCGGTTAAAATTCCCGAAATGAAACAGCGTATTACTAAGATTATTGCGAATAAATTGGGTGTTAATATTGGATTTGATCTATAGATTTATTCAAAGCCATGTTTAACGCACAAAACATAAGAAAAGACTTCCCCATTCTTTCACGTAAAGTAAACGGTAAGCCGCTGGTGTATTTTGATAATGCAGCCACATCTCAAACGCCACAACAAGTTATTGATGCCATTGTAGATTATTATTCTAACTACAATGCTAATATCCATCGTGGTGTGCATACTTTAAGTCAAGAAGCAACCGATTTATACGAACAAGCACGCCAAAAAATACAAACACACTTTGGTGCTAAGTTTTCCCATGAAATTATACTAACATCTGGAACAACACATAGTATTAATTTAGTGGCGAACGGCTTTTCTTCGCTCTTAAAAAAAGGTGATGAAATTATAGTTTCGGCTTTAGAACACCATAGTAATATAGTACCGTGGCAAATGCTTTGTGAACGCACTGGAGCTATTCTTAAAGTCATTCCTATGAATGAAGAAGGAGAATTGGTGATGCCTGTCTTTGATGATTTATTATCTGAAAACACAAAGCTAGTTTTTGTAAATCATATATCAAATGCTTTAGGAACCATTAATCCTATTGAATACATCATAGAAAAAGCTCACCAAGTTGGCGCAGCTGTTTTAATTGATGGTGCACAAGCTTGTCCACATATAAAACCAGATGTCCAAGCTTTAGATGTCGATTTTTATGTGGCCTCTGCTCATAAAATGTGTGGGCCAACAGGCGTTGGTATGCTATACGGAAAAGAAGCATGGCTTAACAAATTACCACCTTATCAAGGAGGTGGCGAAATGATTGCCGAAGTAACATTTGAAAAAACAACCTATGCCGATTTACCACACAAGTTTGAAGCTGGCACACCAAATATTGCTGGAGGTATTGTTTTTGGAGCTGCTATTGATTATATGAACAGCATTGGATTTGATACTATAGCAACTTACGAAAACGAGCTGTTAAATTATGCTACAGAAAAGTTACTTGCTATAGAAGGTTTAAAAATATACGGAACCTCTAAAAATAAAACATCCTTAATTTCTTTTAATTTAGAGAGCATACACCCTTACGATGTTGGTACAATTTTAGATAAATTAGGAATTGCTGTCCGTACAGGGCATCACTGTGCACAACCGATCATGGATTTTTACTGTATTCCAGGAACCGTCCGGGCCTCATTTTCATTTTACAATACTAAAGAAGAGATTGATGCTTTAGTTGAAGGTGTTAAAAAAGCAAAAATGATGTTGTCGTAATCTTGGTTTCTTTTTTGTAATACCACTTTATATTTGAATTTGTTGTAAAAGAAAATGATGATTTTTTTCTTTATATGAATAATAAAAATAAAGCATAGCATTAGTTACGGTTTCTTTTTCTTTTGAAATAGGAAGGAAAAAAGAACGTTTTATTACGGTAAATTCGAATATAAAATGGTATAAATCTTTATAAAAATTAAAAAACAATAAATACAAACACATGAAGTTCTTTTTTATACTCCTATCCCTTGTATTTGCAGATAATCGTTGTTCAGAGTCTAAAATAAATCAAAATGCCATTTCTTTTGAATATTCAACGCAGTCGAGAGGCAAGTATAAAAATATTAAAATCAGCAAAAAAAACATTTCTGTTGTAAACAAAAGAGCCACCCCACCTCATACTAAAACATGTAGTGAAACACATTGGAATAAGCTTTTAAAAGCACTCAAATCTATCGATGTTGAAAATATACCCAATCTCAAAGCGCCTTCAGAAAACCGTTTTTTTGATGGAGCTGCAATAGCTAGATTAAAAATTATTTATGATGGTACGGCTTATGAATCTCAGAGTTTTGATCATGGAAATCCACCAAAAGAGATAGAAGTACTCGTAAAAGAAATACTATCTACTTCAGAAAACATTGAATAAGAAACTTTCTTTGTTGTATTTTTGTATAAAATTGTAACTGTGACTATTGAAGACATACAAAATGAAATTATAGACGAATTCTCAATGTTCGATGATTGGGAAGAGCGTTATCAATATATGATTGATTTGGGTAAAGATTTACCTTTAATTGACAATCAATATAAAACGGAGAGCAACATTATTAAAGGTTGCCAAAGTAAAGTTTGGGTACACGCCGAAATGAAAGATGATAAAATAGCTTTTACAGCAGATAGTGATGCTATTATCACAAAAGGTATCATCGCTATTTTAATACGTGCTTTTTCAGATCAGCACCCAAAAGACATCATTGATGCAGATACTGATTTTATAGATAAAATTGGTTTAAAAGAACACTTGTCTCCTACTAGAGCCAATGGTTTAGTAAGTATGGTAAAGCAACTTAAAATGTATGCCATTGCTTACCAAACACAACTTAACTAGTTTATTTACTTGTAGTTTAGTTAATTTCAACAAATTCTAAACGCATTAACAAATAAACGAATAAACATTTTTTAAAATGAGCGAAACAACAATAGATACAAACGCATTAGGCGAAAAAATAGTAAACGTTTTAAAAACCATTTACGATCCCGAAATTCCAGTTGATATTTACGAATTGGGTTTAATTTATGACGTATTTGTTAATGAAGATTACGATGTAAAAATCTTAATGACCTTAACAACACCAAATTGCCCGGTGGCAGAAACATTACCTTTAGAAGTTGAAGAAAAAGTAAAATCTTTAAACGAGGTAAAAAGTGCCGAGGTAGAAATTACATTCGACCCACCCTGGACACAGGAGTTAATGAGTGAAGAAGCTAAGTTGGAATTAGGAATGCTTTAATTTAGTTTACAGTATTCAGTTGCAGTTTACAGTTTCTAGCTTTATGATTACAAACTAAATGTTACTTTGAGTACAGCTAAAAGATCTCAAATGATATGGAAGGAGAATATTATAAAACAAAAGAGTCTGTTGATGAATATATAAAATTAGCAGAAGGCTTTAATGGTGCTGATTTGATTAAAACACTTAAAAAAGTTTTATCTCCTAATTCAACTGTATTAGAAATAGGCTCTGGCCCAGGAAGTGATTGGAAAATATTAAACGAATCCTATAACGTTCTAGGTTCTGATAATTCAACTGAGTTTTTAAACCATCTAATCGCAGAAAACCCTAATGGGGAATTCCTCGAATTGGATGCTAAAACTTTAAGGACTGATAAAAAATTTGACGGTATTTACTCAAATAAAGTAATGCATCATTTAAGAAATAATGAGTTAGCTGAATCTATTAAAAGACAACACGACATTTTAAACCCTAAGGGAATAATTTGTCATTCTTTTTGGAAAGGTGAAGGGTCTGAAGTTTTTAAAGGTCTTTTTGTAAATTACCACACTAAGGCAAATCTTAAAAAGTTTTATGAAGATAGTTTTGAGATTCTTTCACTTGAAGATTATCAGGAATTTGATGAGGGAGATTCTCTTTTATTAATTGCAAAGAAAAAATAAGATGTCAGACAAAATCATAAATCGCGTAGCGAATAGTAAACTAATGACAATGGACCTTGAAGATTATTATCCTGAAGGACGGCGGGTACTTTTCGATATTAAAGACTGGCTATTTGAAGGCTTCGTGTTGCGTGAAAAAGATTTTAGACACCAGGCTTCGGAGTTTGATTGGACTCAGTATCAAGATAACTATGTAGCCCTAACATGTAGTAGTGATGCCATTATTCCTGGATGGGCGTATATGCTTCTTAGTATTCATTTAGAACCTTTTGCAAAAAAGATTGTCATAGGTGACTTAGAAACGTTGGAAACCTCAATTTATCAAGACATCTTAAATCAACTAGATATTACCGAATTTAAAGACAAACCAGTGATTATAAAAGGTTGTTCTAAAAAACCAGTACCACAAAATGCATATATTTTACTTGCCAATAAACTAAAGCCTCATGCAAAGTCTATAATGTATGGAGAGGCTTGTTCTTCCGTACCTCTTTACAAAAACAAATAATCTTACCTGTGACCTAATTATAAAAAAGGGTCTAACAAACTATTAACTCAAAATTTTAATAAACTAAACATGAGAAGACTATTACTATTACTTACCTTTTTTATTGGAATGACTTCAATAGATGCTCAACAAACTTTAGAAGAATTAAAAGCAATTCAAGGTCCCAAAAAAGATTCTATTGCAGCAATTCAAGGACGTGTTGATGCCATTCAAGCAAAAATCGATGCTTTACCAGGGTGGAAAATAGGTGCTTTTGGTACTATTGGAGGGAGCTTGTCTAGTTTTAAAAACTGGTACGCGCAAGGGACACCAAATAATAATTCAGGAAATATTGGTTTTACAGTTAATGCCTTTGCTAATTTAACTAAAGAGAAATTCTTTTGGAGAAATAGTGCTAACATAAATTTATCTTGGGTAAAACTAGATGATAAAGACGACCTAACAGATAGTGACTCATTTAGAGAGGCAACAGACGTTTTTAACATCACCTCGTTATATGGGCATAAACTAAGTGATAAATTTGCAATTTCTGGATTGGGTGAATACAGAACGACTATTTTAAGCAATTTTAATAATCCTGGGTATTTAGATTTAGGTATCGGTGGTACCTGGACACCCATAAAAGATCTAGTTGTGGTAGTTCACCCTGGAAACTATAACTTTGTTTTTAGTAAAGAAGATACTGTTTTTGAATCTTCGTTGGGGGCAAAAATCCTTATTGATTACACCAAACAAATTAATGCCATAAGTTTTAAAACGAACCTCTCAATGTTTCAAAGTTATGAAAGCTCAGATTTATCAAACTGGACATGGACAAATTCTTTTGGATATACATTATGGAAAATGATTGGTGTAGGTTTTGATTTTGGCTTAAGAAACAACAAACAAGAAGCGCTTAATTATGCTTTGGCTCAAACACCACCTACAGCTACTTCTTTTGAAGATGTTGATAATGATTTACAAAGCTATTGGATGTTTGGATTAAACTACAAGTTCTAAAACATGAAGTCAATGTGGCTTTACAAACTAAAAAATCGTCTAAAAATTAATTTCTAGACGATTTTTTCTGTTGTATTAGCTTTTAAAGTTTAAAAATCGTGGTTTCCTTTAATTTCAGATTCCTTTAAACCGGCTATAACATTAGCACTATAATCTACTTCTCTTACAGTTTTATCATTCCAATAAAACCATTTGCCGACTTTTTTACCATTATCATAATTTGCAGAAACTACTTTTTTGCCTTCTGTGTTAAAACTTAACCACTCACCATGTAGTTTACCATCTGCCGTGTAAGTTCCAGTTTGACTTACAGCACCATTGTCATGATAATAAACAACTTCAATCAAGTTAGTGTCTTTATTAAGTTTTAAATCTCTCTTTTGCTGAGCAAAAGATACCACAGTAATTAAAAAGGCAAAATAAAATAAAATTGAGTTCTTCATAATTATGGGTTTTAACATTATATATCAAATATACAAATAAGATAACATTAAATCAACCTTTACATAACGTTAAGTTAACATTAAACCTATAACTAATTGATTTAAAATAATTTAAAAAACAAAACTTAACATTGGAATTCTTAATAATTACTTAATATTATCATCACATTCAAGTTACTTTAAACCATGAGATTTGTATCTGTCTTAAGACAAACAATTAGTATTTCATTATAATCTATTAGTTTTTGTCGACTACATTATTATGATTTCTAATGAGACTGCCTTGGCCAAGGCAGTCTTTTATTTGTTTTTATTTAATTTTTAGTTAACATTAAGTTAACATTAGTGTTGGTTATTTGCAGCGACAAAAACTAATACTCAGAATGAAATTTAAAATTACTTTGGTAGCAATTTGTTTATTTGCTATTAATGCTATAAACGCACAAGAATCAAACGCACCAAAATTTGGAAAAGGATTATTTAATCTCGTAGGAAAGGATAGTACTTGGACCATGAAAATTGGAGCTAGAATGCAGTTTTTAGCAATCTCCAATTGGGAAAACAATGAAAGTAACGAATCAAACTTCTTAGTAAGACGTGCACGTTTAAAATTTGATGGCTACGCCTTTACACCAAAACTTAAGTATAAATTAGAACTCGGGTTATCAAACAGAGATATTTCCGGAGCTTCACCTTTTACAAGTAATGCGCCTCGATATATTTTAGATGCGGTTATGAAATGGAATTTTGCACCAAATTTTGAGTTATGGTTTGGTCAAACAAAATTACCTGGAAACAGAGAACGTGTTGTTTCATCTGCAAACCTTCAACAAGTAGATCGTTCTTTATTAAATAGTAGATTTAATATAGATCGTGATTTAGGGGTTCAGTTAAGACATCATTTTAATCTTTCAGACACCTTTGTTGTTAAAGAAATGCTTTCTATATCTCAGGGAGAAGGGAGAAATGTAACTACAGGAAACTTAGGTGGTCACCAATATACAGGTCGTATTGAACTATTCCCATTCGGAAATTTCTCTAGCAAAGGTGATTACAAGGGTAGTGATTTAAAACGTGAAAAAAAACCTAAACTATCTATCGCCGCAACTTACGATTTCAATAATAATGCTGTTAAAAATAGAAGTAATCAAGGTTCTTATATGGTTACAGATACTGGTTTTTATGAAACTAATATAAACACCCTTTTCATCGATGCGATGTTTAAATACAAAGGCTTTTCTCTTATGGCTGAATATGCCGACAGGGATGCTAAAGATCCTTTTGCGAAAAACTCTGATGGATCTCCTTTATTAAAAGATGGCGAGCAGGTTGTTGTTCAAGTAGGTAAAGGCTTAAACCTACAAACTGGTTATTTATTAAAAAGTAACTGGGAAATCTCAGGCCGTTATACAAATATTGAATTAGACAGAGCAATTACTGGTAAAAATCCAGAAAGCCAATATACTTTAGGACTTTCAAAATATATTGTAGGTCACAAATTAAAAGTACAAACCGATATTAGTCATTTAGAAGTTGAAAACGGAAACAATGAACTTATGTGGCGATTGCAATTCGATATTCATTTTTAAAAACATAACATTTACATAACATAATACTTAGAAACACTTAAGATATTTGCAAACTTATTTCAATTAAATTATGGAAGATATATATTTATTAATGTTGATTGCCATTACAGTTTTAGCGGTTGCTGATATTGTAGTTGGTGTAAGTAACGATGCTATAAATTTCCTAAACTCTGCTATTGGTTCTAAAGCTATTTCTATTCGAACTATTATGATAGTTGCAAGTTTAGGTATATTTATTGGAGCTGTTTTCTCAAGTGGAATGATGGAAGTTGCCCGTAAAGGCATCTTTGTTCCGGCTATGTTTAACTTCGAAGAAATCATGTATATTTTTATGGCTGTAATGATTACAGATATATTACTGTTAGATTTCTTTAATACATTAGGATTACCAACATCTACAACAGTTTCTATTGTTTTTAACCTATTAGGTGCTGCTGTGGTTATGTCATTAATAAAAATTAGTGCTTCAGATTCTCAAACTTTTGCTAATCTGGGGGATTATATTAATACAAAGAAAGCTTTTGAAATTATTCGGGGTATTTTAATGTCTGTATTTATTGCCTTTACTGTTGGAGCCATAGTACAATGGATTTCTCGTTTAGTTTTTACTTTCCATTATGAGAAGAAAATAAAAAATTTCGGTGCGATATTTGGTGGTATTTCTTTAGCAGCTATCACTTATTTTATCTTTTTAAAGGGGTTAAAAGGAACGCCATACTACAAAGACCTTAAAGGACTTCTTGAAGGGAACGAGTTGATTATTATACTTATAAGTTTAGTTTTTTGGACTTTATTTTCATTCGGATTCCAAAAGGTATTTAAAAAAACGATTTTACTTGTTGTCATAGCTGTTGGAACTTTTGGTTTAGCATTAGCATTTTCCGGTAATGATTTAGTAAACTTTATTGGTGTGCCTATGGCAGCCTACCATTCTTATGAAGCCTGGATAGGCTCTGGTGTTGACGCTTCTATGTTTTCAATGGAAGTACTTGACAAAAAAGTACCGGCAGAGCCATTATTACTGTTTATAGCTGGTGGTATTATGGTATTAACCTTATGGTTTTCTAAGAAGGCTAAAACAGTAGCTGAAACAGAAATAAGCTTATCTCGCCAAGGCGAAACTCATGAAAAATTTGAACCGAATATATTATCGAGAAGTGTTGTAAAAGGATCAACCTGGTTATCTAATGTATTCAGTAAAATTGTGTCTGTATCTACTCAAGAAAAAATAAGTAAGAGTTTTGAGAAGCCAGATACTATATTAACAAAAGATCAAAGTATAGATGCTCCTGCTTTTGATATGATTAGGGCTTCTGTCAACTTAATGGTTGCAGGTGTGCTAATTGCTATTGCAACATCCATGAAATTACCATTATCTACAACGTATGTAACATTTATGGTAGCTATGGGTACATCGTTTGCAGATCGTGCATGGGGAAGAGAAAGCGCGGTTTACAGAGTTGCCGGTGTCCTAAACGTTATTGGTGGATGGTTTGGTACAGCAATTGGCGCTTTCATAGCCGCTGGAATTGTTGTCTTTCTAATTAAATGGAATCCAAGTGTTATGACACCTATTCTGTTATTATTAACTATTATTCTATTAGTTAGAAATTACTTATCACATAAAAAGAGCTCAAAAAAAGTTATAGATGAAGATAGCCTAACCCATGCAGAAAGCAGCTCTATTCAAGGTGTTATTCATGAAAGTGCTAATAACATTGCTAATGTTGTTAAACGCGGAAATAAGATTTACAGCAATGCTATTAAAGGTTTGGCTAAAGAAGATTTATTGTCCCTTAAAAAAAATAAAAAGCAAGTTGATAAGTTATCAAATGAAATTGACAATTTACGTGATAATATCTTCTATTTTATTAAAAATTTAGATGAGTCCAGTGTTGGGGCGAGTAACTTTTATATTAATATTTTAGGATATCTACAAGATATGACACAATCTTTAGAATACATTTCTAAAGTTAGTCATAAACACGTAAATAATAATCATAAAAAATTAAAGTTCAATCAAATTAAAGAACTTAAACAGATTGATCAGTATCTTGAGTTATTATTTAATAATACCAAAAAAGCTTTTGATTCGCAATCATTTGAGCAAATTGGTGCTATTTTAAATAATAAAAAAGAAGTTTTCAATCTAGTTACCGAAAAAATACAAAAACAAGTAGAGCGTACCAGAACTGAAGAATCCAGTCCAAAAAATACGACTTTGTACTTTAGTCTCCTTTTAGAAACAAAAGATCTATTAACAGCAACCATGAATCTCTTAGAAGAATATCATAATGCTCATGATAGTTCTGTTGCCCCTGCAACAATAGAAACTGTAGAGCCTGAAGAACAACAATAAGAAAAAGAAAAATACTAAGTAAAAAAACACCTCAATTGAGGTGTTTTTTTGTTTTGTACCTTAGCTAAAAAGACATACTATTTTGAAAGCACTACTTCTAACATTAGCATTTTTTGGTTTGTTACCACAATTGAATTCACAAAATCTAACAGGTACTCAACTTCTTGAAAAAGCCATTCAATATCATGATCAAGATGGAAATTGGTCTTCATTTAATGGGCAATTTAGTGTGACTATGGAAACACCTAACAATTCACCAAGGCATAGCAATATTATAATAAATTTACCTGAAGACTATTTTCAAGTTATTGCAACCAGAGATTCAATAACCACTAAATTCACTATTAACAAAGGCAACTGCTCCTTTTCTTTAAATGATTCAATAAACATTTCAGAAGAAAATATAAAAAAGCATCGTCTTAATTGCAAACGTGCTGAGCTTTACAAAAATTATTACACCTACCTCTATGGGTTACCAATGAAATTAAAAGACGCTGGAACTATTATAGAAGAAAAAGTTGATAAGAAAATCTTTAAAGGAAAAACCTATTTAGTTTTAAAGGTTTCTTATGATGCTAATATTGGAAGTGATATTTGGTATTTTTACTTTAATCCAAAATCTTATGCCATGGAAGTTTATCAGTTTTTTAAAACTAACAAGAACGGGCAACAAATTGATGACTCTGGTGAGTATATTATGTTAACTGGAGAAAAGGTAATAAATGGCATTAAAATGCCTAAAAACAGAGCGTGGTACTACAACAAAGATGATAAATATTTAGGAACAGATATTTTAAATTAAAAAGAGTCTGAAAAACCTAATTCTATGTCATTCAGAAGGAGGAACGACTGAAGAATCTATGACGATTCTCGTTTTACCAGTAAATATATAAACGTAAAATTGTGTAACCCTTTAGTTTTTATCCGATGTAAAGACGAGAAGATTCTTCGCTTTGCTCTGAATGACATAGAATTAGACAGCCTCTCTTATTTAAAGACAAATACATAAACATAAACTTCAAATGATTTGATTTAGGTGATGTTCCAAATGATTTACATAATCTTTAATTAGAAATCTTAGATCGGATCTTTCACCACTATCAAGCTCTATTTTATAATTAAGGGTTTCCTCTGTTTGCCGATTTATGATATAACAAATTCTGTTATTGATTGCTAACCAGAAATTAGCCATTTCTTTTAAATCGGCATGTTGATAATCATTAACTTCTACTAATTCGTTCTGTTTATACGGTCGTATTCTATAAGGTTTATTCTCAGTCTGAATTTCAGTAAATCGTTGCAGATTATTTATTCCTGAGTCAATAAGGTGCCCTAAAATCTCTTTTTTTGACCACTTTTCGGGTGATAATTTTTCACTCCATTCAAACTCTGAAGGTTGTGATATATATTCCAATCCTTTTTTTATTAAACTTTCTAATCTGTTTACTGTTTCTTTCATCATTATGTATTTCTATAGTATAATACCATTTCTGTTATAATAAACAAAAGCACCCTAAAAAAGGGTGCCTTGCGCCTGATAAATCAATCCAATATGAATCTGTTAAGATCCACACATCAGGCAATCATCACCTTCACTGGCTTTCGCCTGGGCAATGAGCGCCTTCATTTCCTCTGCAGTCATGGGCTCAACTTCTGGCACATTCTGTTTCGCAAATTTCGCTGCATTTTTGGCTGCTACTTGTTTCTTTTTTGCTTGTTCTTCTTGTTGCAAATTAACATCCTTAACTTCTACAACTTCAGCTGTTGGTTCTTCCTTCTTAGTCGTTTTTAAGGTAAATTTAATAGCATCTACAGCACTTTTAGTACGCAAGTAATACATACCCGTTTTTAAACCGCTTTTCCACGCATAAAAATGCATAGATGTTAGTTTAGCCATAGTAGCCCCTTCTAAGAATAAGTTAAGTGATTGTGACTGATCTATAAAGTAACCTCTTTGACGAGACATATCTATAATATCTTTCATACTTAATTCCCAAACCGTTTTATATAAGTCTTTAATATCTTGAGGAATGGTGTCAATCCCTTGTATGGAGCCATTAGCTCTCATGATATCTTGTTTTAAATTTTCATTCCAAAGCCCTAAATCAACTAAATCTTCTAATAAATGTTTGTTAACCACAATAAATTCACCAGATAATACACGACGTGTGTAAATATTAGATGTATATGGTTCAAAGCACTCATTATTACCAAGAATTTGAGACGTTGACGCTGTTGGCATCGGTGCAACTAATAACGAGTTACGTACCCCATTTTTAAGCACTTGCTTACGCAGTTTCTCCCAGTCCCAGTTACCACTTAATTCTTCATCCTTCAAATTCCATAGGTTATGTTGAAATTCACCTTTACTTATTGGAGAACCTTCATAAGTTTCGTAAGGACCATCAACTTTTGCTTCTTCCATACTTGCAGTAACTGCTGCATAGTAAAGTGTTTCAAAAATATCCTGATTTAACTTTTTAGCTTCTTCACTGGTAAAAGGCATACGTAATTGTATAAAGGTATCTGCCAATCCTTGAACACCCAAACCTATCGGTCTGTGACGCAGATTAGAATTCTCAGCTTCTTTTACCGGATAATAGTTTCTGTCAATAACTCTATTTAAGTTTTTAGTAACGCGTTTTGTTATGCGAAATAATTCTTTATGATCGAATTCGCCATTTTTAACAAACATTGGTAACGCAATTGATGCCAAATTACATACGGCAACCTCATCTGGAGATGTGTACTCCATAATCTCGGTACACAAATTTGAAGAACGGATAGTTCCCAAATTTTGCTGATTAGATTTACGGTTTGCCGCATCTTTATATAACATATATGGCGTACCCGTTTCAATTTGAGATTCTAATATTTTTTCCCAAAGCTCACGCGCTTTTATAGTTTTTCGCCCTTTACCCTCAGCTTCATATTTTAAATATAAGGCTTCAAAGGCTTCACTATGTGTCTCATCCATTCCAGGACATTCATTAGGACACATCAAGGTCCAATCGCCGTTTTCTTCAACGCGTTTCATAAATAAATCTGAAATCCACATCGCATAAAATAAATCACGCGCACGCATTTCTTCTTTACCATGGTTTTTCTTTAAATCTAAGAAATCAAAAATATCAGCATGCCAAGTTTCTAAATAAATAGCGAAACTTCCCTTACGCTTTCCGCCTCCTTGATCCACATAACGCGCTGTATCATTAAATACACGAAGCATTGGTACAATACCATTACTTGTACCGTTGGTTCCAGCAATATAACTACCCGTGGCACGTACATTGTGCATCGCTAAACCTATACCTCCGGCAGATTGCGAAATCTTGGCTGTTTGTTTTAAAGTGTCATAAATACCATCGATACTATCTTCTTTCATTGTTAAAAGAAAACAAGATGACATTTGCGGTTTTGGTGTACCTGCATTAAATAGTGTTGGTGTAGCGTGTGTAAAATATTTCTTAGACATTAACTCATAGGTCTCAATAGCTGCATCTAAATCATCTAGATGAATTCCTATTGAAACACGCATAAGCATATGTTGAGGACGTTCGGCAATGACTCCATTCAATTTTAAAAGATAAGAACGCTCTAATGTTTTAAAACCAAAATAATCATATCCAAAATCACGATTATATATAATAGTAGAGTCCAAACGTTCTTTGTTAGCCATGATCACTTCATACACTTCGTCCGATAAAAGTGGTGCATCTTTACCTGTTCTTGGATTCACATACTTATGTAAATCTTCCATAACATCGCTAAACGTCTTTTTAGTGTTTTTATGTAAGTTAGAAACCGAAATACGTGCAGCTAAACGCGCGTAGTCTGGATGTACCGTTGTCATAGTCGCAGAAATTTCAGCCGCAAGATTATCAAGTTCACTTGTAGTAACACCATCATATAATCCTTCAATGACACGCATTGCCACTTTTAACGGATCGACTAAATCGTTTAATCCATAACATAATTTTCTCACTCTGGCCGTGATTTTGTCGAACATGATTTGCTCTTTTCTGCCGTCTCTTTTTACTACATACATATTTATTACACTTTTTAGGTTTTCTGATACACCTTCAGAAAATTGGTTAGATTATTATTCTAATATTTAGTTCTAATGATTAATTAGACAAAAATCAGTTGCCTGGGTTACTTCAACAAGAGGTTATTAATTTTCCATTTATCATGGAAATGTCATTTTAATTGAATTTTCAAAAAAAAGGCTCTTTGAAAATTAGGGGCTCAATTAAAAATCGGCGTCAAAACTGAATTTATCTTTTTCTTCTTCCTTATTAAGGACACCCGCTTTTTGATATTCAGACACACGTTTCTCAAAGAAATTAGTTTTTCCTTGTAGTGAAATCATATCCATAAAATCAAATGGGTTTGCTGTATTGTATTCTTTTTCGCAACCTAATTCGCTTAACAACCTATCTGTCACAAATTCTAAATATTGCGCCATCAAAACTGCATTCATACCAATTAAACTTGCTGGTAAAGATTCTGTTATAAATTCACGTTCAATATCTAAAGCATCCACTAATATTTCTCTAATACGAGATTTTGGAACTTTATTTATTAAATGCTCATTATGCAAATGCACTGCAAAATCACAGTGTACACCTTCATCACGAGATATTAGCTCATTAGAAAATGTTAAACCTGGCATTAATCCTCTCTTTTTCAACCAAAAGATAGAACAAAATGCTCCCGAAAAGAAAATGCCTTCAACCGCTGCAAATGCTATTAAACGTTCCGCAAAACTTGGAGATTCAATCCATTTTAAAGCCCAATCTGCTTTCTTTTTAATAGCAGGAAAGTTATCAAGAGCATTAAATAACAGGTCTTTTTCTTTTTCGTCTTTTACATAAGTATCTATTAAAAGCGAATAGGTTTCACTATGAATATTTTCCATCATAATTTGAAATCCGTAAAAGAATTTCGCCTCACTATACTGTACTTCGTTTACAAAGTTTTCAGCCAAATTTTCGTTTACAATACCATCACTTGCAGCAAAAAATGCTAAAATATGTTTTATAAAATAGCGTTCATCATCATTAAGCTTTGTAGCCCAATCTGTAAGATCTTGATGTAAATCAATTTCTTCTGCTGTCCAGAAACTTGCCTCCGATTTTTTATACCATTCCCAAATATCATGGTGTTGAATTGGAAAAATAACAAAACGACTTTTGTTTTCTTGTAGAATCGGTTCTATAGTCTGAGACATTGTTTTTTTAAATTTTTATAAAATATTGGACGAAAATTTCTTTCGATTTGGGAGTAACAAAGATTGAAAATAGAAGTTAAAAATGAAAGGCATAGTTATAAACATTGTCAACAAGTTTTTAACAAAACTTAACAAATCCTTCCTTTTAAAGAGAATTTTTACAATAATTAAATATCTGATTATCAGCGGTTTGAATAATAGCATATTAGCTAAAGCCCTATAGAATAAGGGTTCTTTGTTTACAAAAAATGTAAAGATAGGGAAGGTATATTTTAAAAAATCGAAATAAATTTTAGCTCTTTTTTTTGGAATTTGCCACCTTCTCTAATTCCATATACCAATCTTCACCAAATTTTCTAATTAAGGCTTCTTTTACAAATTTATAAATAGGTATTTGCAATTCTTTCCCTAGCGCACAAGCATCATCACAAATTTGCCATTTGTGATAATTAACCGCCGAAAATTCACTATAATCCTGAACTCTTATAGGGTATAAATGGCAAGACACTGGTTTTTTCCAAGAAACCTGACCTTGATTATAAGCCTCTTCTATGCCACAAAGTGCTACTTTTTTTTCGTCAAAAATAACATAAGCACAATCTGCTCCATTAATTAAAGGCGTTTCCAATTCACCTTCATCAGTAGTTATATATACACCTTGAGATTCAATAGCACTTATACCCTCTTTACGCAAAAATGGTTTTACTTTAGAATATATATCTTCTAGTATTTTGGCTTCATCTGCATCTAGGGGAGCTCCTGCATCCCCATCAATACAACACGCTCCTTTACAAGCCGAAAGATTACACATAAAATCTTTCTCAATAACATCTTCGGATACTATGGTTTTTCCTAATTGAAACATCGAACAAAAATAGACAATCTTTAGAATTATTTAACGAACTCATCTCGGCTTTTTTATTTAAACAAAAAATCATGTTTTTATTTCTAAATGAAATCTTTTTAACACACCACAGCATTGCTACGATACAATAAAAAGACAAAATACAGGAATAAAATGATGATTTTGCAGCAAATCATAAAAGTCAGAATAGGTTCCATGCCATAATTTGGTATTTAATACCGAACTTTGCCCACAAATTTAATAACCAAAGAAATGCAATTAAACTTTAAAGAAATCTTTACGGCTTTTATGGTATTATTTGCCGTTATAGATATTATTGGAAGTATTCCAATAATTATAGATTTACGAAAAAAAGCAGGACAGATACAAAGCGAAAAGGCCTCAATAATTGCGGGTATTATACTCGTTTTATTCTTGTTTTTAGGAAAAAGTATTTTAAACCTGATTGGTATTGATGTAAACTCTTTTGCTGTAGCCGGGGCTTTTATTTTGTTTTTTATTGCTTTAGAAATGATTTTAGGAATCACCTTGTACAAACAAGAAGAAAGTACTGCAATGACAACGGCTGTGTTTCCCTTAGCTTTTCCATTAATTGCAGGCCCTGGAAGCTTAACAACTTTGTTATCGTTGAGAGCTGAATTTAGAACTGAAAACATTGTTATTGCCGTTATAATGAATGTTATTATCATTTTTATCGTACTTAAAACATCTGCCAGGATAGAACGTCTTATCGGACAAAACGGTATAAACATCATACGTAAAGTATTTGGTGTTGTATTATTAGCTATTGCGGTTAAACTGTTTGCTCATAACATTAAAGCACTATTTGAAATCACATAAATTTATTAAAATGAAATATTTAACTAGTATAATAAGTACCATTGCTTTAGGGTTAATGATATTCAACTTTACAAAAGTAAATTTCGAAACTCCTTTTAAAGACGAGAGCTTAATTGCCTTAATTACGATTTTAGCATCCCTTTGTGTTATCCTTATGATGCTTATCTTAAGAACTTCTAAGCGCATTGAGCAAAAAGTAAAAAAACGCAACTAATACCAATTAAAAAATAATTCAATTTACTTATGTATAATTTTAAAATTCAATTGGTATAATGTACAATGCCTTAATTATTGGTGGAGGTGCTGCAGGCTTGTCTTGTGCCTTGGTTTTAGGCTCTGCTAAAAACAAATCTTTTGCTAAAGACAAACGTATTGGCATCATTACGCATCAAAAAACATCACATCTGCAAACTGCTTTATTTAATAACGTATTGGGCTTAACACCTGAAACTACTGGGATTTCTATTTTAAAAAGCGGGAAAAAGCAATTAACAAACCTATATCCCCATGTTAATCAGATTGAAAATGAAAAAGTCTTAGAGCTATCAAAATCTGAAGGCATCTTTAAAATAAAAACCAACAAAAATACTTACATGGCAAAAATTGTTGTTATTGCTGTTGGTTACACAAACTTAATGACGATTAAAGGGCTTGAACATCATATGGAGCCCCACCCAAGAACTGCTATTGAAAAAAATCGTATTTGGTTGAAAAATACAGATCATTTAATTGAAGAAAATTTATATGTTGCCGGCACACTAGCTGGATGGCGCAGTCAATTTGCCATAGCTTCTGGTAGTGGCTCGCATGTGGCTACCGATATTCTAACGCTTTGGAATGGCGGGAAAGATACTAAAGTTCATGATAAGGTTCAAGCTTAGTTCTTTCCGTCACTCAACTTAATAACCTCATCAATCATAATATCACGTTGATTAAAAACTTCCTCAAAAGCACCACCACCATAAAGTTGACTTGCCAATGTTGCTTTAATATATTGTTTTATTTCTTCATGATACGCCACAAAAGTGATATTAGAATCGGTACGTACATTTAAGTAATCCTGAAAAGCAAATACTAAGTTGTCACTCACTTCAAAAGAATCGATAAACTCTTGCCTGGCAATACCATCATAAAGATGTCTGTCTTTTTCCAGTTCTTCAAATACAAAATAACCAATAAATCCACGTCTTTCTAAAAAGGTGAGCGTTTCATTTTGCATACTATTATCTATTGGCACAAAGACATCAGGAATGATACCTCCGCCACCATATACGATTTTCCCTCCTGGTGTTGTAAATTTTAATGAATCGGCTACCTTAATCTTTTCAGGATCTAAAAGTTCACCACTATCCAACCTATCAAAATACTCATCGTAATAATCTTTGTTACCATTTTTATATGAACGCTGAATAGAACGCCCCGTTGGCGTATAATAACGAGATACGGTTAAACGTACTGCACTGCCATCACCTAAATCCATTTCACGTTGCACCAACCCTTTACCATAAGAACGACGCCCTACGATGGTACCTTTATCATTGTCTTGCAATGCGCCTGCAACAATCTCACTTGCCGATGCAGAATTTTCATTTATAAGCACATACACATGACCATCTTCAAAATCACCTTTACTTGTAGCAAAGCTTTTTTCAATATTCCCACGCTTATTTTTAGTGAATAAGATAAGTTTATCATCTTCTAAAAATTCATCTACTATTTGCTCTGATATACTTAAAATGCCTCCTGGGTTATCTCGTACATCCAATGCAATTTCGGTAGCCCCTAATTCTAAAAGTTTATCTAAACCTTTTTTAAATTCTTTATAAGTAGATTCTGCAAAGCGATTCACTTTTATATATCCTAATTTTTCGGTTAGCATATAAACAGCATCTACACTTTTTATAGGAATAATGCCACGCTTCACTGTAAAGTTTAAAAGTTCCGGCTCTCCTCTTCTATATACTTTTAATTTGATTTTGGTATTAATAGGTCCTTTTAGTTTTTTAACCATTTCGCCATCATTCAATCCATCACCAAAAAGGGTATCATTATCTGCCATAATAATTCTATCCCCCCCTCTAATTCCTGCTTTAGCACTAGGACCACCTTCAATAGCTCTAATAACAGCTATCGTGTCCTTATAAGGATAAAAACTAACACCAATACCCACAAAATCGCCCTTCATCTCTTCCGCAACCCGTTCCATAGCTTCTTTAGGTATATATACAGAGTGCGGATCCAGATTATCCAAAATACCATTAACCGTGACATCAACAATACTATCCGTATTTATGTCATCAACATAATCATAATCAATGTAATCAATAAGCCTATTAAGCTTATCCTTCTTGCTATTTGTAGAGAACAATCTATCAGGCGAATCTCTAAAATCTAGTTTTCCGCCAATAAAAATGCCTGCTG
The DNA here is from genome assembly GCF_030540825.1 of Flavivirga spongiicola. NCBI lineage: Bacteria > Pseudomonadati > Bacteroidota > Flavobacteriia > Flavobacteriales > Flavobacteriaceae > Flavivirga > Flavivirga spongiicola. The sequence goes on from NZ_JAUOEO010000001.1 coordinate 1,672,350, forward strand.
CAATTGCAACGCCTAAAATCAATGGCAAATATTTTTTTTTAAATGACATTATCCTTTTAAATCTTCTATTAGTTTAAGTTCTATCCCTGCTTTTTTTAAGAATTCCAATCCAGAATCATCTTTATATGCTTCATGGTACACCACTTTTACAATTCCTGCTTGATGAATTAATTTACTACATTCTTTACATGGTGACATTGTTATGTATAGTGTCGCACCTTTACAAGATTGAGTAGAAGCCGCCACTTTTAAAATAGCATTCGCTTCTGCATGCAACACATACCATTTTGTATAGCCTTCATCGTCTTCACAAAAATTTTCAAACCCAGATGGTGTTCCGTTATAACCATCAGAAATGATCATTCTATCTTTTACAATAATCGCGCCAACTTGCCTACGCTTGCAATAAGATAATTTCCCCCACTCTTGTGCTATTCTTAAATAAGCCTTATCGTACTTAAGTTGTTTATTTTCTGGCATTAATTTATTTATAATTATGGTGTACTACCAAACGGCAAAAGAGATTTCGGCGGTTGCTTCTCAATAAAAATCGAGACCGCTTCAACAAATACCTCAGCCCTTCACGCAAAATAATATATATAACGAAGATACTTGGTTCGTATTTTAATTACAACGCAAGTTCGTTAAAGTTTTATCAAAGTTATATAAGATTTTTAAAAAAGTGAAAAAGAAATCGAAGATTCATAAACTCCTATTTTAAAAATAAAAGATAATAAACTAAACATATTATATACCTCATTTTGAGGTTTAAATAACATGACACCTCAATATAAACATTAAGGGGTTGTTTTTAATTAAGACAAGAAATCGCTATTTATTATCATAGGGATAACCAAACCAACAACAATGGCAGACACTACCATGATCCAATCTCGTTTAGAAAATCTAAAAATCGTCTGCACAATATAGCCCAAAAACAACACTAAAAACACAATAATAACTTGAGCAAGTTCTATTCCTAGAGCAAACTCCAACAATAAAACTAACTTACTATCAGAATCTCCTAATAGCATTTGAAATTCGCGTGCAAAACCTAAACCATGTATTAAACCAAAGAATAATGTTGACAAAAACAACACACCAACTTTTTCTCTTTGCGCACCTTTACCAGAAGTAAATACATTAAAAAGCGCTACAACTAAAATAGTAATAGGAATTAAAAACTCTACAATCTGCGCATTCACACTAACCACACTATAGGCAGCTAACACAAGTGATAGCGTATGCCCCAAAGTAAACATAGAAACCAACAACAGTACCCGTTTCCAATCTTTAAATACATATGGAACGGTTAAAACAATAAGAAACAAAACATGATCGTATGCATTAATATCTAACACATGATTGATACCATACTCTACATTAAACCAAAAATTTTCAAGCATAATAATTTAAGATTAGGAGATTGCCCAAATATACAATTAATTAGATTCTTTTAACCCGCATTATATTTTTTATCTAATTGAAAGCGCATCACTTTAGTAATAACTTCTAAAGAAAATTGACATAAGGTTTTCATCACCATAATCACTTCGCAACCTATACTATATGCTAACTCCGAACCTATTTGTCCGCATGCACCAATAATTAATATCTTAGAGTTCATTAAACACTCCCTTTTATGAGAATGTTCCAAAAATAGTAAGATTTTATAAATAATATTATAAAAGCCAAATATTGTCAATTTGATTTCTAATTATTAAACAGAAAATAAACTATTACCATATCTTTGTATAGCACCTTTTAAATGAAGCACAATGCGTATTAAAACTTTAGTTATTTTAAGCCTATTAGTCATATTTTTTTCTTGCAAAAAAGATCAAGAAAGCAATACTGGAGATAATACTGGAGATATTGAGAACAAAGAAATAACGGCAAAAGACATTTCGAAAATTGATTATATCGAGTTTGCATTAGACTTAAAAGCAGAAAATGCCATTAAAGATTGGCAACAATACTACGAGTTACAAGATGTCATAATAAATATTAAAGAAGGCGATTTAAGTTTTTTTAATGATAATAATGATGCTATCAAGACATTGTTAAAAGAGCTAAAAGTAAACATCCCTAAAGAAATAAAAGCACCTTCAATTTTGGCTAGAATTATAGCATTAGAAACTAAGCTTTATAAGTTGGAGAGTTTGTCTAATTTATCTACTACAAGCAAAAAAGAACTTATTGCTAATATTAAAGACTTTTTGGTAGCCTTTTCTAGTTTAAATTTGCAAATAAATAAGAAAATAGAGTTTGATACCCGAAAAATTGAAAAGCCTGAATAACTTACATCATACCTTTTAAAAAGGAGAAAAACATATAAATACCATCCTTATACATTTTCGTTTTTTTCTTGCATAATCATTATTAATAATACTGTTTGTCGTATTTTATTGCATTTTATCGACTTAATTCGTACATTGCGACCATATTTGAAAGAAAATTCAAAAATTAAGATCCGAAAAATCATGATAAAATCGAATTATCAATATATAGATTTAGATATATTAAAAGAAAATGCTTTTGATGATGTTTCCATCGTTAAAGAAATAATGGAGCTATTTATTGAACTTATAGATGAGTATGTAGAAGTTCTAAATTCTCAGTTTCCCAACAAAAATTGGCAGCTACTTTTTCAAGCTACTCACAAAATAAAACCAAACATAAGCATGTTTGGTATTTCAAAATTAGAACCAGCAATACTTCAACTGGAGTCTGCCTTTAAAAACGAACAAAATATAGATACTACTGGTGCACTTGTTAATGATTGTTTGGCTGTTTTTAAAGAAGTAGAAAGAGAAATACAGACTGAACTCAGATCAATGACTAATGATTAAAAGAAATAGAGTTACCTGTAATACGAAAAACGTTTTTTAGATTCTTCAGTCGTCCCTCCCTGTCTGTCGACAGACAGGCTTCTGAATGACAAAATTGTCTTTATCTCTTCTTTTTAAATGCTTTCTTTTTCTTCTTTTTTCCGAAAATTCTTTTAAAAAACCCATCTCGCTTTTCCGGATTACAATCCAAATCGTCCAGAACTTCCTGAGAAAATGTTTCAAATTTGCTTTTTGTAATACTATTAAAACGGGTATCTGCATTCATTTTTTGATAAAATTTTGCAAAAACCGGTAATGCTGAATTGGCTCCCTGACCTATCCCGGTAGATTTAAATCCTAAACTATGATTATCATTACCAACCCATGTTACAGTAACAAGTTTGGGAGTGATACCCACAAACCAGCCATCTTTATTATTCTGAGTCGTCCCCGTTTTTCCAGCCATATCATTTTTAAGCTGATATATTGTTCTCAGCCTGGATGCTGTTCCTGTATTCACTGTAGACTGCATCATTTTCAATAGCACCTGCCTGGTGTAATCGCTATACCCTTTTTCCTTACTAACTTCAGGCTTAAATGACGCTATTACATTCCCGGCTTTATCTTCAATTTTGGTAATCGTATAAGGCTTAACACTTTTACTGGTATTCACATAACCAGCATAAACACCTGTGAGTTCTTTCAAATTAATCTCTGCAACACCTAAAGCCAACGACGGTTTCTCAGGAAGCTGTTTAGAAATACCCATTTTTTTCACTTGTTCTACGACACTTTCTATTCCAACTTTATTTAAAACTTTTACCGCAATGGTATTCACCGAATTACTTAATGCCGTTTCTAAATTATAGTTAAGATGCTCTGTGTCTTCATCCTTTCCCGAGTTAGCAGGCGTCCAGTTATCGAAATCTGTATAAGTTACTTCAGATAATGAAAAATAAGTACAGGGTTTCATGCCCTTTTCAACAGCTGTAGTATATACAAAAGGCTTGAATGTCGACCCTACCTGACGCTCACTTTGCGATACATGATCATATTTAAAAAACCGATAATCAATGCCGCCTAAATAAGCTCTTATAGCTCCCGTTTGAGGTTCTATAGATAGCATCCCTGTATTTAAAAACTTCATATAATGCTTTAAACTATCAATAGTAGATACGTTTTGAATCGTATTTCCCGCCCATGTAAATAATTCCGTTTTACGTTTTACAGATAATGAATCTAATATTTGTGCTTCTGTTAACCCTGATTTTTTATATGATTTGTAAACCGGAAGGTTTCTTACCGCTGCTTGAATAATGTCTTTGTTCTTAAGCCACGGCGCTGATTTTCCATAGGATTTCTCGTGAGCACTTTGTAAGCCTGAAAGGTGTTCTTTCATAGCTGTTTCAGCAAGTGCTTGCATGTCCGAATCTAAAGTCGTGTGAACAATCAAACCATCTCTATACAAATCATACGAGTCGCCATTTTCTTTTTTTAACGTATCTAATAGTGTTGCTAGTTCTTTTTTTACTTCTGCTCTAAAATAAGGTGCTAATCCTACATCATGATTAAAAGATTTATAGTTTAAAACGATATGCTCCTTTGTAAACAAATCAACCGAATCCTGAGATATATAACCATATTTTAACATTTGCTGAAAGACCACATTCCTTCGTGATAGACTGCGCTCTATATATAGTCTTGGGTTATAATAGCTTGTTGCTTTTAAAGTTCCTACGAGTGTTGATGCTTCAGAATGGGTTAATGCGGATGCCGATTTATTGAAAAATTTACGCGTGGCACTTTCAATACCATACGTATTATCGGAAAAGGGAACCGTATTAAGGTAAAGCGTTAGAATCTCTTCTTTAGAATAAATAGCTTCAATACGTTTCGCTATAATAGACTCTTTAAACTTATTGATGAGCATGCTAAATACAGCATGTTTTTTTCTTCCAAATAAATTTTTAGCCAATTGAAGCGTAATGGTACTACCTCCTCCAGCCGATTTATCCCGTAAAATAATGCTTTTAAAAAAAACACGAAGCAAACTCATATTATCAACACCATCGTGCTCATAAAAACGTGCATCTTCCGTCGCTATTAAAGCATCAATGAGGTGTTTTGGAAAATCTTTAAAAGTTAAAGGTTGCCTATCATAAATATAATACTTGCCTATTAGTTTACCGTCCTTATCCAAGACTTGAGTTGCCTCAGCTTGTTTAATAGAACTTAAATCTGCTTCGGTGGGTAGTTTTCCGAAAAAACCTAAAAGGACACTTATATAAATGATCGCAAAAAAAACAATAACAGCGGCGCAAATCAACATGGACCACTTAACCCATTTTTTTTTCAATAACGATAAAATCCAATTCATTTTGGGGTTATGCTTTTTTGTTTACGCTTAGGTTGTCTAAAAATGCTATTCTGTATGCCATGAAGAATCCCTTAAAAACATAATGCACTTATTTACAGAATCATAAGATTCTTCGCTTTAGCCTGTCTTGAGCGACAGTCGAAAGGCTCTGAATGACAAAATATATTACTTTTTTGACCTCATTATTTACCCATATCCTCATAATTGTAATCTGGATACAAGAAATGATTATAAGGGAAACGCGTTACATGAATATCTCGAACCTCATCGTAAACACGTTTTTTAAAGTCTTCTAAATTACTTTTATTTATTGCCGAAATAAACAAGGCATTATTACCTACTTTGCTCATCCAGGTACTTTTCCATTCTTCTAAAGAATAGTGTTTTTCTGTACGTTCTGTTTCTAAATCATCTTCCTCTAAAGGCTCCGCTTCATAGGCATCTATCTTATTAAATACCATTATAGTGGGCTTGTCTCCACTCTTTATTTCTCCTAAAATCTTGTTTACAGATTCAATATGTTCCTCAAAATTTGGATGCGAAATATCAACAACATGCAATAATAAATCAGCTTCTCTCACCTCATCCAAAGTACTTTTAAAACTATCTACCAATTGGGTAGGTAACTTTCTTATAAACCCAACCGTATCACTTAATAAAAACGGTAAGTTTTGAATCACTACTTTTCTAACCGTTGTATCTAAAGTAGCGAACAGTTTGTTTTCGGCAAAAACAGCACTTTTACTAACTACATTCATTAACGTAGATTTACCAACATTCGTATAACCAACCAATGCCACTCGCACCATCTTACCACGGTTACCGCGTTGTACCGCCATTTGTTTATCGATCGTTTTTATCCGCGCTTTAAGCAAAGCTATCTTATCACGTACAATACGTCTATCTGTTTCTATTTCGGTTTCCCCGGGACCACGCATGCCTATACCCCCTTTTTGACGCTCAAGGTGCGTCCACATACCTCTTAATCGCGGTAGTAAGTATTCGCATTGTGCCAACTCTACCTGAGTTCTGGCATAACTTGTCTGTGCCCGTTGTGCAAAAATATCGAGGATTAAGTTGGTTCTATCTAATACCTTAACATTAAGTATTTTACTAATATTTCGTTCTTGTGCCGCAGATAATTCATCATCAAAAATAGCCGTACCAACATCGTTATCTTCTATAAACTGACGGACATCTTCCATCTTACCAGTCCCTATAAATGTTTTAGGATTTGGCATCTCCATTTTTTGAGTAAAGCGTTTTATAGCGTAACCCCCGGCAGTAAATGTTAAGAACTCCAACTCATCTAAATATTCCTTAGATTTCACCTCATCTTGATCTTTAGTAATAATGCCTATTAAAACAGCTTTTTCTAAAGCCGTATCTTTCTTTTCTATCATGTTGCAAAGTTAAACATTTACAGGTATTATTATTTTTATATTTTTAAGCCTATTTTTGATTTATGACAGACGCTTTTGAAGACATTCCCATTCGTAATGAGATGCAGACCGTAGCATTTTATAACCTCGAAAATTTATTTGATATTCATGACGACAAGCACACTCATGATAATGATTTTCTACCAACTTCGGTTAAAAAATGGACGCCTAAACGCTATAAAAACAAACTTAGAAAATTAGGCTTTGCGATCTCTAATATTGGAAGAAGAGAAACTGGAAAACACCCTGCTCTTGTTGGTTTAGCTGAAGTTGAAAACGCTTCCGTTATTGAAGATTTAATCGACTCTAAACATTTAGAAGACTGTCATTACGATTTTGTGCACTATGATTCTTTAGATGAGCGTGGTATTGATGTCGCTTTGTTATATGATACGAATGCTTTTAAAGTTCTTGCTTCCGAAACTTTTACCGTTCAACTATTTGATGATGATGGCTCTCCGGATTACACACGAGATATCTTATTAGTTTCTGGTTTGCTTGATGGTGAAACTGTTCATATTATTGTGAATCATTGGTCGTCCAGACGCGAAGGCGCAAAAGAAACGGAACACAAACGTATGGCATCGTCTAATAAGGCTGGGGAAGTTATTTCGATGTTACGCGACGAACATCCTGATGCAAAAATTATTGTTATTGGTGATTTTAATGACGACCCTACCAGCAACAGTATTAAACAACTCGCTGACCATTTCGATCTGTACAATCCTATGGAAACCTTGCGATCTTACAATAGAGGCACGACGAACCACAACAGACAATGGAATTTATTTGATCAAATTCTATTCTCAACGAATTTCTTTCAAAGTACCACTAACAAATTTGAGTTTAGTACTGCTAATATTTTCGATGAAGATTTTCTAAAACTCTTTAATGGAAAATATAAAGGCACGCCTTATAGAACCTATGTTGGTAAAAAATACAAAGGCGGTTATAGTGACCATTTCCCCGTGTATGCTATTTTTAAGAAATAAGAACGTAGACCGCTTTGCTGTTAGAACCAAGAATCAAGACTATGTCATCCAGAAGCCTGCCTGTCGGCAGCTACAGTGTACCCACAAATTAATAAACATTAATAATTATACCATGTTCTTTTTGCCATAGCCGCAAAAAGAACCAAAAAAGTCTAGGCTTACTAAAATTCTGCTGAAAATACTACGGAGACCCCAGCCACAGATAAAAAGAACTCGCCTTATGTCCTTTGTTTATTTACTTACTCTTTTGCATTCACCATAAATACAGGGCTATCAATAATCTAATACTTGGCTCAAACAGCTTTTTATCTCTAAGCCTTTGTACTGACTCCTTGATTTTCAACAGAATTCTAGATAGGCCATTGTGCCAGCCTCCATGATCATTCTTTTTTAAGGTGATCAAGTCTCTCTGCCTGTTGTTGAGAAAAGACCATAGGGCTGTCCCCGACCTTTCGGAAGAATAAAGAACAAAAGCTTCGGAGCACCGGAGCATTGGCGTTGGCAATTGCGGTGGGGCGACGCGAAGTTTTGTACTTGGTTCTTCTCTAGCGACAGCATGAGAAGAAATTCCTCTCGAAAGGGCGTCTTTTCTTTTGTTACTTTTCTTTGGACGAGCAAAGAAAAGTAAGTAAAAAACTTTTATTTTTTATACCAAAAAAGATGTGGGTACACCCTAGCTGTCAGCAGACAGGGAGCAACGACTGTGGCAATCTGTTTATCGTTAACTATAGACTAAATTGAAATAAAAAAGAACAGGTTCTCACGTCGCGCTTTGGCGCTCCTCAGAATGACAAAACATAATGAGATCCTATAATACTGAACCAAGTTCAGCACAGGCAATTTCAGAACTATGCAGCCTGATAAACAACATAACTCAACCCCAAAGCAGCTATAGGCAACAACCAAAGTAACCAAATGTTATAATGCTGTGTTTTCTTTTTATTCATTTTCGCATTAATCATCATCCGTTTTTTACCTGTATACTGCATCCAGTTTTTAAAGTAAATAAACACCGCCATTAAAACAAATAAGGTCCATGCTTTGGTAGACGACATGGTAACCATGTTCATTTGCCTAAAAAACCCTGCAAAGAAAACACCCAAAAGCAATAGTAATGAAACCTGTAAAAGTGTGACATAGGTAATAGCTATATTATTCGCTTTTTGCTTGTACTTGGCTTTGTATTGCGAAAACATATTATAGAATAAGATATCGAATAGGTTCATTATTAGCTTTTCTATTAAAAAAATCAAAACTACGGTAAATAATTAATACTAACCCATTGTGCATTTTGATAAAATTTTATCAATTCGAGTGAATTTTGCTCATTTTTATGAGGAAAATTAGTATCGAGAATCAAATTTTTAGATTTTAAAGCAGGTCCTCGACACAATTTTCTATCGAAAATCACTCGAACTGACATTTCGTTTAAGTAAATAATCCAAAATGCACAACGGGTTAATACTAATAAAAACTAGAATTCTAATAGGTCTTCGACTTTAGTCTATGCTGAGCGCAGTCGAAGTACTCAAGACAGGCTAAAGTCGAAAGGCTCAGACCGACATTACAACCTTAATTTAATGACATTAGGCTCTCAACACCTCTATCTATTACAGTCAAATATTTCCAACAAAATCTAAAAAGACTTTTTTATGAAGTTCAAGATCCATATTAGGCGAAAGCGCTACCCGGGCAATATAATCTTTGTCGCCTTCTTTAGTCGTCCCTTGTGTAGATGTAGCAGGTATCGTCCAGTAACATCCTTTTAACTGGCCATAGCTCACGCAATATTTACTTTCATTAGGGATTTCTGTAATCATTAAATGGATTAATTTATGATTTAACGCTCTTTTATAAGATTCTTTTTCTTCAGCAGTATGCCCTTTAGTGGGAAGATCTAATGAAAATACAGAAGGGGTAAATCCTTTGCTTGCCAATGCTTCTGAAACAAAATTGATTTTTGCCTCCGGTAAAGTATCATTGATAAAGTTTACAAATTCACGCGTGTTCTTATAAGCATCATGAATTCTTTGTTTCATCGAAGGTAATTGTTTTGCTAATATTTCCATTTGAAAATCTGTAGCTTCGTTATCGCAAAGTTTTAGATGCATTTCTATTTTTTCCATCAAAGCTTCAGATTTTTTATTTGCTACACAGTAGCCGGCAGTACATAGCCCGCCACTTGGAAATTTCGATCCACTGGCAAATGAAATAGTCTTAATCGTTGACAGGATGTCATCTTCACCTAAAAAATGTACATTAGGACAAAATGTTTGATCTAAAATAAAAACGGGGTCGATAGCAATTTCACCATTTTTTGTTTTACGGGGGGCACTTAAAACCTCTTTTAATTTTATTAAATCTGGAACTTCAACCCTAGGGTTTGTTGGAATTTCAGCGATTATGTATGGTATAGCATCTTCGATAGCAATTTTATCTAAAACCATATCAATACTTTGAACCATATCTTTACCACCATCAACTGGTAAATCCAACACTTCAACATTGTCAATGCAAGTGGCAACACGTCTTGCCTGGTCGTTTGTTCCTCCATAACAATTTGGAGGCACTATAATTTTGATATCTTTTCCTTTATGTTTTTCCAGTGCATCGTGAATGAGCCCCATTAAAATCGCATATTGAATAGATAGTCCACTAGAACCAACTAGCGCTTTTGTGTTTGTACCAGTAACGTCTGCAATTGAATCTAAGACACGTGTTTTGTTTGTCTCAACATGGCTATCCTTATTATCAAAAGAAGACTTCTCTACTAGAAATTTTAAGGCAGCAAGAGCATTCGCTGGCGTCATTGCAATGGTCTCTCTTCTTCGAACATGCTGAATTTCTGAGACATAATTTTCATTTTGTTCACCATTTACTAATAAAACACTTCCCAGATGAGCATGAACATTGATGAAAAAATCAATATTTGAGTTGAGATCGAAATTACAAATATCATCTTGTTCTGAAATAAAAACGGTACTACCGTTAAACACAGAAACCTGTTCTTCTTTCTCAACATGCTTTAAGTCAAATTTATAACCGTAAATATCCCTTAGTATTTCAACATCAAAAAAATCAGGTAATTCACCTGAATAAATGATTCGAGTGTTTTTATTATCTAATAAGTTTTTTCTTAAAACTGCTAAAATAGGAACCGTCTTTGAGGAAAAGCTTATCACATTATTAGATTCTAGATTATTTAAGTTTGCGATGCCCCATTCTAGTATACAAGATAATGGATGACCTAATCGAATATAATCGAAAGCAGTAGGTAATTCGCTTAATGCAGGCAATTCATAATTATTCTCATTAAATAAGATTTCAAACTGTTCTAAGAATTGAACTTTGGCCAATTCTTCATTATAAATATCTAATCGATGGGTTGTTAGACTCAACCAACCAGTTGGTATATTTTTTAATACATCTTTAATATAATTTAGCATTTTATTGTCTTGCATAATTTCCACCTTTAGATAGGCCGGTAATATACATTAATTAGATTTTTTTTAAAAGTGTTACAAGGCGTTTTGTTAGATTGAGCCTAACTTTTAGTATATGAAGTGTAGCAACTCCCAAGAGGACTATGCATTATATGCAACTTTGTTGTAGGTAGTTTTTTATTGCGGAAAATCATGAATTCTTTTAAATGTTCTTGTCACAATACTATCCGTATTCAATAACTTTAGTGTCATTGAATTTTTATTAGAATCAACTTTCCAAAAATCTCTTTTCAATTGGTCTCCATATGGTATTAATTCAACTTCAGGTTTATGTCCATGAACATTATAAACGCCATTTATTCTTCCTTTCTCCGATCCAATGACAAATCGCTTATCCCATCTAAAAAACAAGTATTCAACTGTGTTTGTATTTCCTGATTGTGTAAAGTAATTTCCTTCTCCAATTGCTTCCTCCAATTTCCATAATCCAAGTAAATTATCCCCATATGTTTCCGGGAGTTTGTAGGATCGGATTAACGAGACCTTTATACTATCACCTTCCTCCATTCTTTTCCAAGTCATTTCATTTTTATTAATCATGACTTTGAAAGGCTCATTAAGGTCATTTAATCCATTTGAATTCAAAATTGACAGCTCATTGGTTTTCGGATTTAACGACCAGGTTCCAATGGAATGCTGGAACCACCCGTTGCCCGACTGTTGCGTGAAATCAGAATTGAATCTCATCCATCGTCCATTTGGGGTTATTTTTTCTTCTCCAACTATTACAGATTTAACGACCCAAAGCCCTTCAATTGCTTGTTTGTTTTCACAGCTGGTAAAAAAACAAAGGCTAAATAGTATTAGAAAATAAAAAATTCTCATGTTATCTTTTAATTGTTTACAATGTGTTTTCGTATGCTTAGTTGCATTGACTAGGTCTAAGTTAACAAAAGAAAACGAACCATTAGGAAAATCCTCGCAGATTTTCCGAGCACACACAGAACAAGTAATTTATTATACACATTGGGTGTTGTACAAATTAAAATAAATCACTTGAAATTTTGCCATACAATTGCTCAAAAGAGTGAACTTTGACTAATTTATTGTATGTTTTAACGTCATTAGTATTAACTTTGAAGAACTGGGCTAGTGTTTTCATAGGATACGGTGTTGTGCGTAGTTATTTTTCCGTCTGCTTTTGAATCCAATCCATTAACTCACCTTTATTCATCGAATCCCAAGTTGATTGAGTATTCTTTTTTGGTGATGGATTGTCTTCGGGTTGTAATACAATTAATTCGGTATTTTCATTTCCTGCCAGTTTCAATTCAGCTAAAAAACCAACTATATCTGTCGAATTATTCTCATATAAGGTTCTTAGTTGTTTTGTTAGCTTATATTTTATTGCTGGTTCTATATACGCTCTAACAGCATAGTCTTTGTAAATTTTAACATTTTCATTCTTTTCATCAAAGTAGCTATACGATGAGAAGTTGTGATAATTTTCTGGATTAGTTTTGGGTGTTCCTCCCAAGTACGTTTCTAATAGATAGTTTATAAATTTTGGTTCCCAAAGGTCAATTCGGTTAATTCTGATATCACGTTTATGTTGATACCATTTTCTTGTAAAATCCATCGTGAAATTGCAAGTGACAATACCTTTTATTTTAAGTTGAAATTCGAAGTCACTTTCTTTTATAAATTTAATATATCGCATTGCTCTATGTCCAACTAAACTTGCTCCTAAAAAGAAAATGTTGTCATTTGGCAAATTATGTCCATCAAAGACTTCTCGAATTAGCTTATGCGTAGAAATCATAGATGATTTAGAAAAGTAAAAATCAAGAGGGATTTCGGATGAAACTGACAATACCGCAAAATCTTTTTCCGATGCTTGAGTATACATCTGCCTTGAGCTCCTATTCTTTTTGTCATACTTTGAATCTTCGAGGAAAATGAGCACACCTTTTATTTCCTTATTTTCAGGAAGCATTAGAGTATAACCTTTTTGAATAAAAGGCAAAAAGTCATTTTCTCCAATTCCAACCCTTAGGCTATCATTTTTTACTGGTTCGTAATATTCAACCATTTTCTGTGAAAAAGATTTCGTACTAAAAATAGTCAGGAAGAGTAAAAATAATACCTTAAAAGATGTTTTCATTATCGTTTGTTTTTAATTACGCACAACGTTCCGTGTATGGTGTCGTAGCTATCCCGCAGGGGGCTATGCACTATACACATCTTGTTAGCTGCTGGCAATTTAGTTAGTTCCTTTTATCCAAGGAACTAGCTCAGTTGATTATTTTCTGTTACATTCTTTCCGAAAACATTATTTCTTATTTTTTTATAGGCAGCAACTCCTACGGCAGCTTGTAATAAAAAAACGAAGACTATTGAAAAACCAAATAATGTCAAATATAAATCAGGTTTAATTTCTTTGAAATAAATAAAACCAACCATAATTATTATCATATAAACAAATGACCTTTTATTAGGATATGGAATCATTCTTTTTAAAGTTTTATTCTCAAATTCAAATAGAAAATACGGTGAATAATAGTCAGCATAATTTTCAGGTTTATAACGTATAATATATTCATTCTCTTTTCTCCATTTTGTTGAGATCGATGACCCGTTTTTCAAAAATACTTTTTTGGTTTCTCCAAGTTGTAAAGGTGAAAATTCTTTTGAAATATGATTCATTTGAGCAAATGTCATTTAATTAAAGAACAGTCTCGTATAACCGTCCGTTACGGGTTAATATGCGTTAATTTTCGTTTTGCACAGGTTTTAGCAATTTCGAGCGGATTCGGACGTAATCGAATCCAGCATAATTGCAGTTATAAACTGTTAGTGGCTGTATTTTCTAACTCATCCAAATATTCAATATCAATCACCCTGCTAAACCTTTTTTGATATTGTCTCTTTGGAAAATATTTTAATAATAAATGGAGTAAGGTTTTTTGCAAGCGATTTTTGGTCAATGACATCTTTCCTATTTTCCACGATTGCTTCACTATGTATTCAACTTTTTTTGACCGGATATTTTGGTATTCGGAAAAAGTATTACTCGTATTGCTTTTTAAGCAAAGCCCTAAAGTATAGGCATCTTCAATTGCCTGACAGGCTCCTTGTCCCAAGTTTGGCGTGGTGGCGTGAATAGAATCACCGATAAAAACGGGATTGTTTTTAAACCAACCTTTATATTTGGGTTCAATGTCAGCCAATTCATTTTGCAGGATGTCGCTTTCAGATGTTTTATTCAGTAAATCCAGTACTATTGGATGAAAATCGCTATATGTATCTAATAAATAATGCTTTATAGAGGTTGTTGAACCTTTGCTGAAGTTCTTTTTTTCCTGAACAGCCAACCAAAACATTTCGTTGTCATTCAACGGTAAAAATAAGAACCGTAAGCTTCCTTCAAAAAGTTCGTAGTAGGTATGTTTTAAATCAGCATTGATATCAAATTTTGTAATTCCTCGCCAAATGACCTGATGCGCAGGCCTAATTCCAATTTCAGGGAAAACTGATTTTCTAATAGTAGAATTAATCCCATCGGAGGCAATTAAGGTGTCAAATTCTGAAAATGTGTTGTCCTTAAATTTAATCTTTATGCTTTCTTCATTTTCAACACTTTCTACTTCTTTGTTTAACTTGTATGAGTCTTTGTCCAATTCGTTTGCGAGTGTATCAATGATAGAAGCTCTGTGAATGCAATAGACTTCTTCGGGGAAGGGTACCGTTTTTAAGGTTTTTAATTTTTCGGTGGCCAGTACGGTCTTTTTAAGCAAATGTCCTTTTTCCCTTATTTTTTCTCCTACATTTAGCTTGTCAAATATTTTTAATGCATTAGAAGCGATTCCAATTCCTGCTCCAACTTCTTTAAATTCACTGGATTTTTCAAAGAGTTTAAAGTCGTGATTGTTCTTCTTTAAAGTCAAGGCCATTGTCAAGCCTCCTATTCCTCCGCCTATAATTGCAATTTTATCTGTTGTCTGCATTTTTCGTTTTATTGCCGCTAACGTGTATGATTAGTTACTGGAAATTCGGTTAGAATTTTCCGATGAAGACACAAGTTAATTAATTCCGAGGAATTTCCGAGAAGGAAATTCAGAAGTAATTAATTAAGACGCGTTGTTGTGCAACGTATTTTACTTATTCAGCTAGTTTTTGAATAGATTAAACTATATATTTTATACTTACTTAATAATCTCCCAGGCCCAGTCTATAATTTGCTGACTGATTTTACCATCCCATTTGCCTGGTTTAAAATTAAAACTACTACTGTAATTGGTATGAATAGTACTCCAATGATCTAAATCCGTGTATTTGTATAACTTATGGTTCTTATGTCCCTTGGCATCTAAAATTGCT
This sequence comes from Flavivirga spongiicola, assembly GCF_030540825.1. Classification (NCBI taxonomy): domain Bacteria; kingdom Pseudomonadati; phylum Bacteroidota; class Flavobacteriia; order Flavobacteriales; family Flavobacteriaceae; genus Flavivirga; species Flavivirga spongiicola. The sequence continues at coordinate 1,687,815 of NZ_JAUOEO010000001.1, forward strand.
ATAATCATATCGTTATCATTCTCTGTCATAATCCAATCATTGGTTCCCCAACGTATCCTAACAGGGACTTTTACTTCTTCCCAATTTTTGGCGAAATTAAAATCCTGTACCTGATAATAATATGCCATAGGTCTACCATACATATGGTTTAAGCCTTGTCTGTGGTATTTTTTATAGGTTGGATTATCTTCCAGAATATCTTCAAAACTTCTTTTTTTGATAAGCATTTCGTAATATAGTGGAATAAATACTTCATTTATTAACTTATAAATTTCTGCTTCGCTTTTACCTTCAATCTGCAAAATTCTACGTTCTATTTCGAGCATATGTTCGTACCACGATTTATAAAATGTTCCATCTGATATTACTCCGGCCAAATCGAACTTATTTGCCAGATATGGGGCTAGGGCGCTACCCATACTGTTTCCATAAACAATGATTTTAGAGGTGTCTACATAAGACTTCGATTTTAGCACTTTTACAGCGGATTCGTAACCATTTAATTCGGTTAAAAAATCTACTTTACCACAGTCGCCTTCACTATCGCCTACACCTGGTTTGTCAATACGCATTAACACCATATTTGACTTTTCTGTTAAATCCTTTATTAGTTTTACCCAATTATTACTGCGATTTGAAAATTCTTCAATAGTTGAACAGCTTAACCCTTGAATTAATATAATGGCAGGAAACTTTTTGTTACCCTTGGGTTTTGTAATGATGGCGCGTTGCTTAATACCATAATCACTCGTTACAGTTTCGTAAAATGTATCAACTTTTGGATGTTTTTCTTTTGGTAACGAGTTTAGTTTTACATCTTTTTTAATGTATTCCTGTCCGCGTTTAAGTTCAAAAAGTGTTGGTTTATTTGCTCTAATAGCATAGGTAATGGCACTCCAATCTTCTTGATCTAGTACTTTTCTGCCATTAACACTAATAATAACATCGTTAACTTTAATTCCAGCTTTGTCTAAAGGCGAATTTGGGGTAACTTCCTTAATAGTTGCTCCGGGTACTTTATTGTTAGGCCAACCTATTTTGGCTTCAAAACTTGCACGTCTAGGTAATTCTTGCGCCAAAGTTGAAAATGATACAGTTAAGATTAAAAAAAATGATAGATTTGAATACCTCATGTCTTATATTTGATGTGAATTAAATTGTTATCAATAATACATTGTATTCTCATTGAGAATTTGTTTTTTATTTGATTAGCAGCAGAAATTATGTGAAAATAGTATAGAACAGGACGTAATTTTTTACCTATGTTTAAGCAACTCAATAAAAATCAAAAATTAGTCGTTCACATTTTGTTTTGGGTAATTTATTATGTGCTGTTTAGTCTTATTTGGACAGTGGATGATAATTATAAAGACTCATTTTATTTAGAATTTATTTTGTTGCCTATACGGATATTAGCAGTGTATTTTACCATACGGCTTTTGATACCTAAGTTTCTGCTAAAAAAGAACTTTTCACAATTTTTATTTTTTTATATCCTTTCCATCGTTCTATTAGGTTTTATGCAACAAGGATTTATCCACTTCTTTTATAAACCCGATGCTGAATCAGCAGTGAGCGCTAATTTTAGTGTGAACTCACTTGTAAGAGCCGTTATTCTTATTAATAGTACCGTGTTTTTTGTGGCAACTATTTATATACTTAACTTATATTTTCTTCAAAGAGAAGCATATGAAAACATTATTGATGAGCAAACTAAAGACGATGCGGAAGAATTCTTAAAGATTGAGTTAAAATCTAATCGTAAAAAATACCTTATTTCTGCATGTGATATAATTTATATTGAAGCAATGGGAAATTATGTAAATTACCATATCGACAACAGTAAGAAAATTACGGTATATCAAAGTTTGAAAAAGTGTTTGAACCTGTTACCAAACAATTTTATAAGAGTACATAAATCATATATTGTTAATCAAAAAAAAATACGCTCATACGATAAGGAATATATTGAAGTTTCTAATGAAATGTTTATTCCTGTAGGCTCAACCTTTAATATAGAAAACATTTCATCTATATAGGTCTTAAAGTTTCTATTGTCGGGTTTGATGGTTTAATCAAGCTATCATCATTATCTAGGAAATACACAAGTTAATTAATTTCGAGGAATTTTCGATGAGGAAATTCAGAAGTAATTAATCATAGGACACATCGTTAGGCTCTGGCATTTTATATTGTTCATAAAAATAAAATGATATTGCCTTTAGGCTAGTGTTTGAATCAGAAAGTCACTAATTGCTTTACCATTATAGAATACTATTGCTCCCATTATAATAGTAATAATTATATTTATTATTTCTTGATAGTTAAGTTTTTTTTCATTTCGATAAGAATAGATGACAGATGATATTCCTACGATAGAAGATGGAATTAGACCTATTATCACAAGAGTAAAAGAACCGTATTTATTTATGAAATCCCAATCATAATTGGAAGCCACAAAGCTTAGTAAAAGTTGGATTGGTATTAGCAATGATATAAGAATCAATGAGGTCAATAAGACAGATTTGACTTCCCTATCCCATCTGAAGGTAAATAAATCTTTCTTAAGTGATGAAATCATTTCTCTGAAAGATATCTTTTGCCCTATTAAACCTATAGTAAAACCACCAACTAAAAAAAATACCGATTTCCAAGTACGTTTTGAATTAATCAAGTATTTGTAGAAATCTTTTTGGTACAGGCTTTCATTTTTTTTCAATTCATCATATGAAATAATACCCTGTTTATATTTTTGCATAACTGGAAAATCAAAAATAATGTTCCAAAAAGATAAAAGCGCAATAAAAATTAGCGTAAATCCGACTAGCATTAATGGGATATTCTTTCTCTTCATTTTTCACATTGCTTGAGCCAAACGTCACGTATAACAAGCGCAGCCTGCCGATAGGCGGCTATGATTTGTTATTTGTTGTGCAACGTATTATTTTTTCCATAAGCTTGGGACTTTTCGGTATTCAGTCAGAATTATTTCCTCGTCATTTTTAGTTAATCCGTAATTTGGTTTTTCTCTAGCAAATGGCGGACTTCTGTCATCAATTTGTAGTACAAAATCAACCAGATATTCTCCAATATGCATTGGTGTTCCAGTACAACCAGATTGTAAGTACATATGATATTCGGTATCTGCGATTGCGTCTAATATTAAATTGGTTTTGTTCTCAAATTCCAACTTTTTAATTAGTCCTTCGTAGGCAATAGTTTTTATAGTTCCATTCGGATATACTGTCAGTTTTAAAAGTTCGCTTTCAGATGCATTTTGCATAATCCAATGTCGTCTGTCAAATTGAGCTGGTTTGCGAGCGTCATATCCAACAATTCCAGTCGAAATTCCACCATATTCAGCGACTTTTACACTATCCTTTATTTGTTGTCTAATTCCGTTCCAGTTATAAGTCCAACTTTTTTCATAAAACGATGAAAGCACGACCACAATTCCAATTCCAATAATTGTTAAAATTGGAAAAACCATTGAAAATCGATTACGTTTTTCGATATGTCTCTTTCCTTTATTCATATGTTGCACAACTATTGAATAAACGCAATAGGGTTGCGTTTATTTTTTATATATGAATCAAATATAAGAAATATCTTTCGGGATTGAATGCTATACTGTTTTGCCCAATATTTTCCTTGTTCACAATGTCTAACCAAATAACAGTACTAAGAATAAGTTGTAAATCTATTTTAGGATTAATGTAAACTTTTTTTAGGACGAGGCATGATTTTATAGCACTCGTTACAAACGAGCGCTAGCCAGGGGGTTACAAGGCGTTTTGTTGGATTGTGCCTAACTTTTTAGTATATGGTTTGTTACGTGGTAAAGTAACAAATTTCACAAATACAAGCCGAAAAGAAAATCTGCGAGCATTTTCGTAAGTAGTTGATTATCAAGTAATAAACTACATGCTACTTTGTTATGTACTAGTCTTTTAATTCAAAAGCGCAGGAAGTATAAACTCTTTAAATATTTCCCGTGATTGATTACCTTTCCTATTCCTATAATTTCCTGCTGTTATCACGACTACGGATTCCAACGCTGGCACTATAAAAATAAATTGTCCTCCGGCACCTCGTGCTTCAATAGATGCAATTGATTCTCCATTGATGATATAGGTATCATGCCACCATAGATAACCATATTCATTCTTATCTTTTACATCCTGCAACCTTGTATGTTTCTTGAACGATTCTTGAATCCAATTCTCTGAAATAATTCGTTTACCATTCCATACACCTCCATTTAGATAAAGTTGTCCAAACTTGAGCATATCCCTTGGCGTTAAATGGATGCCTCCTCCAAAATAAGGTATAGCTTTTGTATCGTCAGTATTCAATATGTAATTTTTAATTCCTAGAGGTGAGAAAAACGTGTCTTTCATATAGAACTCTAACGGTATATCTAAACGTTCGTTTAAACTAATACCGAGTAAAAACGGATTAGCAGATCCATAATCGGTATAAGTTCCTGGTTCGTTTACCATGGGTGCTTCTAAAACTGTTTTTAACCAATTATTTGATTCATCTTGGTAGTACCCTTCTGATGCCTTTTTATTTACATCTAATCCAGAACTCATAGTCAGTAAGTCTTTAATTGTTATTTTAGATTTTAAAGAATCTTTTGTGTACTGATACTCTTGAGGTATAAAACCATATAGTTTTTGATCCACACTCTCTATAATTTTATCATCAATGGCTATACCGATGATGGCAGATGAGATACTTTTTGAGGCAGAACGCATATCATGTGGAATGTTAGCATTAAAGCCTGCAAAATAGTTTTCATAAGTGATTTTACCATTTTTTGCAACAAGAACACCTTCTATTCCTTCTAGAACATCACTATGAATGTCATCTTCCATTTTTGGTAGTGATAATTGCTTTTTTGATGATTCCCAACCGTCATTGATTTGAGAATTCTCATTTACTGAAGCGGAAGTAACCTTTTTATGCTGTGTGATTTTTTTAAATGATGTTTTTGTAATAAAATTGCCGCTTAGACTAATATTTAATGCAATTTCAGAGGGCTTTAATTGCCCTTCAAATTCAAGACCTGTTTTATAATCTATAAAAGAAATAAAATTATTATTTTTCTTGAAATTGTTGCACCAAATGGTTCCAAGAATTGGGTAAGCTTGATATTCATCATTGGATCCACCACCTTCTTTTATGGTCAAACGCAAAGCTTGAGGCTGTAGATAATGAATCACCGATAGATTCCACTTTCCTTCAAAACGGTCTCCTCTTTTATAGAGTTTAGCAGGGTACAAATCCCTCGATGATTTAATAAAACCATTTATTTCTGATTGCTCATCATTAACTATTCCACTAAAAGTAAGGTTATCATCTAGTGCAAGATTGATTCTATTACCAAATTTGAACTTTTTCGCTATAATTTCTTTGTTATTTGAAAGTGTGAAAATAGCATCTTCTTCACTCAGTTTTTTAACGATTATGTCTAGATTAAGGGCGTCTTTGTTAGTTGTCTTTCCTTCCCATTGTCCTATATAATCTATAATATTTTGCTGAGCACAGCTTGTAAAAAACGAGAAACATAACAAAAGCGTTAACGTTAAATTTTTAAACATCATTTAAGTTTTAATTGGGTTCAAAAGTAACGTATCGATATTATTAAAAATTGTATCAGATTAACATTGCTATTTTTTATTTAATCCTTTTCGATAGAAACTGGGATTCATATTAAAATAGAATTTAAAAACACGATTAAAATGACTTTGGTCTGAAAAACCTGCTTGATATGCAATTTTAGTCAGCGAGTTATTTGGGTCAAGTAGTAGAGGTATAGCTTTTTTTAATTTATGTTGCCTTACATACTCCCCAAGGCTTGTAGAAAGATATTTTGGTGCTGCTCTTGAGATATGAACGGGATGTATTCCAAGTTGACCTGAAAGGTATTGCAAGCTAAGGTTTGAATTATCGAAATGTAGTAATTCTTTTAGATCATTTATCCAGTTTGGAATATTCTTGATATTGATTTCTATTACCCCCCCTAATGCTTCACAAATTTGTAATAATAGAACTTCTACAGTGACCTCACTGTATTGATCTGAGTGTATAAATTCATAATATAACTTTGCGAAAAGAAAATGTACTTGAGGATTTTGAATTAATTGGCTACCTTCAAGTAAATCCAAATCTATCCCATTATTATTGAACCATTTTTTTTGAAATTCTAGATGAAAACCATTAGCATTTTTAGAATGTTTAGAACCATAATGAACTTCTTGCCAATTATTAAACATTAAACTTCCTGATGGACATAAGGTCTTCACTTTCTTATTGCAATCCATCATATCTCCATTTAGAACAAACCAGAAATAAGGATTCTCGTGATAATGCCAATCTGTTCTATCTTTTATATAATCGTATTGGGATAACAGGATCCCTCCAAATGATTTTTCTGAATCCTTTATTCCATAATATTTTCCTTCAGTTAATATTTTCATTCTAAGTGAGGCTTGTACACAACTATTGAATAAGCACAATATTGTGTTTATTCCCCTAAATCGGATGGGTAAACGCAATAGGGTTGCGTTTATTCTTTATACATGAATCAAATATAAGAAATATCTTTCGGGATTGAATGCTATACTATTTTGCCCAATATTTTCCTTGTTCACAATGTCAAACCAACAACAGCACTAAGAATAAGTTCTAAATCTATTTTAGGATTAATGCAAACTTTTTTAGGACGAGGCATGATTTTGTAGCACTCGTTACAAACGAGCGTTAGCAGGGGCTATGATACGTTGCAATAGATTATAGCCAATGTTATGCTTTGTTATTATATTAATTCGTCTATTTTATTTCATTATTTCTTTGAAGACCTTCTCTGTATGATCTTTTATGAAATCATTAAAGGTTTTTTTGTATTTCAATGCTGGAACTGTCTTTGAAAAATACTTCTTGTGAAATAATAATTTATCATCAATGCTGAATATCCGAGCATAATACCCAGTGTTAGCTTGTGAAGTCCATCTAGGCCCATTTCCGAGCTGAAATTTTACCGCAAAAGTGCTCCAATGTTTTATGCTTATTGTTAACAAACCATCAAAACCATTATTCTTTAGGTATTGATAAATTGTATCATATTTTTTTTGAGTTTCAATTCTTTCGTTTTTCATTTTCAACTTAATTTCATCTGTAGTGTTATGAATTACTCTATCGGTCTTATCCTTTTTATGAGGTGGGTCTGCCAATAAAAGTTGGAATTCATTATCCAGTTTGACTATTTTAATCGGGTCTTGATTGCTTGAAAATGATTCTATAGAACTAAATATTATTTCACTAGATTTAAAATTATAAGGGTCAATATCATCAACAATTTTATTTAAAATCTGCAATGATTTATCTGATCTTTTAAAATGTTCATCTTCACTTAAACCGTTATAAGTCCTTCCTCCAAGTGTACTTTCCGCAATATTGCGAGGTGGGACAGCATCGGGGTTAGTTAATTTAATTATTAAGCCAATTTTACGAAGAGTTCTTCTCTCTTCTTTAGTCAATTTATTCTGGCTATACCCACTAATTGTAATGGTTAATAAAAGAATGGAAAGTAAGTAATAATTTTTCATGGTCTTTTCTTTAATAAAGCACAACAGTCTAGTATAAGAATAGTAGCGGATTTTTAAGCACTACTTTTCGAATAGTAATTTACAAAATAAAAAACAATAGCGATTGAATTAAAAACTCAATCGCTATTGCTTATACATGTTGCTGTATGCCGTTATTTAATACGAACGACAGACAGATTAAAAACCTTTTTCAAGAATGATAGAATCGCTCTCGCTAACCTTTTGTCTCCAAGCTTTAATGGCTTGGTAATTTGGGTCATTGTAAAATCCTTCGGCAGCTTCTTTTGTAGGAAATTCTACGATTACAACACGTCCTCCAGGAACAGTTCCTTCAATTGTGGATGGGTTTTCATCAACCGCAACTGTTATTCCTCCGTGACGTTCAACAATTGGCACAGCCTTTTCGATATACTCTCTGTTAAAAGTTTCCAAATCGTTTACTCTTACAAACGCTAACATATACGCTTTCATAATATTTATTTTTAATGATTAATACTGATACAAAAGTATCTTGGGAATAATCCCTGTGCATTAATAAATATTAAGAAATGGAATTAGTGAGATGTTCTCAACTTATCTCCTTTTGCTTTACTGAGAGCTTCCGGGGTAATTCCTAAATATGATGCGATCATTCTTTGAGGAACTCGCTGTGTTAAATTTGGGTAAGTTTCAATAAAATGTTCGTAGCGTTGCAGCCCAGAATAACTCATTAACATAATTACACGTCTTTGAAGAACTAACATACGTTTTGCTATAGCAGATGCATTTGGAGAAATTTGACTCAAATCTTTTTCCCTTACCTTGACGGTCGAGTTTTCAAGTGCCTCAATGAAGAATTCACACGGCTCATCTGTCTGAACGGCATCAGCGATAATCCAGCCCTCAGGAGCAAACACAAATATATGTTCCTTTCCTTTGTTGTCGATTATATAACTTCTTAATAAGCCAGAAATAACTTCATAAACTTGGCCATTTAAATCTCCTTCGTGCTGTAGAATGTGTCCTTTTTTTATTTCAATGATCTTCATTTTTCATCAGGATTTTGTTAATGACATACAACGTCACGTATAAGAAACGTAGGGAGGTGATAGGCAATACGTTTCGGATTGGTACTAAGCCAAATATAAATATTTTGTTTTTATCTTTTTTCTCATAAACGCCAAATTTTATAGTTGGTGACCTTGCAAATAAGCACAGGCTACTTGATTAATTTTTAAAGCCTATGTTTTCTTATACCTTGTTGTAGGTAGTTTTTTCCCAATTATTGTTTTATGAATAAAATCGGGTATTGCATCAAACTCGTAATCCCAACTTGAATAAACCATTTCTTCCAACAGTTCGAGTTCAGTTTGAGATTCACAATTTGGTAGTTTGTATAATATTGCTCTTGAAGCAGAAAATCCAATTATTGTTGGATTAGTATCAGTAGTCAAACCAATAGCACTTTCAATTATTATTTTTAATCCGCTGTTGTTAGTCAGTTTGTTGTAGGCGTATTCAATTCCGTTGCGAATTCCTTGTTTCCAATCATTATATCCTTCTTGAGAGATAGATTCAGCTTGTCCTTGGCTAAATCCACTTGGTTTTCTGTCAGGGTAATTTTCCTCAACTTCCAAAATATTTTTATCAGTCGGTTGTAAAGTCAGATTGATTTTTCCTAGATGAGGAAGTTCATTTTTTATCTTTCTAACTATATTTTCGGATTTTATTTCGTTCATTTTTGGAATTACCTACAACTATTGAATAAACACAATATTGCGTTTATTTTTTATATATGAATCAAATATAAGAAATATCTTTCGGGATTGAATGCTATACTATTTTGCCCAATATTTTCCTTGTTCACAATGTCAAACCAATAACAGCACTAAGAATAAGTTGTAAATCTATTTTAAGATTAATGTAAACTTTTTTAGAACGAGACATGATTTTATAGCACTCGTTACAAACGAGCGTTAGCATTATCCTAATTATAGATTCCCGTAAATATTAGACGTTATTTTTTCAGTATCTTTACTAACTCTCTTTGAATCAGACTAATTAGATAATTATTATTCTCAATAATTCCAAATTAACCATGATTAAAAAGACCTTATTATTCTCCAATAAATGTTCAATCACCACAAAGCACGAACAACTAGTTATTAAATCTGAAACAAGAGACAAAACCATTCCTATAGAAGACATTGGTTTTATTGTCATTGATAATCCAGAGATATATATAAGCATTACTACTTTAAATCTACTTATTGCAAATAATGCATCCGTAATTATCTGTAATAAAACACATTTACCCAATGGTATGTTTTTAAATTTAAACAGTCATCATATTCAACAAGAAATGTTTAAACATCAAGTAGAAGCAAGCCTTCCTTTAAAAAAGCAATTATGGCAACAAACCATTATTGAAAAAATAAAAAATCAAGGTATTTTACTGAAAAAAATAACACGAACAAAAAACAAATTTGAGTTTTTAGCGAGCAAAGTACTAAGTGGGGATACCACAAATATGGAAGCTGTTGCTGCCAATTTTTATTGGAAATCTTTTTTTGAAATTGATTTTAAAAGAGAGCGCTTTGGCAACTACCCTAACAATTTCTTAAATTATGGCTATGCTATTTTAAGAGCTGCTACAGCTCGCGCTTTATCTGGTAGTGGTCTATTAAATACACTGGGGATTCATCACAAAAGTAAATACAATGCATTTGCATTAGCAGATGATATTATGGAACCCTTTAGACCCATTATAGACGAGGCCGTTTATACCATAATACAACATTATGATGAGGAAGATTTAAATACAGAAATAAAATCAATCCTTCTTCAAACCTTAACAAGAACGGTCTATTTTAAAGATGAAAAAAGCCCGTTAATGGTGGCTCTACAAAAAACAGCAAGTTCTTTACAACAATGCTATTCCGGGAAAAGAAAGAAAATTAAGTACCCCAAATTATGGAACTAAATGGTTATAGAATTATGTGGTTATTTGTATTTTTTGATTTACCAACCGAAACTGCTAAAGACAGAAAAAATGCTTCTGGTTTTAGGAAGAACATTCTTAAAGATGGTTTTACCATGATGCAATATTCTGTATATATAAGACATTGTGCGAGTAGTGAAAGTGCCGATGTACATGAAAAACGTATTAAAAGGCTACTTCCTCCTTTAGGTAAAGTGAGTGTCCTTAGGATCACGGACAAACAATTTGGTAATATTATGAATTTTTGGGGCAAGCTAGAAGTCCCTAAAGAACCTCCTCCAACCCAATTAGAGCTTTTTTAAAATAAAAAAATGCTCCAATCTTGCCTTATCACTGCAAAAAAGAAGCATTTTTTAAAACGATATTTCTGTTTAATTATTTGACAATCAGAAGGTAACAAGCCAACTAATATCGTGTTTTCTAATCCTTAATCAAACCACAACCAGTTTGATAGGATCGAGTTAGCTTCTTGCAATATCGTGTTTTCTAATCCTTAATCAAACCACAACGATTAGCGGTTAATGGTGTAGGCGAAGTTGAATATCGTGTTTTCTAATCCTTAATCAAACCACAACATATCATCCGCAACAGATTTAGGTTTTGCAAATATCGTGTTTTCTAATCCTTAATCAAACCACAACTGTCTCGGCCAAAAGAGTTTCGATTGGCTCAATATCGTGTTTTCTAATCCTTAATCAAACCACAACAATACTTGCCAGCGTCACTCATATTTGTGGAAATATCGTGTTTTCTAATCCTTAATCAAACCACAACACAAACCAATAGCAGCAGTATGGAATTTTGAATATCGTGTTTTCTAATCCTTAATCAAACCACAACCTGTTCTAGCTCCAACTTATCTAACGAAATAATATCGTGTTTTCTAATCCTTAATCAAACCACAACTCCAAAGTCGTTTCTGTTCCGTCAGATATTAATATCGTGTTTTCTAATCCTTAATCAAACCACAACTCGACGGTATAGCCGTGTATCAGGAAACCTAATATCGTGTTTTCTAATCCTTAATCAAACCACAACAGGACGCTTCTCCATGGGCCTGAGGCAACAAATATCGTGTTTTCTAATCCTTAATCAAACCACAACTATTTATTTAAAGGTTAATAATTAAAATCTAATATCGTGTTTTCTAATCCTTAATCAAACCACAACTGAACGAGCGTTTTGTTGATCGTACCGAGGAATATCGTGTTTTCTAATCCTTAATCAAACCACAACCCAGATGGGTTTATAATATCCTGGTTATGGAATATCGTGTTTTCTAATCCTTAATCAAACCACAACACGTTAGGACGTTGAAAAGATAAATTAATAAATATCGTGTTTTCTAATCCTTAATCAAACCACAACATTATGAAATCAATTTTAGCAAATATCAAAAATATCGTGTTTTCTAATCCTTAATCAAACCACAACGATAAGCCCACAGGGGTAGTGTCTGGTGATAATATCGTGTTTTCTAATCCTTAATCAAACCACAACGTCATCGGTACGATAAGCATTTTGAAAATGAATATCGTGTTTTCTAATCCTTAATCAAACCACAACAAGCTCGATACAAGTCTGGTAGATGGCTTTAATATCGTGTTTTCTAATCCTTAATCAAACCACAACTGTTTACACTACCAAATAGCACCTTATCGAAATATCGTGTTTTCTAATCCTTAATCAAACCACAACGGGAGGAAAACCTATTGGACATAACAGGAGAATATCGTGTTTTCTAATCCTTAATCAAACCACAACATATTGGAAAGCATCGTGAGTTGATCGCAAAATATCGTGTTTTCTAATCCTTAATCAAACCACAACTAAAATTATTTGCTATGGTTTCAAAAGATGAATATCGTGTTTTCTAATCCTTAATCAAACCACAACTACCAGTCTAATTGTCCTATATGCTCTAATAATATCGTGTTTTCTAATCCTTAATCAAACTACAACCGATAGGCAGTCTTTAAACAAATGCCCATTAATATCGTGTTTTCTAATCCTTAATCAAACCACAACTGGTTTTCACCAAAGAAACTACCGATAAAGAATATCGTGTTTTCTAATCCTTAATCAAACCACAACCGATTGTTCCTCTGTGGTCGCAAAAATTAAAATATCGTGTTTTCTAATCCTTAATCAAACCACAACATAAAACGAAAGCTTACTAAATCGCTTCAAAATATCGTGTTTTCTAATCCTTAATCAAAGAGATATTAAAATAAACATGTAGTGTTTGTTAACCAATCCTAATGATTCACTCATTTTACTTTCGTTGTGATTTAGTTGTTTAAGATTAACAACCTTAATATGTCAAAGAGCTTTTCTAAAACTAGAATTTTTCTATTTTACCAGAAACTGAAATTTTTACTTTAATAGGATTAAATGTTAACCAACCAGTCTTTCCTCTTCCAAAACTTTGAATTCTTCTAAAAACTTTTGAATTTGTGTCCTTATTTTGAGTAGCATCATTATTCAATCTAAATTCATAAAAAATAGAAGATAACGTTTGGACTTTAAATAGAAACGAATTTAGTTCTTCATAATTTGGATTTTCCCAATCAATTTCATCTTCGTTTAAACCTAACAAAAACATATCGTTAATATGTAAAGTCGTCACGATTTCTTTTCCATTTGCAGGTAATTGATATACTGGAAACACTTTACGTTTACGTTCTACCACTGTCCAGAAAGTTACAACCTCTTCTTTTAAGTTTCCCTTATCATCTTTATAAATTAAAACATGATGATTATTTCTTGGGTTTACCCATTGATTTACGTTATCTTTTAATTGTTCTGCTCCACCAATATTTTCTTTTAAGCGTACTTTTAAAACGGGTACCGGGTCTCCATTTCTATTTGGTAAAAATACTTGTGGTTGCTTTATACCATGCTCATCAACTATAAAAAACGTATTTGCAGGTATTTTTCCTTTTTCAAACCCTCCTAAAACGTGAATACGCTTAAATATCAATTGCCTGATGGTTTCATCTACTACCTTTTCTAATTGTTTTTCTGTAGTTAAATTGTCTATTGGTTTTCTTACATGAAATGCTGGTTCTGCATGTGGCGCCTGCCTTTTACCAAAAACAGTTTCTTTATGTAATTGCCCGCGAGCAGCTATACCAACATTTTTATAGGTCTTTCCATTTTTCTCAGTTCTATGCGTTCTTTTAGTAACTAAATTATTTTGTCTTTTATGGGATACAAGAATGCACTCTACCGCTTGTTCTGCATCATAATTAAAAGTATTCCAGGGTAGCGGAAAGTTTTTTAATTCCGGTTTTCTGTTATACCTGTTCCATTTAGACAATTCTTGCACATAAGAAACTTTTGTACAAGCCATGACTAGAGCATCAATAGCATGATGACGATGGTCTTCACGAGACTTAGAATTCTCATTATTTAAAATATGGTTTAACCCCCATTTTTGGCGTAAATTTGAAGTTACCTGTCCTGGCGAAACCGTAACCTTATTGCATATTTTAGAAAGATAGTTTTTAGCTTCTTTACTAATATATCTGGTGTCATTTAACTGCCGCGAGGTAAAATCATCATCAAAATTTTGCTGCACAAACCTTTTAAATTTTTGATAAGCATTAGGGTATTCCTTTGTATCGGAAAATAGTTTTAAAGCACGCTCTTTAATGGTCGCCCAATTAGCTTCGTCATTACCGTAAAATTCAAAGGGTGTTTTGCTTCCCTTTTTTCTATTTTCATCGGCATAGCAAAGTGTTTTATTGTTAAAACTATCATTTAAAGAACGGCTCCATGGGTGAATATGTTCAATTTGGACTTCTCCGGAAAACAAATCTGTTATTGATATGGCTTTTCCTGTATATGGACAGGTTTTTTTACATTCTTCCCAAAGTTTAAATTTTAAAATATTTTCGTGTGTAATGCGGGCATATTTTTCCACTTCACTTTTTACCCTATCATTTTCACGCTCTAATCGTTTTTGGTTTCTTCTAATTTGGTTACGTTTAGATTTAGATGATTTTAAGTCGCGCGCCATCTCTACTTTTATTTCGTCAATCTGTCCGTATTCATCAATGAGCTCATTAACCAACTTTCGTAACTCAAATAAAGCCGTTATTACAATAGGGTTTCTTATAGATTGTATTTCTTTATCGGCTTCCTTGTCTACTGGTAACTTATCAAGTAATGTGCTTGTATCTATTGACGCTGAATGGTGATATATTTTTTTTAATTGCCTATCGTTAAGCCCAAAATCTTTACGAAGTATCTCTTTAAGAGTATCAATAAAACCGCCCTTAGTTTTAGAGCGAACAATTCCTTTTATATTATCAATTAGTTCTAATTGTTTTTTATTCTTCTCTAATGTATCATGCTGCCATTTATCACCAAAAGTATTTTTTATCCCTCCCATTACAACAGCTACATCATAGGTGTAGCCTTGCTGTAAAAAGGGTAAAATATTTCTAATAGCTTTTCTACTTAAACTGGCATACCCTTCTTTAACATTAAACTTTGAAATGGCTTCTGCCTGTACATTGGTAAAATTCCAATTTTTAATGGCGTATTCCTTTAAGTTAGATTTACTATCAAAAAAATACAATGCATGCCAAATATCGTCTTGCTCTTTTGAGGTGAAATCGAACCATTTTTTACCAAAGTATTTTTTATTGGATAAATTAGAGATGGTATGTGTGCCTGTTATTTTATCATCATCTTTAAAATTAAACTTAAATTCTGCACTTTCTTTATCAATAAGTTTTCGTATTCTTTTAAAAGCAGGCTTCTCAATAGAATATAAAAAACCTGCTATTTTCTCTTTTTCTTCCTGATTTATTTTAGAGCCATTGCATTCTACTGTATTTACCCATTGCCAAACCCTAAACTGTTCAAAAACAACAGCACTTATAGGGCATTTAGTTTTTGTCGGCTCAAAAGAACAATTGCCAACCAAATGCTTTTGAGAACGCAAAGGGCGTTGATGAAATAAAATACCGTCTTCTTTGTAATTATCTATTTTTCTGCCTCCAAAAAGTGTTTTTAACTCATTATTTAAAACAGTATGAAACGGCGCTTGTTTCTTCCAAATCAATTCAAATTCATCTATATACATTTTTCGTGTTGTATACCTGTTTCTTATACGCTCTAAACCATCTTGAAAAGGCTGATGCTCTTTTGGATAAACTTCAAACAAATACGAACCCAGGGTTTTTTCTTTAATGCTTTCTACTGTTTTAGTAATCCCTATTTTTCCTTCTTTGGCATTTCCCTTAAAAATAGCACCATCGTCTGCACCTCCTTTTCTACTATTACTTAAAAAGCCTCTACGTTGAATTAAATGATAAAAGATTCTACCTATTTCCTCTAAAGACAATTTTTCATGCAGTGCTTTTTGTCTTAACTCGTAAGGATTCAACGAAAACCAAGAAGCAAGTTTTTTAGCAGGAAATTGTTTAGTTTTTTTCCATTCCTTAAAATCATAATCATTTAAAGGGCACATATTGTATTTAGAAAGTGCTTTTAATAGCTTTTTCTTCCTTAAACGTCTTCTAAAAAACTGTCTTCTCACACCTCTTGCCCCTGTTCTACTTGCATTTTTAGACATTTCATTATCTCCATCTCCCAAATTATCTACACCCATTGGAAAAACCCTGCTTCCAATACCAAGTATTCTATTTTGTGTATCATCGATTAATGCCCAACCAATGCTATTAGTCCCTAAATCCAGCCCTAAAACTTTTGCCATAATTTTATGAATTCTTTGAAGCTAAAAGTACAAAAAAATAATGAGTGATTTTCTTACAAAAAACCATATTGTGTATGAAAACTATTTTAGTATCTTTGTATTAAGATTAAACTTTCTAATCCTTAATCTTATTACAATAAGGCTATATGCCGTAGATGAAAATCTTTAGTCCTGCTTCGGTGGGACTTTTTATATGTAGTTATTTAATTTCTAAGATAAAACCGATACAACTACAATTAAACTATTCCGTATTAAGAATCAAGCTCAAAATTTAATAATTCTTTGGGGTGGATCTCTAAACCTTTAGAGAGTTCTAGTAATGAAGATAATTGAATATTCCTTTTTCCTTTTTCAATTTTACTGATGTCGCTATAATCGATATTGCAACGGGTCGCTAATTGCCTAAAACTTAAGTTCTTAGATTCTCTAAGCTTCTTTAAGTTTTTTCCAAATAAGATTTTAAAATCGTTTTTGTCTATTCCGTTACTCATCACATTGATTTTACAGCAATGTCATAAGTTTTCAATAAAAAATAGTGGGTATATTTTCCCACTATTAATATTTTTACTACATTTGATATAGAAATATTAAATTTGCAATTCTTCAAATAGAAAATATTGAAGCTATTGCTTTGAGTCTCGAAAAGAAAACTGGTAATTTTTTGCAGCGAGATGATAAGTAGATTGGCTCACGGACCTAGGCGTGAGCTCTCTTATCGCTGCACGGTATACCAGTACCTCTTTTCGATAAGTTGAGTTCCACGCCTTTTTTGTTTCCATACATTACAGGCTTTAACAGGGTGTTTACCCTAGTGCTGAATTCGTTTCAGCATCTGGCGTGATTAGTCTCATTCTGGGCGAAACAGCTTCAACTTACAATTTTAAGTTTCACTAATAAGGAAAAAACGTAAAATCTAATCCATGGAAAAAACAGAAGCCTATACATTGCCAGATAGTTTTATACTGCCACACTATGCCCTTATAGCCACATTGATGGTGTTACTGGATAAATCTGAGCTAAAAGACACCGTTAAAAAGCACTGTAAAACGGGATTAAAGGTCATTGGGATTATTCATGCCGATGATAGCTACAACATGGGAACGAATCTTTTATCAAGAAAAGAGTTTGATGGGTTCTTTACATTATTCCCCGAAATATACTTTAACAACAGAGCATTGATTCCGGCACATATGATTATTGAGAATCTAGAATGCTGCGTTAAAGCAAATGATATAGTACATGAATGAATTTACACTAAAGGATTATAAAAAACTTTTTGAGAATTTATATCCACAACTAAGTGCGTTTGCATACAAGTACCTCAACGATCTGGAAACCTCAAAGGATCTTGTTGAGGAAGTATTTGTTAAATTATGGGAAGATAAAATCATTTTTCAAAACAAAGACCATGCAACAGAATTTTTTTATAAGACAGTAAAAAATGAATGCCTTCATTATTTAAAAAGTAAACACGATAAGGTTACGGAGCGTTATGAACCCTCGCACAAATAAAATTTAGTATGTAAGTGATTCCCTTTTGCTCTTTTATATAAAAGCGTGTAACTTCTATAGCGTAGAAAATTTAATCTCTCTGTTTGCTTGATGAAGCAATAATATCTCTAACTAACATTTTTCTGGCAAAAGGGTATCTTACATCGGTTTTTCTCTTAATTCTGAAGCTAAAACGATATCATGTTATAATTGGATAGATCTAAAAAATCAAACTTTTAATTAACTATAATAATTAATCTGATTTATATGTACGTTCTTTAAATGTTACTATATTTAGTCTCTAAATTAGATTTAGCCTTTTTATGTTTAAAAACCCCTTTTCGTTTTCTGGCAGAATAAGAAGGCTTGAATATGGACTAACCTATCTTTTTTGTATTTCAACTCTTATATTATTCTCCTCTTTTATTGAGGCTTCAGATTTTTCAGACTCTATATTTTCTCTATTTGTTTTAATTGCATATTGGATTTTATTAGCCCAGGGCTCTAAAAGATGCCACGATTTGGGAAATAGTGGGTTCTATCAAGTAATCCCATTTTACATACTCTTTATGCTTTTTAATGATGGACAAAATAATGAGAACAAATATGGTCTTAATCCAAAATCTAAAGAATATCTAGAAAAAAAGCGCTCATTTAAATTTCCTGTTGTTAAAAAAATATCTCGGATAAAATTTATTGAAATTATCACTGTAACACTACTCCTTGCTTTAATTTTGGGCATTAATAACTTAATATTTCCTGAATATGATACATACCTAACACTTTCATATTTTTTAATGCCAATTCCAGGCTTTATTTTTTTACTTTATATTAGTTATTACAAAAAGTCTTATCCAGAAGAAAAATCTGGCTTGGTTAATCAGCAATTAGTTTTTGCAGTCTTTTATTATTTAACCATTAGACTTTATAACATCGTTTTTAGACTGGCAAGCTTCGACTTAGAAACTATCATTTTCGAGCTAATACTAATCTTGTTCATTTTTGGATTAACTTATATTTCTTTGAAGCTATATTCATCCATTTTTAATCACCGTTTAAAAGATGTTTAAGTTAAAAACACTCTATTCTATTTCTGGGATTTTGCTTATAGCTTTATTATTCACAGGGTTATCTGAAAGAAAAACAGTCACCAAAGCAAATAAAATTATTTGGTCAGAAAATAATATCACATGGGATAATTTTACAAAAGTTGAAAAAAAGGAAGAGGATTATGTAGCTTCAATAAGTTATGGCATTTATTGTCCGGAAAATATTTCCTGGCTAGACTCTAATATCTATGCCTATATGGATCCTGATGAATCGGAAAAGTTAGCAGATTCTATGTTAGATGATCAGGTTCTAATTCATGAACAATACCATTTTAACATTACAGAGTACCATACGCGCCTTTTAAGAAAAGAAATTGTAAAACTAGGTAAAGATAAAATCAATAATAAAACAATAAACTCCTTATATAATAAATACTATTCGGAAAACGAATTAATGCAAGTAGAATATGATAGTATTACCGACCATAATGCCATTACAGAAAAACAAAGGTATTGGGAAATGAAAATTGATGATTTATTGCGTCAAACCGCATATTATAAAAACCCAGATATACTTAGTTATCTTCAATATGATGAAGGGGACAGCAAATACTTTAGAAAAATCTATAGAACTTTTGACAATGATATTCTATGCTCGTTTCCTATTTATGAGGAAAGTATAAAATATGGAGAATCGTATAAAATAGTTGAAAAAGGGAACGAAGTCATTGTTTCTTTTTTTAAGAATGGTGTTTTAAAAAATGGCGGCGTATTTAATACTGCAATAGTTTCGATTAAAAAAAACAAAGAGCTCATTGAAATTAAATATTTTAATCCTGATAATACTTTGAATGATGGGTTACTCTATTGCATTTATAAAAGATACAACAAAGCAGATAAAAAAGTAGGCCATTATTATAACTCTAAAAAAGAAAGGGTTAGTGTAAACAAGATTTATCAAACTGAAAACAAAATTGAATCTCAAGGCTGCTACATAACTTCTTATTACGATATCGATTTAAAGCGTATTAATAACAAATATGGGATACATTATAAAAAAAGCACATTAGACTCTTTAGGTAGAACAATTAAAATTGATTTTTTTGACTCAAATAATACTCCAAAAAATGATAACGATTTTGTGTCAAAAGTCATTAAAGAATATGACTCTAACCATCAATTAATTAGTTACAAAGAGTATGATGAGGATGGTGATTTTGCGAAGCATCTATCTTCTTATAATAATAAGTATGAATATGATGAAAGGGGCAACTTAAAAAGAAATATCAATCTTAATCAAGACTCAGAAATTGCTCCAAATAAAGACGGTATTTCTATCTACTCTTATACCTATGACTTATATGACAACTGTACCAGCTCTAAAAGATTTAACAAATCTAATGATCCTGTTTTAGGTCTAGATGATTACCATATGGTAATTGAAAAATTTGATGAGAAAGGACGCTCTTTGTTTTATGGCAAATATTATCCTGGTTATGTTCTATCATTTAATGACGAAAAATGGGGGGCTTCAAAATACAACTACCCTAATGATTCTCTAGTTTATGTTCACAATCTAGATGTTTATAATGATATTTTCAATGATGATTCTGGTGTTGCTATTCTTAAAAAGCATCTGGATAAAAAAAATAGGGTGAAGAAATTAATTTATTTAGATACCAATAATAATTATGCTCAAACCAAAGATGACATTGTAGAATTTCAGTATCAATATGATAGTCGCGGTAATAAAATCCAAGAATCTACACTAGATTCATTAGGAAATATTAAAGCGTTTCAAGCTGATGTAGCAATAGTTAAATGGGATTACGATATAAATAATAATAAGATCAAAACAACATATTATAATAGTTCGTCGGAACTCGCAAGTGCTGATCAAAATGTTACCTATAACATATATAAGTATAATAATAAAAACCAGCTTATAGAAAGAACTAACTTCAACAAGAATATGGAACCCGAAATGCTTGATGGCTATTTTAAACGTAAGCTTATCCCTTCTGTTTCGGGCAATGATTCTATTGTATTAAACTATAATACAAATAATAAACTTCTTAAAGGCGCTTGTAAAACAGTATACACTTATAATAAATACAACAACAAGACATCCAAATCTTTTTTTAATAGTAGCAATAAACCAGCTTTAAATGATTTTGGGGTTTCGTCGATTAGATATTATTATAACTCAAAGCAGGAATATATAGGATATGCTTATTTTGATAAAAATGGAAAAAAAACTAATAATATTAAGGGCATATCATCTAACAGTCAAACCTTAAATGAATTGGGTTATGTGGTTTATGATACTTATTTTAATAAAAATGATAAGCCCGTTATAGGTCCTGAAGGTTACCATAAAAAAGAATATACATGGAATGAAAAAGGAGAGGTAATAAAAATTAGAACTTTTGGCGCCAATAATAAATTAATCGAAGATGAAAGTGGGGTGGCACAATACATATATACTATTCAAAACTCTGGTCTAATTAAAAGTGTAAAAAGATATG
The DNA here is from genome assembly GCF_030540825.1 of Flavivirga spongiicola. Classification (NCBI taxonomy): domain Bacteria; kingdom Pseudomonadati; phylum Bacteroidota; class Flavobacteriia; order Flavobacteriales; family Flavobacteriaceae; genus Flavivirga; species Flavivirga spongiicola. Next base: position 1,709,207 of record NZ_JAUOEO010000001.1, read on the forward strand.
ATAGAAACGGTCAATTAACAAATAACAATGATGGCATAGCAGAGACCTATTATACATCGTATTTAAATGGTCTATATTACCTTGAAAAAGAACTAGATTATTTGGGCAATGAAATTTCTAAAGATTAGCGGTGTCCAATAAACTGGTAAATATTTAAAATTCAACTATTTTACTTGGCAATATCTACAACTATTAATGATCTTCCCAAGAGCCTGAGCAAAAATTATTTCTCTATTATATTTACCCTTAAAGTAGATTTATGTTTAAAGTTTATAGTATTACCTTCGTGTAAAATTTTATCATAATTAACATAAGATTCTAAGAATACTCTTTTAATATAATTACCATCAATATCTACTTCTAATTCACCTTTAGATTTAACATTTAAATTTGTTATTTCCTTAATCGCATTCTCTTTATCCAATTTAACAATCTGTTCAATACTAAAATAAGCTGTTCCCTTTTTTACTTGTGTTAGAGTTAGTTTACTTTTTATAGTACTTCCAATAATATCTGCCAATGATTCTTCATTAATCATTGGTTTTTCAACTATAAAAGAATCTCCTATAAGCAAAGAGTCATCAGGAAAGATTACTATACTTCCAAAATTATTGTAATAAGGTTTTATTATTGATTCATCTTTGCTTCTTTTATTATCAATAAAAAAATCACCTATTATAATTTCTTTTTTAGTATTAATCCTTCCTATTATTTTCAAAGAATTAAAATCATGTCTGTCATCTATTTTATCTCTATTATATTTTCCTTTATAAGAAAATTGATCAAATAATATTTCAACTGGTATATCCTTATTATTATCAACATTAAAAGTGAATACTTTCATTCTAAAGGATTCCTTTTTGTTAGCCTTTAATCTTATAGGAAATCCAATAGAATCTAACATTTTTTTCATTTCCTTATCCACATTTTTAAAAGTATTTGTAGTAGATGTTTCTTCTATTTTATATGTATAAGTTTTATTAGATTGCTGCCCTACTTGGATAAGAAAACTTTCAGTTTGTGAAAAGCTCAAAAAAGAACAGATCAGGAATAAAAAGATTATGTGATATTTCAAATTATTGATAATATTACTTATGTCGATCACGTTAAAATAAATAATTGGTGGACAATAAAATAAACATTTTTGTTATGCTTTTGGTTAATTGATAGAACCAAAATCAATATGCCTCCTTTTACTATATATCAGTATCTTAAAAAAAGAAAACAACTATTCTAACCTAATGATTTATTAATTTTATCTTTAAAACTAAATAATAAGAACAGAACCTTATTTAACTTTCCGCTAAGCTTTTCATTCAGTATTTTAAATGCCCGAGTCATATGCCCTTCTATTGTTTTAACCGAGATGTTGAGATACTCAGATATTTCATCATGAGAAAGTCCTTCTTTTTTATTTAAAATAAAAATGTTTTTACACTTAGGAGGCAGGTTATCAATCTCTTTATTTACAATTTTCATCATCTCATCAATATTCAGTTTTTCGTTTTCAACCACCAAATCAACAGCTTCGATATGCTTTTTTTCTAAATAAATGGCTTTCCTGTTTTTTCTGTATTCGTCAATAAATTCATTATACACAGATCTATATAAATACGGTTTTAAATCTAAATTTGTCTTAAGGTTCTTTCTTAAAATCCAAACTTTAACAAATACGTTTTGAACAATATCTTCTGCTTTGGTAAAATCATTAGTTAAAGTCAAGGCATATGTGCATAACTTATGGTAAAAAGAGTCCATTAGCTGTTCATAGGCCAAGGAGTCTCCAGATTTTAAACGCGTTATGAAAAGCTTTTTATTCTTCAATTGAATTGATTACAAGCTATAAAACTAAAAAAAAATCTCAAGTTTTCACTTAAAAAGTAGAGGGGTATAAAAAATTCATCCGTTATAGTAGATATGAAGCATGCAAAAATTGAAATAATAATAGTTAAATTTCTTAATCGGGAAATTAATGAAGATGAGCTGAAAACCTTAGAAATTTGGCTAAGTAATGCCAATAATGCTAGAATTTTTAATCGTTTCGTAAGAACAGATTATATAACTTCTTTAAATACAAATAGCTTTGATTTATCAGAAGCAAAAAAATCTGTTAAAAACAGATTGCGGATCATTAATAAATCAAAAAAACAAAATCTAATTAAGCGTTTATCTATCGCTGCTATAATAGCATTATTAATTGCACTACCAATCTTATTAAATAATAATAAAACAGATACCAATAAACCTATTATTGTAAAGAACAATATAGAGACTGGAACAGACAAAGCTACTCTTACCCTGGAAGATGGGACCGATATTACTTTGGAAAAAGGTCAAAATTATGTTGCTGATAATATAATAAGTAATGGAGAAAAATTAATTTACAATACACCTAAAGCTACTAATCAGAAAATAGTGTATAACTATTTAACCATTCCCAGAGGCGGTCAGTATTTCGTAAAACTTTCAGACGGTACACAAGTATGGCTAAACTCAGAGTCTAAACTTAAGTATCCTGTAAATTTTGTTAAAGGAGAAACCAGAATGGTTGAATTAATATACGGAGAAGCGTATTTTGATGTATCTCCAAGTACTCACCATAAAGGCGCTTTGTTTAAAGTAAAAAGCAGAATGCAAGAACTTGAGGTGCTGGGAACTAAATTTAATATTAAATCATATCAGGATGAACATATTGTTTATACCACTTTGGTTGAAGGTAAAGTAGCGGTAGATAATGGTTCTAAAAGTGCTTATTTAGAGCCTAATCAACAGTCTCAAATTAGTTTATCCAATAAAAATATCATTGTAGAAAATATTGATGTGTATAATGCAACTTCCTGGGTAAATGGTGTTTTTAGTTTTGAAAGCAAACCTTTAAAAGACATTATGAAAGTACTCTCAAGATGGTACGATATGGATGTTGTATTTGTTGACAAAAAAATTGAAGATATTAAGTTTATAGGAGTACTTAGTAAAAATCAAAACATAGAAGATATATTAATAACCATTAAAGAATTAGGCTTTATAAATTCATACAAAATAAATGACAAAAAAATAATTTTAAAATAAAAAAAGAGAGCGAGGTAGACATTTAGCGGTATCCAACTTCGCCCCCTTTAAGTCTGTAATAATTAATATTAACTAATTAAAACATGTAAATTTATGAAAATTAAACCAACTCCTTTCTTTTTCTTATTTAGAAAAAGAATTTTAACCATCATTATGAGAACTTTTATATTCTTATTATGCTCATTGTCATTTGGGTTTACTTCCGTCGATATTTTTTCGCAAAACACAAATATCGAGATTACCAATGATATCTCATTAACCGTTGACGACGTCTTTAAAATTATAAAAAGACAAACTGATTACAGGTTCATTTATCAGGAAGATATGTTTAAAAGTTTTCCTAAGGTTTTTATAAAAAAGGGAACTATTCAAGCAAACCAACTATTAGAAAAAAGCCTTAATAAAGGTGATTTTATCTTTTCAATTGCTCCTAATAATACCATAATCATAAAAACCAAAGAAGAACCGGTTGATACAGGTGTGCAAAAAAGAGTTATCAAGGGAACTGTTTCCGATGGGCAGTTACCTTTACCTGGTGCTAGCATCGTAATTAAAGGAACTCAAACCGGTACGCAAACAGATTTTGATGGGAACTATACTATTGAAGTTAATACTGGAGACATACTCATATTTAGCTTTGTAGGAATGACAACTCAGGAAATACAAGTTGGAACTTCTGATATAATTAATGTAACAATGGTTGCTGATACGTCTCTTGATGAAGTTATAGTTGTGGCATACGGTACCGCTAAAAAGGCAGACTTTACAGGATCTGCCACACAACTTAATAGTGAAGCACTTTCAAAAATAACAGTAGCCAATATATCGGCAGCCATTGAAGGGTCTTCAGCTGGAGTTTCGGTAACGGCAGCAGGCGGACAGCCAGGTCAAGGGCAATCTATACGTATAAGAGGGTTTGGGTCTTTTGATGCAGATAGTGGCCCATTGTATGTGGTAGACGGGATTCCTTTTTATGGATCTATAAATTCTATTAATCCAACAGATATTGAAAGTCTTACTATTTTAAAGGATGCTTCCTCTACGTCGCTTTATGGTAATAAAGCTGCCAATGGTGTTGTTATGATCACAACTAAAAGAGGAAGGAATAAAAAAGGACAATTTTCCTTAAATGCCTCTACTAGTATTGTTGATCGCTCTATTGATGAGTATGAAAGGTTAGGTTCTAATACGTATTATGAGATTATGTGGGAATCTATGCGTAATAGTGAAGCCATTCCTGGTGTAGATTCTGCAGCCGATGTTACTGCAGCAAATACATTTGCTTCTACTAATATAATTACAGAACTATTAAACAACCCTTATAATGTTCCTGATGATCAAATAGTTGGGACAGACGGAAAGATTAATCCTAGTGCAAGATTGTTATATAATGATCTAGATTGGGTTGACGCTGTTACTAGAATAGGGATACGTCAAAATTATGATATAAACTATCAAGGAGGTACGGATACTAGTGATTTTTATGTGTCACTTGGTTACTTAAATGAAGAAGGGTTTATCAAAAAATCTAATTTTGAAAGGTTCTCAGGACGTATTAACGCGAACTATCAAGCTAATAATTGGTTAAAAACAGGATTGAATCTTTCTGCGACTACATCTGAAGGTAATCAAGCACAAACAGGCAGTACACAAAACAGCTCATTTGTTAACCCCATGCGTTTTGCTAGAAGTGTAGCACCTATTTATCCCATTTATAAACACAATCCTGATGGCAGTTTTATTTTAGATGATAATGGAAACCGTCTTTATGAATTAGACGATAATCGACCAAATACTGCTAATGGAGGAAGGCATATTCTAGCTGAGATAGATTATAATCAGGATTTAGATGAAATTACTTCCCTAAGCGGAAAAACATATTTTGATATTAATTTTACTCAAGATTTAATGTTAACCGTAAATGTTAGTTTAGATCAACGCCATTGGTATACCACAGATTTTGAAAATAAAATAATTGGTGATGGTGCACCGGGAGGAAAATCTACCAGACGTTACAATAGAAGAACTACTTTAGGGTTTAATCAACTTTTAAATTATAATAAATCATTTGGCAATCATAATTTTAAATTATTAGCAGCACATGAGTCATTACAACTAAAAGTAAATAATTTTATTGGCGAAAAATCACAATTGATTGCTGATGGTAATACGGAGCTGATAAATTTTGTTACGACTACAAATTTATCATCTGTAACAGATATATTAAGAGACGAGAGTTATTTTGGGCGCTTTAATTATGATTATGATGGTAAATATTTTTTAAGCACTTCTTATAGAACAGATGGTTCTTCAAAGTTTGCTAAGGATGTTCGTTGGGGTGAATTTTGGTCTTTGGGGGCAGCATGGCGATTAGAAAGGGAGTCCTTTATAGAGAACATTGCGGCTATAGATCTCTTAAAGTTAAGAGGGTCGTATGGTGAATTAGGAAACAACTCGGGCATTAGTTGGTATGCTTATCAAGGCTTATATGACTTAGATTTTAATAACCAATCTGAATCTGGATTTTTACAAGCAACACTTGAAGCACCTTTGTTAGAATGGGAGTCTAGTGAAAGTTATGATATTGCACTAGAATTTGGGTTATGGAATAGGTTAAATGGTATTATTGAATATTATAATCGGGAGTCGGCTAATTTGCTTTTTGATGTCCCACTACCTCTTTCTAGTGGAAGTGAAGATATTTCAAAGAATATAGGGACTCTTTTCAATAGAGGCATTGAAATTAGTTTAGATTATGATGTTATAAAAAGTGACCATTTTAATTGGAACTTTGGTATAAATGCAACCACTATTAAAAATGAGTTTACAAAATTGCCACAAGAAGAAATTATAAATGGCTCTAAAAAATTAATGGTAGGTCACTCTATTTATGACTATTGGTTAAAAGATTGGTATGGTGTAGATCCCGCAGATGGTGCTGCATTATATACTGCAAATGAAGATGCAATTGATGCTAATGGTTCCGATATAAGAGTCATTGATGGAAATACCCTAACAACAAACCAAGCCAGTGCAAAATTTCATTATGCAGGAACAGCCATTCCAGATTTAATTGGAGCTATATCTAATTCACTTAGATATAAAAACTTTAATTTAAGTTTCTTGATGACTTATCAAATTGGTGGCGAAAGCATAGATTATAACTACCAAAGTATTATGGGTTCCGGAAACTATGGGAGGGCCAAAAGTGTTGATATTTTAAAACGTTGGCAAAAACCCGGAGACATCACAAATGTACCAAGATTAGATGCTTCTCAAACGACTAATTTTAACGCAACGTCTGATAGATGGCTTGTTGATGCATCATACTTAAATATGAAACGTATAAATTTTTCATATAATTTACCATCAGACTTTATAAGTTCTATAGGTATAAACACCGCTCAACTTTATTTAAGTGCAGAAAATGTCTTTTCTATTAATTCTAGAAAAGGCTTAAACATACAACAGAATTTTAGTGGAACAACATCCAATGTTTATACACCTTCAAGAATTGTTTCTTTAGGATTAAATGTTAAATTTTAAAAAAATTGAAAATGAAAAAAATAATAATTTCTTTTATTGGAGCTTTAGCCGTTTTGTTTTGCATGACAGCTTGTGAAAAAGATTACCTAGATACAGTTCCTACCGATCAAGTATCATCTGCAGTAGCAGTATTAACTACAGATAACGCCTTAACTGCATTAAATGGGATTCATAGGGCATTATATACTGAGTATGGAAGTCAAGGAAGAGGAGGTGCTGGAGCTTTTAATATTCATATTGATGAAGCTGGAGAAGATCATGTATTTAATAGAAGTAATTGGACACATTCTTACAGATGGCGACCAAATTCTGAACCAGACAATGCATATAACACCACAAATTGGAAAATGTTTTACCAATGGGTAGCTAATGCCAATGTGTTAATTAATGGTGTTGATAATGCAACAGGAGAGCAAGCAGACAGAGATGCTGTAAAAGGGCAAGCACTTGTATATAGAGCATTTTGTCACTTTCACTTAGTACGGTTATGGGGAAACAGATATGAAATTGGAGGAGGAAATTCTCAATTAGGAGTTCCTCTTAAATTAGATAATTCTATAGATCCTATTGCGCGTAACACAGTTGAAGAGGTTTATACTCAAATTAATAAAGACCTGGATGAGGCCATAGTTTTATTAAATGGGTATGCACGAAAAAACAAATCACATTTTAATGCCAATGTTGCTAAAGGCTTAAAAGCAAGAGTTGCTTTAACCCAAGGTAATTGGTCGGTAGCAGCACAATTCGCCGCTGAAGCACGAGCAGGATTTATTTTAATGGATGCAGCTACCTATGCACAAGGATTTCAAATATTTTCTGAAACCAATAGCGAGTTTATGTGGGCTAGTCAAATACAAGAAGATCAAAATACTGGAAATGATGCTTGGGGTAATTATGGGGCTTTTATTTCAAGAAATTTTAGCTCATCGGCAATTCGTGGAAACCCTAGGTCAATAAATAATTTACTATACGATATGATTTCTGCTACTGATATCCGTAAAACCTTATGGGATCCAACAGGGCAGCATTTAAACTTGCCTGATGGTGTGTCATTATTATCAAGTCATAAAAGATTTCCTTATACGAATCAAAAATTTATAGCTGTGAGCAATGGAGATAGTCGTGTAGATGTACCGATGATGCGCGCAGCTGAGATGTATCTAATTGAAGCAGAAGCTTTAGCTAGAAACAACCAAGATGGACTAGCTGCTCAAGCTTTGTACGACATGGTTATAACTAGAGATAGCGCATATACCTTATCAACCAATACAGGGCAGGCCTTAATTGATGAAATTATGGTGCAACGTCGTGTTGAATTATGGGGCGAAGGTTTTAGATGGTATGATTTAAAACGATTAAATCTTCCGTTAGATAGAACAGGTTCAAATCAGAGTACAACCTATACCAACGGAATTATGCAAGTTCCTGTAGGCGATAATAGATGGACATGGCCAATACCTCAAGATGAAATTGATGCAAACCCGTTAATAGACCAAAACCCTATATAATAAATTAGATTTGAGTAAGTTTATAATTTAGATTAGGTTATTGGGTTATTTTCAACCTCTGTTTTCTCTCTTAAAACAGAGGTTTTTTCATTTATTTAATGTCATTCAGAAGGAGAGAGGACTGAAGAATCTGAAACTCCTTTTTGTTCCATTGACTAGTACATAAATATAATTATCTTTTGTTTTCATTTGATCCTAATATTATGAGGTTCTTCGACTCCGAAAACTGTCGGAATACTTTGAATGACACAATCCTTTGAACAAAATCAGCTTAAATTTATGACTGAGCAAAATCTATTAAGTCGATGAAATCACTATTATCAGCCTTCTTAAGAGCTTTAATATAATCTTTACGTGTTTTGCTTTTATTAGCCAAATCTTTATGACCCCAAGTAAATTTTGGTTTTTCAAATATGTGTTTCATAACTATATCTGCCATTAAACGTGAATGTCTACCATTACCATTTGGGAACAAATGAATAGCAACCATTTCATGCTTGAAACGTATCGTTATTTCTTCATCTGAGTATGTTTTATTATTAATCCAAAATTTACAATCATCCAAAAGTTGACGAAGTCTTACTGATACTTGATGCCATGCAATACCAATAGTTTTCTCACTATTTCTAAACTGTCCAGCCCAAGACCAAACATCGCCAAGCATTCTTTTATGAACACCAATAATAAAATCTTCTGTTAGAATTTTATCAGCTTTAAATTTTCTACCAATTAAATACCATTCCACAGCTTTTTGAATATTGAGTTGCTCAAACTCATCTAACTCCTCTTGTGTAGTAATTGTTGAAATGAGCAACCCTTCCATTTCTTCTTCACTCAAGGCTGTTTGTCCTTTTACGGGCTTCATATCTTTTAATCCCATAAATAACGAGGCATCTCTTCAATAATCTGTTTTGTTTTATCATCAACCGCTTTCTTAAGACGGTCATTCGTGTTTTCTTGGTCTTCTAAAGCCATTGTAGTAGATGTAGTCCTAACAATCTCTAAAGCCAATTCTCTGGCTCTATTTTCAATTGTTTTTTCAATAGAGCCACCCATAGGAACAAATCCATATACCAATTTCATATTTAAAGCTTTCCCTGCTTCTTCTAAACTTTTTAAAGTAATATTACCTTCTTTCTCTCTTTTCTCATAACCTTCTACCGCTGGGGGGGTAACACCTAGTCGTTCACTAAATTGTCGTAAGGACATCTTGTAAGCTTTACGTATCACATGAAGCCACCCTCTATCAGGAACGGTAAGGTTTAATAGCGGATAATAAACTTGAAGTTTATTATCCAATTGTTCTATCATTAATTTATGTCTTGAATCTCTCATAACTATGATTTTACATTATTTACAAACTTATAAGTTTATAAATATATCATAAATATACACATATAAGTTTATAAAAAAAATAAAATATAAATCTTCAGATTTATAATATTCAAAAAACCATCTTATTAGACGACTTTTTTGACAAAAAGTTGGTTTTTCTATGGATTATTCCAAAACGGAATCCAAGATTCTAAGGTAAATAATCAATACTAATAGCATCCAGCTCATAAACACCATCAAATATTTCTTGTCCGCTACCCGTATATTTAAAAGCAATATGTATGGTACCGGTAACACAAGACAAATCTACATTTCCAGAATTGAACCAAGGCACAAAAGAATCGGTATCTTTTACAATATAAGCTGCAGTTAAAACACCCCAGTTTGCAGAATTTATATTTGCTTCGGTACCATCCCAATCTAAAGCATACAACACTTCTAAATAACTACTATCTGCTAAACTATTAGAGGTTTTAAAGCGCAAGGTCTCTCCATCTTGAGTATCCAGATTGATGGCTGGTGTTATTAACCACCCAACATTACTAGCGTCACCAGAACTTGCAGATTTAAATCTGGCAGACCTTCCTAAAGAAGCATTCGTTGATGTTGAAGAATAGGCTTCCCAACCCTCACTACCTGCTTCTATATAGTTAGTCCACCCGTTTCCTGCTATTAGCTTATTGTTTTTTTGCGATTCGAAATCTTCATAAAATAAATTCATTGTTCCCAACGCTGGTGCCAATCCGCAATCCAATTCCATGGGGTCACAGCGCTCATCAGAATCAAAAGTAATATCAGACGAACTACTGACTATCAATACATTAAAATTATCTCTATAATCTCTACTAAATACACCTCGAATACTTCCTTTATTCTGAGGTACCGGCAACGATTTAAAATCTGAAAACGTACTTGTTTGTAGTAAAATAGAAGCTCCGGACTCACAGTTTTCTAAAATCCTTAAACCATCAAAAGCATCGGTAGATTCACCCGCATAGGTTAATGCCAAATCAAACCTATTAACTTGCATGTTATCTAATTGAATTAAAGTGTTTTCATCGGCTTCTGTTAAATGAATTAATGAACTAATTTTAGGCGTAATTGTAACCACCTCTGAGGTTCTTAAAACAATGTTTTGGTACTCAAAATCTTGAATTTGCTCTATTCTGGAATCCTCGCCGCGACCAATGGCTAAAACGCCATTAGATTCCCCAATGGTTAAGCCTTTAAGTTTTACATATACTTTTCTCCCTAACTCATAGCTATCTGATAGACTCCCTACATTAATTTCTAATTTAATCCCAAGCCTAGGATCATTGTCCGGGTTACTTTCATCTACTTTATTTTGAATAATGAGTTCTTCAAAGAAGTTACCCGCTCTGTCACTTGAAATAACATAACCTTCAATATACAAATCTTCGTTTATAACTGTTATAAGCTCTCCTTTGTTTTTTGCTTGTTCATACCTTTCATAAATAGCTTTAAATGTTGTTAATTGGTTTACTGGAACGACTATATTTTCTACGTCATCAGGACTTGGAATACTATGGTCTTCATCTACACAAGAAAAAAATAGTATAACCATATTTAAAATTAAAAGTCTATTTCTATAATTCATTATACTGTTTTAAAAATTAACATATACATTTAGAAAATACGTTGCGCCTCTTCCGTACCAATATTTAGATCCAAAAACAGGTTTATTTAAAGCTTTATCGTCTCTTAATTGCCTGTAATTAGCATTTCTTCCTTGTTCAAAACCGCCAGTTTTAAAAATTTCATCTAAAACATTATTGATACTTGCAAAAAAACCAATGTAATACTGATTAACACGCCACGATTTACCTCCCACGAGGTTTACAACCATATAATCATCAAAAGGTTCTTGTTTTAGCAGTTCTTTAGTGATAGCTTCATCATAATCAACAAATGGTAAGCCATCAACATCTGTGAAAAAATTATCGGTTCTGGTTAGTGGGCTAATATCGACATACGTTTTATCGAAAAAATTGGCTGTGGCACCAAACCACCAATAGCCCGGGTCGCGATATTCAAACCCCATAGAGTAAGCCCGGTGCGGGCCAACAGCTAACTTATAGTTTTTAAGTTTAGAGGTTCCTAAATAAACATTCTCAAACCTGTCTGAAGACAGATATAAGTCCGGATTATTAGCATAAGTGTATTGTCCTAAGGCTACTGCTCCTTTTAATTTAATAGTGGGTGTTACCTGAGCTTCTATACCTAGTTCTGTGCCTAAATAATTTTTATCGATGCCTTGTAGGATCTCTTGAATAAACTCGTTGTCGTCATTGCCTGATTGTTGTGTTCCAGATTCAGCAATCACATGTCCTATACCATCTGCAAAGAAAAACGAAATATCATTGGTACCTTTAAGCTTTGTATAAAACCCTGTAAGTCTTGCTTTAACAATAGACGACCTAAAAATATAACTCGCATCTAAAGACATTATTTTTTCTTCGGAAATATTCGGAACAATGTTGTGGTTCGCTCTGGAATTAGAATAACTATTACGAATAGAAGGAGCTTTCATAATATAACCTGCATTTATGCCTGCTATGTGTTTACCTGTAATCTTATAAGTGCCACCAGCTTTAACACCTAATCCTGTAAAGGATAACGCCTCGCCTTTACCAAAGGAATTATTTTGAAATGTTTCGTGTTGAAACAAACCTTCTCTTTGATATCGTGTATTGGTTATACTTCCCGATACAAAAAAATCTAACGTATTATATGTAAACTGTGCTTGTGCAAACCCGGAAATAATATTGGCAAACATATTATAATGATAGCCGTAAGTGTCTCCAACACCTACAACGGTATTCGGTTTTTTTAAATCAAACTGAACGCCATCAAAGCTATCTACATTCAAAAAGCCGGAACCGCCAAGAAGATCTAGAACTTGAGCATAATTTTTAGATTCCAGCTTTTTATAATTAATAGATGCATTAAACAAAATATGTTCGCTTAACTCGCTACTAAAAATAGTGTTTACGGTTAATTGATTATCATCTACCCTATCTTCATATAACATATACGTTGCAATTCTCTCTTGAGATGTATTAATTAAATTTGCATCGTACATCTGTTGCCAATTAATTTGTCCGTTATTTAAAAACGTTTGCTGTGCACCATAAGCGAACTCTAAATCATTTGGAAAATTCCTTTCAAAATAACTTGGAAGTTGTTGATAATAGGTTGGACTCGGATTTCTGCCTCCACTCTCAAAAACTATAGTCCCATCGGTATTTATTATGCGATTAGCTCCTCCATATGCCAAACGACTGTTTCCTAACTTTCCAAACTGATAACCTACATTAGTGTTTAATTTTGTTTTACTATTTATATGCCAATAATGGTTTATCATAACTATGGGTTCTTCAACTTCTTTAATACGTGAATTACGCTTTTTACCATCTTGCCAACCCCAATATTCATTATACTTTATTCCTTTTAAATTATAAACTTCTTGAGTATTTGGAGACGATTTGCCTCTTCTGTTTGGTGCATAAATACCTGTGAAACTTAAGCTATGTTTATCATTAATTACTTTTTCTATGGATGTAAAAATTGAATTAGAGTTATATAGTGTTGCATCTTGATAGCCTTCATTTCCCCAACGCCTTCCTAAAGACAATGTATAAGCCCAACTACTTTTTAATAACCCTGAAGTGTAGGTAGCCATCAATCTATTGGCATAGCTTCTATTAGATGATGAATAAGTTACCCGTCTTCCTGATCGCATTTGCGATGCTCTGGTATTAATATTTATGGTTCCTAACAGTCCTCCAAAATTGTAGTTAGAAGGTGTTAAGCCAGTGTTAAATTCCTGATTACGCACCACATCATTTAAACCACCCCAATGGCTCCATTGTGGACGTCCATTATAGATTTTATTCATTTCGATACCATTAATCATAACCGATCCCTGATCCGAATCTAAACCTCTCAACTTAAAAAAGGAAGCACTAAACTCAAAGGCTGCTGTACGTTGAAAAATATCTGGAGACGATTGTAATAATCCTGAAATATTGCCCAATCCATGAGTATCATCATCAAGCTCGTCATCAGAAAGGCTTATTGTAAATAAATCTTGAGATGACGAGTTATCTAACTCCAAAGTCATATCGGTAATGTTTACGATCTGATGTTCATTAACGACTATGGGATATCTTTTACTTATATATCCTGCTTTTGAAATTCTTAAAACCTGTTCGCCTAAAGGGACATTTACAGAGAATGCAAATTCTCCCAAAGGGTCTGTTTGTGTCTGTTGTTTTGTTTCTTCTATAATAATAATGACATTCTCTATAGGCTGAAATGACATGGCATCTTTTACACTGCCTTTTATAAGCGTTTGTTGTGCAAACACAGATCGTGTTGAAAACAATATGAGTAGCATCATGGCTACTTTTTTTAATAGGACTCGGTTCTTTTCTATTAAAAGTATGTTCACTCAAATAATGTTATTTGATTTAATTTGTTTGCGAATATATATTATTTGTAAGAATTAACCTCTCTAAATTTAAAGAAAATATCTACTTTTGATTTAAATTAATAACTCCCTATATGAAATGTTTAAGTTTTTGCTTTATCGTATTATATGTTCTCTGTATTGGAAGCACACATGCACAGGAAAAAAAACTATTTAAAATTCATACGATAGCTTTTTACAATTTGGAAAACCTGTTCGATACTATTAACGATCCTAATAAATTGGATGAGTTTAGTCCCATGATGAAATTAAAAACAAATCGTGCCAAAGTATATAAAAAGAAGGTACAAAATATGGCTCGAGTGATCGCTGATATAGGCTATAAAACAACTCATAATAAACCCGTCATTATTGGAGTATCTGAAGTTGAAAATCGAGAAGTGTTGGAAGACCTTGTTAACGATTCTTTATTAAGAGATACAGATTATGGTATTGTTCATTTTGATTCTCCCGATGCTCGGGGTATTGATGTTGGTTTATTATATCAGAAAAAGCTATTTATCCCAGTATACACAAGCAAACACAAACTAAAAATTTATGATGATACCAATAGGAAACAAATTTACACGAGAGATCAATTATTAGTAAGCGGAAACTTAGAAGGGGAAATGATTCATATTATTATTAATCACTGGCCATCTCGCCGTGGTGGCGAAGCCAAGAGTAGACCAAAACGTATGGCAGCTGCTAAATTGAATAAATACTTAATTGATTCACTTCAGGTAATAAATCCTTATGCAAAAGTTTTTATTATGGGCGATTTAAATGATGACCCTACAAACAAAAGCATCAAAGCTATTTTAAAAGCTAAAAAGGAGAAAAACAAAACCGGTTTAAAAGGACTTTATAATCCTTTTGAAAGTTTTTATAAAAGTGGATTAGGCACTACAGCTTATCGAGATACCTGGAGTTTGTTTGATCAGATTATCATGACCAAACCTTTACTTAAAAAAGAGTATGCTTCCTTTCGGTTTTATAAAGCCGGCATCTTCGATGAAAGTTACTTATTTCATAAAGAAGGTCGTTATAAAGGCTATCCTTTCAGAAGTTTTTCTAATGGTCGTTTTACAAATGGTTATAGTGATCACTTACCTGCTTATGTGTATGTTATTAGGGAAGTGAAGTAACAGTTGCACTTATTAAAAAGTATGTTCTATATAAAAGTTTCTGATTATTTATGGTATAACACTTTGTCATTCCTGCGAAGGCAGGAATCTTATGCATTGAACTTATTAATTTTTAAAGTGGATTCCTGCCTTCGCAGGAATGACAAAATAACTTTAAAACAAAAAGCGATACTAATTATTAGTATCGCTTTTTGTTTTTAACCTATCCAAGCGCTCCAAGGAATTCGTGATAAGAATAATACTAAAGCGATGGTATAAAAAATAGCTATTGTTTTTAATTTAGCTTTGGAGGTTAATTTCTTTTTATGCTTGGAATAGCCAATGGTTATTAAAGCTACTGCTACTATGTTTATAAAAGGATGCTCTACAAGATACAATCTTGCTAAAGAATTACCCATGACACCCCCTCCTAATTCACTCCATAACCCAAATCTGGGAGACACGAAGTACAATATCAATCCTATTAATAGTTGTATATGCGATACTATTAAAGTAAATAGTGATTTTCTAAAATCGTTGGCTTCGTATTCTTTATCTCCAAATGTTTTTATTAAAGCGTTTACTGTTGCTATGATTAATACTAAAAGTACTAAATATGCCCAATAAGAATGCAGCATCATTACAATATCATACATGTGTCAAATATTTAAATTTATTACAACAAATGTAATAATTAAAAGCATAAAAAAACCGCTTCAACTTGAAGCGGTTTAAAATTATATGATTTTGTTTCATTTAGAAATTAAAACGCATACTAAAATTCCATGTTCTGCCATAACCAAATCGTCCTCTATTTGAAGTATTAACCCCTTTATAGTTTTCTGATGGATTGTTTGAAGCAACCGTATTGCCACTTACAGATTCTAAATAAACCTCATCAAAAATATTATTAATGTTAACTCTAAACTGTAACGAGTTTTCATCATTTTCTCCTACAAACCATTTGTAAGACAAACCAGCATCAACCGTATCATAACTTGGTAATTCTATTGGTGGGCTACTTACAGTTGTTTGCCCTTGAGAATATAAATCATTGTTAAGATTCCAAGTACCATCAACACTCAATCTCGGTAAAAACTCATAAGAAGCAAAAGCCCCGGCAGTAAATTGTGCCGCACCTCCTACTTTAACACCATCAAGATTTATTACAGCATCTGGATCTGTAATAGTACCGGTTTCATCAAAAG
The DNA here is from genome assembly GCF_030540825.1 of Flavivirga spongiicola. Classification (NCBI taxonomy): domain Bacteria; kingdom Pseudomonadati; phylum Bacteroidota; class Flavobacteriia; order Flavobacteriales; family Flavobacteriaceae; genus Flavivirga; species Flavivirga spongiicola. The sequence goes on from NZ_JAUOEO010000001.1 coordinate 1,725,492, forward strand.
TTCTTTGCATGCCATTTCCATCAAATTTCCAATCACCTATAGCAACAAATCCATTTATCTTAAGATTATCCATAGGACGCGTAAACACTTCTAATTCAATCCCAGAGTGTACTTGTTTTACACCTTGTGTTTGAAATAATCTAAAAGCAGGATCTCCTTGATCTTCTCCATTATCATCTAACAATGTTCTATTATCCCAAATGGTGTAGTATAAATTCAAATTAGCAGAAACCTTCTCTCCTCCAAATTGATACCCAGCTTCTAAACCTGTTATCTTTTGGTTTTCTACTGCCGGGCTAATTAACTCATTTCCATTTCTATCACTTATAAGTAAGTCACTATGGAATGGTTGACGAGAATAATAACCTGCATTTACAAACACCTTATGGTTATTATTTATAGTATAAGCACCACCAGCTTTAACATTAAAGCCTGGATTATTTACTTTTTCTGATTCTTCAGACTGACCTTCGTTTGCAGCATTTAAAAACTCGGTTCTAACATGAGATTGTGTTGAAGCTGAACCTTGAAAAAATGCAGTAAAACTATCTTTTGCATATTCTAATTGGCCAAAAACACCAATATAATTTATTTGCTCTTCATAATCATACCCAAAACGCTGACCATGATCATCATTAGTATTAAACGTTACATTCCAAGGGTTAATACCCCCAAAAACTTTGGTTAAACTATAATCACCACCATTGTAATTGCTAAATGCACTTACACTATCCACAGTTAAAAATTCGTTAACGCTTCTAAAGTGAATTCCGTTGTATAAACGCACATCTGCACCAAAATTAAAGTTTAAATTTTCATTTAATTGGTTGTTGTAATTAGTAACCAAACCATACCAATTGTGATTATTATTAGACCCTCTTGCATAAGTTGCAACACCTCCTGATGTTCTTGTTGCTGCAAAAGTACCACGACCTAAAGAACCATATAAAATTGTTGATAATGATGAATTCTCATTAATTGTTAAATCCCAACTTAAGTTAGCTACAGGCTTATGGTATACATTTCTTCCTCCTGGATATTTTCCACTTTGCAAAAGGTTTGGGCTTCTTACACCATCAAAGTTCCAGGAATTAAATTTTCTACCATTTTCTAAAAACTCGCTTATTCTTCCACTTCCTGCTGCTGCATGCCATTGGGGTGCACCAGTAAGCAAAAAATTGAATAAATTATTTTCATTGGGTTTATAACCAAATGACAAGAAATATGTTTGACCTTGTCCATCGGTATTATCAACATATCCTTCTCCTTGCCAATGTCCTAACATCCCAGAAAAAGCCCATCCACTTTCCATTAAACCTGTAGAGTAATATGCAGTAGTCTTTGTATAATTATCATTTGCAATCATTTGCTGAAAAAAACCGCCTTCACGTCTATCTACTGTCTTGGTTACAATATTAACTGTTCCACCGACAGATGAAATAGCTAACTTTGATGACCCTAAACCACGCTGCACCTGCACTGCGTTGGCTACATCTAACACTCCAGACCAATTGGACCAGAACATTCTGCCATCTTCCGGGCTATTAATTGGTTGTCCGTTTAACATAAATGCTGTATTTGTTTGGTCAAAACCACGTAAAAACATTTGACCATCACCAAATCCTCCACCTTTTATACTTTGTACTGATGGTGTAGATTTTAGAACTTCTGGTAAATCCCAGTTTCCTGCTCGTTCTCTAATTTCATTTGATTTAATAGTAGATACTGCAATTGGTGTTTTTCTGTTCTCAGCTAAATCAATAACACCAGAACCAGTAATAACGATTTCCTCAAGTGAATTATCTGGCGTTAATTTAATAGTGCCTAAATTAGTATTTCCATTAAATGATACAGTAATAGAACTGTAACCAACATAAGAAATAACAATCTCTCCGGAAGATGCTTCTGTTGTTAAAATAAAATTACCATCAAAATCTGAAGAAACACCATTGGTTGTTCCTTTTTCAACAATATTCGCACCTGGAAGCGGGGAATTAAGTTCGGCATCTGTCACAGTTCCCGTAACAGTGCTTTGAGCCATAATGACTGTAGAAAATAGAAATGCCACAGTCATCATAAAAAAATGAATAGTTTTTTTCATGATTTAAAAAAGAATTAATTATTTGAAATTAGTCAGTACAAAAATACGGATAATTAAAACACAACTGTGATGCATGTGTTAAATTTCTTAACATTTATAGCAAAACAAAAGGCACTGATATTATTACATCAGTGCCTTTTTGTTATTTATATTAAGAATTTTGTATTTTTCTATACCAAATTTTTGTAATAATTCAATAAATTACTAGTAGAAGAATCATGATCACTTATAGTGCTATTGTTAAATTCCTGTAAAATTTTGCTAGCTAATTGCTTTCCTAATTCTACTCCAAATTGATCGTAGCTAAAAATATTCCAAATGATACCTTGTACAAATATTTTATGTTCGTACATGGCAATAAGTTTTCCTAAACTTTCAGGCGTTAATTTATTTATAAAAATAGTATTGGTTGGTTTATTGCCTTTAAAAACTTTAAAAGGAATAATATCAGAATAGGTTCCTTCAGCAATGACTTCTTTTTCCGTTTTACCATTTAAAAGCGCTTCCGTTTGTGCTAAAAAGTTGGAAATAAGTTTATCTTGATGATCTTGATTACCATGTAAAGATTTAGTAAAGCCAATAAAATCTGCCGGAATTAATTTAGTTCCCTGATGTATTAATTGAAAAAACGCATGTTGCGAATTTGTACCTGGCTCTCCCCAAATTAAAGTACCTGTTTCATAGTCAACAGGATTTCCATTTCTGTCTACACTTTTACCATTACTCTCCATAATGCCTTGCTGTAAATACGTAGCAAACTGGTTTAAGTATTGAGAATATGGGATGACTGCTTCACTTTCAGCTTTAAAAAAGTTATTATACCATATACTTATTAAAGCTAATACAACGGGAATGTTGGTTTTAAAATCTTCCGTTTTAAAATGATCGTCCATTTTGTTAGCACCATTAAGTAAGCTTTCAAAATTATGATACCCAACAGCTAAACTTATGGTTAAACCAACGGCGCTCCATAATGAAAAACGACCACCAACCCAATCCCACATTGGGAAAATATTATTTTCGTCTATTCCAAATGACTTGACACTTTGAATATTTGTAGATACTGCCACAAAATGTTTCGCAATAGCTTCTTCACTAGCCGATTTTAAAAACCATGCTTTAATGGTATTGGCATTAGATAGTGTTTCTTGTGTTGTAAATGTTTTTGAAACTACTACAAAGAGTGTCGTTTCCGGGTTTAGTTTTTTAATAACTTCATTTACATGATCGCCATCTACGTTACTTACAAAATGAGTCGTCAAATGATTTTTATAATACTGCAAAGAGTCTACCACCATGGCAGGGCCTAAATCGGATCCTCCAATACCAATATTTACAATATCTGTAAACGTTTTTCCTGTAAAGCCTTTTCTCTCTCCATTTACAACTTCATTTGTAAATTGTTCTATTTTCTGTTTTACCTGATACACTTCAGGGATTACATTAACACCATCAACATGGCATTCTGAAGTTTTTGGAGCACGTAATGCCGTGTGCAAAACAGCTCTTCCTTCTGTTTGATTTATGACCTCTCCAGAAAACTGACTATTAATGGCGTCCTTTAATTTAACGGCATCAGCTAATTCCAGCAAAAAGTTAAATGTTTCTTCTGTGATTCTATTCTTTGAAAAATCTACGTAAAAATCGTCCCATTTTATGGTGAACTTATTTGCTCGTTCTTTGTCTTGAGCAAATAAATCTTTCATATGAACATCTTTTACAGTTTCAAAATGTTCCTGTAATCGTTTCCACGAATCTGTAGTCGTAGGGTTTATATTTGGTAATGCCATTAATTTTAATTAATCTTTAAATGAAATTAGATTATTCTTATTTTCTAATGTTTCTTCTAAAATATCGTCTCTAAAAGGAATACTATCTAACTGTACTTTTATAGGTGCTATGAAATCTAAATATTTAACTTTTAAGGAGTCTGAGATCGGTTTAGCTTCTGGTAGTTTTTGTTTAAATGGATCTACCTGTCTTCCGTTTTTCCAAAAACGATAGCAAACATGAGGACCTCCGGTATTTCCTGTCATACCAACCCAACCTATAACATCGCCTTGTTTAACAAATTTACCAACTTTTACGTTTCGTTTTTTCATGTGAAGGTATTGGGTTTCGTAAGTGGCATTATGTCTTATTTTTACATAATTGCCATTACCTCTTGTATAACTTGACTTAGTAACCGTGCCATTAGCGGTAGCCATAATTGGTGTACCAATAGCAGCAGCAAAGTCGGTCCCTTTATGTGGGCGCACCTTATAGCCATAAACCGCAATTCTTCTTCTTAAATTATATCTTGAAGAGATCCGTTTAAATTTTACCGGGGCTTTTAAAAAGGCACGTCGTAAATTTTTAGCTTCATCATTAAAATAATCAATAATACCTTTTATTGAATCTGTTTCAAATTCAAAAGCATAGAAAGGCTCTTTATTATGCTCAAAAAATGCTGCTTTTATATTATGAACTCCTGTATAAATCGTATCGTCAATATACTTATCTGTATAAATGACTTTGAATCGATCTCCTTTTTGAAGGCGTCTAAAATCTATGGTCCAAGCATAAATTTCATCTGCCATTTTATATGCTAACCGCTGGCTTAGCCCTTGCTGTTCTAAAGTTTCTGAAATATTATTGGTAATGACCCCTGTAGCTACTTTTTCAACATATTTAATAGGTTTCCTACTCGTGTAAGCATGAATGGAATCATGAAAGCTGATGACAACATATTCTTCCTGAGTTGGCTGATAAATAAAACATTTTGGAAGCTCCAATGAATCTTTAGAACATAACAATGTATATGGTTTTCCTACTTGAAGACCTCTTATTATATCGAATGAGTCTTTTGCTTTTTCTGCTATATGGAATATTTTAGGGTAACCTACTTTATTACGCTCTAAAATTTGCCCAAAGCTATCCCCACTTTTAATGGTATCTCGCTTAACAACATAGTCGTTTAAGTTAAACCCAAATTCATAAATATCTTCAGGAACTTCTTCTACTATCGCCAATTCTTCTTCTAAAAAAACAGGCTTAGGATCATCTTTACAAGCAATAAAAGATACTACTAATAATAATAGTGCTAAATATCTGTTCCCCATTCTTCTAATTCTTTTTCTGACCATAACTCTGGAAAAAATATTCTTTTTTGATATTTTGGAAGCATGTATTTTTGCCAATCGCTGCCTCCTGTGGCTTCTCCATCTCCATCTTTTCCTAATATATAATGTTTAGCAGCATTATAATGTGCCATAACCCATTTTATATTTACAGTATAATCAAAATGACGCATGGCTTTAACTAAGTCTTTATCTTTTTGATCTTCCTTTGGTAATTCTTTAAATCTTGACCATAAATTTTTCGTATTATATACTTTCATAAAAGTAATAAACTCTTCTTTATAACGGTTTTCAAAATTTTTAAGTAGAATGGATTTTTCACCCGTTTTGTAGTCTTTACCTGCTGCTTGCCAATATAAATGCTCGAAAGCATGCTCGAAAGGAGTATTTCTATCGATGGATGCTCTAAATCTAATATCAATTAAGTTTATAAGTTCTGTTGAAGCAAATTCTATGAGGCGATATTGCGCACTTTGAAATCCACTTGCTGGAGTAAGTGTGTGTCTAAACTTATTATACTGCTCTACATCCATGCCTTCCCTCATAATATTGAATGAAGTTGTTAGCATATCGAAATAGCGGCTAATACGCATTATTTTTTCTTCAAAAAAAACAGTACTTAGTTTTTCACATTCAGCTACTTGTTTAATTTCCCAAAGAATCATTTTAAAAATGAGTTCATTAATTTGATGGTATCCTATAAATACCATCTCATCTGGTAGTGTAGTTCTCTGTATTTGTAGTCCTAATAAGGCATCTGTATGGATATAATCCCAATAGGTTATAGGTTTACTATGTAGTAGTCCTTCTAAATGAGTTTCTAACCCTTGACCTATTGCCTCATATTTTTCTTTTAGTTGGTCGGTTATTTCTGAATTCAAAATCTATAATTATCTAACAACGATTCTAAAAGGATGTTTTAATCCTTTAAAAGCTTCAAGGTCTGCTCTTAGAGAGCCAACGGCTAAATCTGCTTTAATTCGTAAAGGTACTTTATTTTTGTCTTTTGACACCCATAGTGTTAAACTTTCTTCTTCTTTAAAAACACGACCAGCCATAACATATGGTCTGAATTTTAAAGACTCAATTTCTCCAAACTCTGTATTAATGGTTTCTTCTCCAAGATATTGTAGTTTGAATCCATAATTTTCTTCATCAAAAAACATATCAATTCTTACTTCATCCCCTGGCTTTAATTTTTTAGTGTCTAAATTATTACGCAAATAATAAAATGTCGATACCATATCTTGGATATTAGGTCTGGTATCAATAACTGTTTTTTTATTGTGCTTTTTATTGTTTACGTATGCTTTATTATTTACCTGATCAAAATCTATTTCAAGATCTTTGGTATGCCCGCCTTCATCTATATTTCTAACAAATTTATAAGGCATAATAGTTTTTTTATCAAAGTAACTTTCATACCTGTCTTTTACCTTAAAAAACCATTTTATCATACCTGTAGTCCAGCCTTTACCAACTACATGATAGACATCTTTATTATTTAATTTAGAATCTTTTACAGTAAGTGTTGCGTTTCCTGCTTTTAAGAAACCACTGTAACTCATTTTAAATTTAAACCATTCACCATTTCCAAATGCAGATTCTTGTTGAGAAAATGACATTTGCATGGTCAATATTGCAGTTATTATAAGTAGTATTTTTTTCATTTGTTCTGGGTCTTGATAATGTAACTTCTTAATGTATATTTTATTGCTGTACACTTAGAAATTACAATTACTGTTCCAAAAATAAAAAAATTCTTTAAACTCCTTGTTATTATTAGAAGTCCTTAACACTAATTTTGTTACAAAAAAGCAAAAATCCAACAGGTAGTGATGGCATTTTTACTTAACCTGCATTATTCACAGTTATTCCCTGCCTGCCGGCCAGGCAGGTATTCCAAAGCCAAACGCCAGCATCTTTGACAATGCTCTTCATTTTTATGCCTTAAAAGTGGGTGACAATTTATCCTCTAAAAATTATTGTACTTCCCAAATCTATTGGCATTTTAACTTTTCATAACGAAAACCATGAATAATACGGATCAAAATTCACATACTTATATTTTATAACGTCCCCCTGTTAGCCTGTTCTCTTTCAATAGATTCAAAAAGTGCTTTAAAATTCCCTGCTCCAAAACCACGAGCTCCCATACGCTGAATAATTTCGAAAAACAACGTCGGTCTATCCTCAACTGGTTTGGTGAAAATTTGCAGTAAGTAGCCTTCTTCATCAGCATCAATCATTATTCCTAAGCTTTTTAATGTCTCAATATCTTCTCTTAATTCATGACTATGCTCTTCTAATCTTCCTGGTACTGCTTTATAATATTCTTCTGGTGGTGTGGATAAAAATTCAATGCCTCTAGCTCTTAAACTAGAAACTGTAGAAATAATATCGTCGGTAGCAACGGCTATATGCTGGACGCCTGGTCCTTCATAAAAATCCAAATATTCTTCTATTTGTGATTTTTTCTTTCCCTTAGCAGGTTCATTTATTGGAAACTTTATACGTCCGTTCCCGTTACTCATCACTTTACTCATTAAAGCTGAATATTCGGTATGGATTTGTTTATCATCAAAGGATAAGAAATTTTCAAAACCCATAACATCTTCATACCATTTTACCCAAGTATTCATTTCTCCCCAACCTACATTACCTACCATGTGATCTATAAACTTAAGTCCGACAGGTTCTGGATTATAATCTGATTTCCATGCTTTAAAACCTGGCAAAAATGAGCCATTATAATTTTTGCGCTCTACAAACATGTGTACCGTTTCACCATACGTGTATATACCCGCTCTAACAACTTCACCATGCTCATCTTTCTCTACAACGGGTTCCATGTATGATTTTGCTCCGCGACTAGTAGTCTCTTCATATGCTTTTCTAGCATCTTCAACCCAAAGTGCTATAACCTTTACACCATCACCATGTTTTACAATATGTTCGTTTATTGGTGATGTACTGTTTAATGGTGTCGTTAAAACAAGACGTATTTTATCTTGTTTGAGTACATAACTTACAGATTCTTTAGATCCGGTTTCTAAACCTTTATAGGCATAAGATTGAAACCCAAATGCTGTTTTGTAAAAGTGGGCTGATTGCTTTGCATTACCTACGTAGAATTCTACATAGTCTGTTCCTAAAAGTGGCAAAAAATCTTGTGCTCCTTCAAATATTTTTTCTAAACCGTAGTTTACTGATTTTATGTCTTTCATAATAAAGCCCATCCTAACCTTCCCAAAGGGAAGGGACTCAAAACTGGACGGATTCTGAGTACTCTATGAATAAAATTTTTAAACGCCAAAAGTCCCCTTTGGGGATTTAGGGGCTATAACCAGGATTTATGATAATCCTCATCGGCTATTTTCATAGCTTCTTCGGTAACCATTAGTGGTTTAAATGTATCTACCATAACAGCAAGCTCATCGGTTTTTGTTTTACCAATACTTCTTTCTGCAGCTCCTGGGTGCGGACCATGTGGAATTCCTGCCGGATGCAATGATATATGACCTGCATCAATATCATTTCTACTCATAAAATCGCCATCTACATAATACAACACCTCATCGCTATCTATATTACTATGATTATAGGGTGCTGGAATAGACTCCGGATGGTAATCATACAAGCGCGGTACAAAACTGCACACCACAAAAGCATCGGTTTCGAAAGTTTGATGCACTGGTGGTGGCTGATGAATACGCCCAGTTATAGGCTCAAAATCGTGAATTGAAAAAGCATAAGGGTAATTATAGCCATCGTATCCAACCACATCAAAGGGATGTGATGCATAAACCATTTCTATAATGTCTCCTTGTTTTTTTACTTTTATTAAAAAATCTCCAGATTCATTATAGGTCTCTAACGCTTCTGGTCTGCGGATATCTCGCTCGCAAAACGGTGAGTGCTCTAGTAATTGCCCAAACCAATTTCTATAACGTTTCGGTGTGTATATAGGTCTGTGAGACTCCACAATAAACAACCTATTGTCTTCCGTATCAAAATCTATTTTATAAATAATACCTCTTGGCACTAATAGGTAATCTCCATATTTAAAATCGAGATTACCAAACATGGTTCTTAATTTCCCTGTGCCTTTATGAATAAAAATAAGTTCATCAGCATCTGTGTTTTTATAAAAATAATCGTTTGTAGATTGTTTTGGTGCTGCCAATATTATAGCGCAATCGCTATTTACAAGTACTGTTTTTCTACTTTCTAAAAAATCTTGTTCTGGTTTTATTTGAAAACCTTTTAAGCGATACGATTTGATATTATTTTTTAAAGCAATTTTTGGAGCTACGCTATACTGCTTCTTTATTTCTTTTACTTGTGTGGGGCGCTGCTCGTGATAACTATTGGTGGACATCCCATCAAACCCAATAGTGCCAAATAACTGCTCGTAATACAAACTTCCATCTGGTTTTCTAAATTGAATATGACGTTTATGCGGAATATTTCCTAATTTATGGTAAAAAGGCATTGTTTCTAAAATTAAAGATTAAAAAATGACGAAGTTACAGGTCTAAAAACCTAAACTTCAAAATGGTATATTTAAAGATACAATAAAACCTGCTCACTCAGGATTTCTCTTGATGAGATAGTGTAGGAATACTAAAAGTTCTTGCCAAAAAATTTGCATAACTATACAAATATCGTAAAAATTTGTGACTTTGTGAAAAGAAAACAGAACCTTAAGTTTTTAGAACTATTATTGCGTGACTTAAGATGTAAGACCGCTTCGCTATTAGAACCAAGAACATAGACATGATTGTAACTAACTGACAAACTGAAGCGCTTACAAATATTGCTTTTGGCTCATTTGAGTTATTAATGTTTGACTAAAGATTAATGGAATAACATTATTTTAAAACCAAAAACCTATATTGAAAAACCAGATACTTTTTTTCTGTTCGGGAGAATAACTAAATTTTCCCTGAATAGGACCGACAAAAGTATCTATGGCATAGCCTAGTGCATAGCCATTATAATCTGAAAATGTAAACCATTCACCAGTTTCAAATATATCATCAGCTACATTCGCCCAGTTTCCTTCTAAACTAATATGGTGATTTTTAAAAATTTCATAATCAACACTAGCTGATCCCTTTACATAGCTATTCCCCGTAAGTGAAATAAAATCGTATCCTAAAAATGGAACAAAATTATTTATTAAATTATTACCATAACCACCAAGTGCAAAATCTAATGCTTGGGTAGATTTATCACCCAATTTAAACCCGCCATGCGATTGTAAATTGAATGCTAACTTATCTGAAACACTAAAAGCATAACCAATATCTGCTCTGGCTATTGAAAATCTTTCAAAATCGGCATTGAATCTTGACGCATATAGATATAGGTGTATATCGCCATTAAAATAAAATCCTTTTCTTGGAAAATACTTATTGTCATAAGTATCTAACTTTAAATTCCCAAAAACACTAAGATAATCGGTATTCTCAAATAAAAACTCTTCTTCTGGGTTGCTTGTCGCAATTGTTTGAGATTTCACTTCCAAACGTTTATGTTCTGCTCCCAAACCAAGGGAAAAATCGTTTCTAAATAATGTTTGTACATAGAATTGATTCGTTTGATCTTGTAGCTTAGCATCAATTTTATTTAATCCTGTTCCTATAATTTGATCATCTGAAAGTAATAATTGTGCACTTATGTTTTTATGAAATTGTTGATATCTGGATTTAAATCCGATACTCCAATAGAAACCTTTATCAATTAAATACTCAAAATTATATCTAACATTATCCCCTAAAATAATGTCTAATGACGCCACATCATTATCAAACAATAAGTGTTTTTTAGTTAAATTAACTAACAAGGCACTTTTATATAAATCATCAAAATGGACACCTGCTTTTAAAAAAGTCGTGTTTTTAGTTTCTACTAATGTTGCAAATAAATCGTACCCCTCTTTTCCTTTCGTTTTTTTAAATTCATACTGGAACGAGTCAAAATTATTTGTCGCTACTAAATTATTTACACCTTTATTAAAGTTTTCATAGCTTACTTTTTTATTAAGCTTCAACTTTAACTTGCCTAAAATATAAGCTCGTGTATAACTGTTTTCTCCTGCAAGAGATAGTGAGTTAATTATAATATTGTCTTGTGGCTGTATCTTTATTTTTGGCTTGATTTTTTCATCCTTTTTAATTAAAGCTTGTAAAGCTTCTGCTTTACTTATGCCGGCTTGCCTACCGATTTCAATAATTTTAATTCCCTCACTAAAGGACACTACATTAAATTCTTTAATGTCTGGTTTAATATAAATATCTGTTTTAGGAGCCTTTAATTTCATGGCTTTAATAGTCCTAAAATTATTAATTTGGAGTAAAACCTCTGGTGCAGAAATTAATTTTTCGCGGTTAACCAAGTCGTCTTGAACATCAACCCCAATAATAACATCCATTCCTTTAGCTCTCAATTCTTCAATGGGGTAATTATTTACGACACCTCCATCCGTTAAAATTTGATCATTAATAACTACTGGTTGAAATATTGAAGGTAAGGCACCGCTAGCCATAACAGATTGGACTAAGTTCCCTCTATCTAGAACAACGGCTTGTCCTGTTTCAATATTTGTAGCTATGCAAAAAAACGGAATAGGCAACTCGTTAAAGTTATTTATTTCATTAACATGCAGCGTTAATCTTGAAAGGAGACTATATGTATTTTGACCTCTGGAAAGGGCTGACGGTAACGAAATTTTAAAATCATTAAAAGGAAGTTTTATAGCATATTTTTCATCATTATCCCGTTCGTAAAATGCTTTGGATGCTCTGGGCAAATTATCATTTATAATATTATCAAAATTGATTTTTTTAAAAATTGAATCAAGTTGATTGCCTGAATATCCCGATGCATACAATGCACCAATAATAGCCCCCATACTTGTTCCAGCCACATAATCAACTTTTACGCCTAAACTATCAATGACTTTAAGGACTCCAATATGTGCTAAACCTTTTGCACCACCACCACTTAGTACTAAACCAATTTTATCATTATCGCTTTCTATTTCTTGAGCAAATCCCTCAAAACAAACAAAAACCAATATGAACACTAAAACGTACTTCATTTATTATGGTAATAATTATATATTTTTTCTGCTCTTGACAAGCCTACTACATCTTCTAACTCATCTAACTTTGCATTCGCTACTCGTTTAACAGATTTAAAATGTTTTAACAATTCTACAACTGTTTTATCGCCGATGCCAGAAATAGTTTCCAATTCTGTATTTAACGCACTTTTGCTACGTTTATTTCTATGGTGTTCAATCCCAAAACGATGTGCTTCGTTACGCAATTGTTGTATGATTTTTAAAGTTTCACTTTTCTTATCCAAATATAATGGAATAGGGTCATCTGGATAAAACAATTCTTCTAAACGTTTTGCAATGCCTATAATGGCTATTTTACCTCTTAAATTTAAAGCGTCCAAACTTTTTAATGCTGAAGATAGCTGCCCTTTACCTCCATCAATAATAATAAGCTGCGGTAACGGCTGTTTCTCTTCAACCAAGCGTTTATAACGTCTGTACACCACTTCTTCCATAGATGCAAAATCATCTGGTCCAACGACCGTTTTAATATTAAAATGACGATAATCTTTTTTACTAGGCTTCCCATTTTTAAAAACCACACATGCAGCTACTGGGTTGGTTCCCTGAATGTTTGAATTATCGAAACATTCAATATGTCTTGGTTCTCCAGAAAGTCTTAAATCTGCTTTCATCTGCGCCATAATTCTATTGGCATGTCTATCTGGATCTACAATTTTATCTTGCTTAAAACGCTCCATTCTATAATATTTAGCGTTACGAAGAGATAAATCTAAAATATGTTTTTTGTCTCCTAACTTTGGCACGGTTACTTTAACATCATCACCCAAATCAACTTTAAAAGGCACATAAATTTCTTTTGAATTAGAATTGAAACGCTGCCTAATTTCAATAATGGCCAATTCTAAAAGTTGTAAATCTGTTTCATCTAACTTCTTTTTCACCTCTAAGGTATGTGATCGGATAATAGATCCATATGAAAGTTGTAAAAAGTTAACGTAACCATAACTTTCGTCACTCATTATAGAAAACACATCAACATTGCTGATTTTTGGATTTACAATAGTAGATTTTGCCTGATAATTTTCTAATATTTCTACTTTTTCCTTTATTTTTTGAGCTTCTTCAAACTGCATGGCTTCCGCAAACTGTTTCATTTGCATTTTAAATTGCATCAGTGAATCTTTAAAATTTCCTTTTAAAATTTCTTTAATAGCCTTTATATTATTATGATATTCTTGTTCGGTCTCTAACCCTTCGCAAGCACCTTTACAGTTTCCTAAATGATATTCTAAACATACTTTGTATTTACCTGCTTCTATTTTTTCTTGAGATAAATGATAATTACATGTTCTTAAATGATATAAGCCTTTTATTAAATCTAATAAAGTTGAAACCGTTTTCATACTAGTATAAGGTCCAAAATACTCACTCCCGTCTTTAAAGACCCGACGTGTTGAGAACACTCTTGGAAAACGTTCTTTCTTTATACAAATCCAAGGATAGGATTTATCGTCTTTCAGCATAACATTATAACGGGGCATGTGTTTCTTAATCAGATTGTTTTCTAACAACAAAGCATCCGTTTCCGTTTCTACTACAATATGTTTTATACTTGCTATTTTTTTTACAAGCACTCTGGTTTTACCATTATCATGAGTCTTTGTAAAATAAGAGCTAACACGCTTCTTTAAGTTTTTAGCTTTACCAACATATAAAATGGTATCGTTAGCGTCAAAATATTGGTATACGCCCGGGGCATTTGGCAAGGTTTTTAATTGTATTTCTAACGCAGGTACATCCATTAACTCAAAGGTATATTAAATTCTAGATAATGTGAAAATTCGTTTGTCTTTTTTAGTATATTGCGATATTGGGATAAAAAATTTCGATTTTTGACCTAGAGGCCAAAAATCGAAATTTTGTATTTTACCTCACCCAGAATTGATAAAAAGGCAATTCTGATCTCTCCAAAGGAGAGGTGAATAGGAAACCCCGACCCAAGGGTCGGAGAATTTTTAGATTAAGCCATATTTAATGAATATAGTTATTCTATCACGAAATCCTAATTTGTTTTCTACCGATCGCCTTGTTACAGAAGGTGAAAAACGGGGACATGCTATGGAGGTTATAGATCCTTTAAAATGTGATCTTATTATTGAAAAAGAGAAGCCAACCATTTATTATAAAGATCGTTATCTGGATTATGTAGATGCCATTATTCCTCGAATTGGAGCTTCTGCAACCTTTTTTGGTTGTGCTGTTGTTAGACAGTTTGAAATGATGAATGTATTTACTTCGGTCACATCAGACGCTATTATAAGGTCGAGAGACAAACTAAGAAGTTTTCAAAGGCTTTCTAAAGCCGGTATTGGTATGCCAAAAACAGTATTTACCAATTACTCTAGAGATGTTGAGAAAGTCATTGACCATGTGGGAGGCACTCCTGTTATTATCAAACTTCTCGAAGGAACTCAGGGACTAGGCGTCGTATTAGCTGAAACCAAAAATGCTGCCGAATCTGTTTTAGAGGCTTTTAACGGATTGCAGGCAAGAGCTCTGGTACAAGAATATATTTCGGAAGCCAAAGGTTCCGATTTAAGAGCTTTAGTTGTAGACGGACAAGTCATTGGCGCTATAAAAAGACAAGGTAAAGAAGGTGAATTTCGTTCCAACTTACATAGAGGCGGCTCTGCTGAAGTTATAAAACTTAATGAAGCCGAATTAAAAGTTGCTATGAAAGCATCGAGAGCCTTAAAACTTCCTGTTTGTGGTGTAGATATGTTACAATCTACAAGAGGCCCTTTACTTTTAGAAGTAAACTCAACTCCCGGCTTAGAAGGTATTGAAACTGGTACAGGCAAAAACATTGCTAAAAGCATTATTACTTACATTGAAAGAAATAGGCACAGTTAAACAAAATAATGGACAATACTAAAAACGACATATTAACCATTCTTGGTGTATCTATTAAACCCGGAGAAAGTAAAGAAGCTAACTTTGATGTTGCCAATTTACATACATCTACTCCTGTAAATGTTCCAGTAATTATTGAACGCTCTAAAAAACCTGGCCCTACAGTATTGTTTACTGCTGGTATACATGGCGACGAAGTTAATGGAGTTGAAATTGTTAGACAACTCATTGCAAAAGGGATTAACAAACCAAAATGCGGCACTACTATTTGTATTCCTGTGATTAATGTTTTTGGTTTTATAAATTTAAAACGTGAATTTCCTGATGGACGCGATTTAAATCGTGTATTCCCAGGAAGTTCAAACGGTTCTTTAGCAAGTAGAGTCGCGCATAAACTTACACACGATATTGTACCGCATGTAGATTATATTATGGATTTTCACACAGGTGGCTCTGGTAGGTTTAATGCGCCACAAATTCGTATTGTTGAAGGGGAAAAGCAACTTAATAAACTAGCTAAAACCTTTGGTGCTCCATTTGTATTATATTCCAAACATTTAACTAAATCTTTTAGGCACACTTGTTCTAAATTAGGAAAGTCCCTGCTTCTTTTTGAAGGCGGGAAGTCTTTTCACATAGATGATTTAATAACTAATTCTGGGGTAAATGGCGCTAAACGTGTCTTAAATCATTTAGATATGTTGAGTTCTAAATTCAAAGTCTCAACTCCTAAAAAAGATTGCATTCTTATAAATGAAAGCAAATGGAAACGTGCTAAATATTCAGGCATGTTTCAAGCATCTGCAAAAATAAGTTCTAAAGTACAAAAAGGTGATATTTTAGGTAATATCACAGACCCTTATGGCAAGTTTAATTACTTTGTAAAAGCAGACAATTCTGGATATATAATAAATGTAAACGAAGCTCCTATTGTTTATCAAGGTGATGCACTTTTTCATATTTCAACAGAATTTAAGTAACTAACACCAATTATGATTAAAAAGGAATTACGTCAAAAGTATAAAACCCTTCGAAAACATTTATCTCTGGAGCAAATCGATGAGCTAAGTTTAAGTATAGCCAACCAAGTTTTAGAACTGCCTATTTGGGAACATTCCTTTTATCATTTGTTTTTATCTATTGAAGAACAAAGAGAAGTCAGTACAGATTATATTCTTAATATTTTATCAGGAAAGGACAAAAATATTGTTATTTCTAAAAGTGATTTTAAAACGGGACTTATGACTCACTTTCTTTTAACCGATAACACAAGAATTAAGAAAAACAAGTATAACATTCCTGAACCTGTTGATGGTATCGCCATTTCGAATGATAAAATGGATGTTATTTTTATTCCGCTTCTAGGGTTTGATAAAGCGGGGAACAGGGTTGGTTATGGTAAAGGGTTTTACGATCGTTTCTTAGCTAATTGTAAACCAGAAACCATTAAAATTGGCTTGTCTTTTTTTGAAACAGAAGACACAATTACCGATGTTTATGAAAGCGATATAAAGTTAGATTATTGTGTGACACCTGAGACGATCTACACGTTTTAATTATTTAAAATTGATAAGTCACCTTAGCTATCTACCTCATCCTTTGTCTTTGGAAATGCTTTCTTATTAAAAACAATAAGCATTATAAAACCTACACTTATTGCGACATCAGCAACATTAAAAACAGGTTCAAAAAATGTGAAAAATTCGCCTCCATAGAATGGTATCCAATCAGGTAAATAATCATTGTACAAAGGTAAATGCAACATATCTACAACCTTACCATGAAGCAAACCATCATAACCTCCTGCTTCTGGTAAAAATGTGGCTACTTGATTACGACTACTGTCAAACAAAATACCATAGAAAACAGAATCTATTATATTTCCTAAAGCGCCAGCAAATATTAAGGCAATAGCTAATATCAATACTTTAGAGTTTTTATTTTTTGTTGCATTATACAACCAATAGCCAATACCAAAAATAGCGACAACTCTAAATAGCGTTAGTATCACTTTTGCTGTTCTATCTGATATAAATGATGTGAAATCGCTAATTTTTGTGCCCCAGGCCATACCATTATTTTCGATAAAAAATATTTTAAACCAACCAAACACTTCAACACTGTCCTGAAGTTTAAAATGTGTCTTTATATATATTTTACTTATTTGATCAATAAGTAAAATAAGAACGATAAGGATAATAGATTTTTTCAGGGACATAATTTAAACAAAAAAAACGTCTCACTTTAAATCGAGACGTTGCGAATATATAATTATAATTATTGCATGTTTTTAGCTTCAATACTCAAAGTAGCGTGAGGTACTAATTTTAAACGTTCTTTATTAATCAGCTTTTTTGTTACACGGCAAATACCATATGTTTTATTTTCAATTCTAATCAACGCATTTTTAAGATCACGAATAAATTTTTCTTGCCTAATTGCCAATTGAGAATTAGATTCCTTGCTCATAACAGCGCTCCCTTCGTCAAACGCTTTAAACGTAGGCGATGTATCTTCAGTCCCATTATTATGGTCGTTCATATACGCACTTTTTATAAGCTCTAAATCATGTTGCGCTTTCTCTATTTTCTCAGTAATTAGCTCCTTAAATTCAGCTAAATCTTTATCAGAATATCTTATGTTTGCATCTGTACTCATAATTTTAATGTTTTTGTATAAATAATTTGGTATTTACATCATCAAAAGTAATTTCTATACCATTATCTAATTTATCAATAATTTCAAGTTCACTGGTTAAGGTTTCTGTTTTTATATAAGTCATGTTTGCATTAACAGCATTTATAACATGATCATCTTTTTGAAGCGTTACATCAATTCTATCTGTCACTTCAAACCCTGAATCTTTACGTAGATTTTGTATGCGATTAATAAGTTCTCTCGCAATACCTTCTTTTCGTAAATCATCAGATATTGTAACATCAAGAGCCACTGTTAACGATCCTTCGTTTGCAACCAACCAACCTTCAATATCTTGAGATGTAATCTCTACATCTTCAAGCTCTAAAGTAATATTTTTTCCATTAATTTCAACATCTAAAACACCATTTTGTTCAATTTTTTTAATATCGTCAGAATTAAAGGCTTTAATCGTGTTGGCAATTAATTTCATTTCCTTACCAAAACGAGGTCCAAGCGCTTTAAAATTGGGCTTTATCTGCTTTACTAAAATATCTGAAGCTTCCTCTAAAAGCTCAACACTTTTAACATTAACTTCATGTTTTATTAACTCTGAAACAGCTAATATCTCTTCTTTTTGTTGATCACTATCAACAGGAATCATTATTTTTTGAAGTGGCTGACGCACTTTAATCTTTTCCTTTGCTCTTAACGACAAAACTAATGATGATATTGTTTGAGCACTTTCCATTTTTCGCTCTAAACTTTTATCGACATAAGCTTCATTATAAACTGGAAAGTTTGCTAAATGTACACTTTCAAATGTTTCCTTCCGGGTGACCGAATTTAAATCCAAATACAATCTATCCATAAAAAACGGTGCAATTGGAGCTCCTAACTTAGCAATAGTAACCATACAGGTATAAAGTGTTTGGTATGCCGAAATTTTATCTTGTTCATAGTCGCCTTTCCAAAAACGTCTCCTACTTAAACGAACAAACCAGTTACTTAAATAATCTTGTGTGAAATCTGAAATAACACGTGCTGCTTTTGTAGGTTCATAATCTGCATAAAAAGCATCTACTTTCTTTATTAATGTATGCAATTCAGACAAAATCCAACGATCTATTTCGGGGCGTTCTTCTAAAGCTATATCTGCTTCTAAATAACTAAATTTATCCAAATTAGTGTATAAAGTAAAGAACGAATACGTGTTATAAAGTGTCCCAAAGAACTTACGTTTCACTTCTTCAATACCGTCTAAATCGAATTTTAAATTGTCCCAGGGGTTTGCGTTACTAATCATATACCAACGCGTAGCATCAGCTCCATAATTCCCTAAGGTTTCAAACGGGTCGGCTGCATTCCCTAAACGCTTCGACATTTTCTGTCCGTTTTTGTCTAACACCAATCCATTAGATACCACATTTTTGTAAGCTACAGAATCGAAAACCATCGTTCCGATGGCATGTAACGTATAGAACCACCCTCTTGTTTGATCAACACCTTCTGCAATAAAATCTGCTGGAAAAGCCCATCCTAAATCCTTCCCTAAAGGAAGGACTTTTAATTTATTACTTATTTTGTTTAAAACAGAATCGATATCACCTATTACTTCTTCATTTGTAAAACGAATGACGTTATATCCTAAATCTTCTAAAATTTCCGTTCTTAATTTATCAGCTTCAACGACTTCTGGTTTATTATGGTAACCTCCATCGACTTCAATTACTAACCGTTGTGACAAACAAACAAAATCAACTATAAACTCATCTATAATGTGTTCTCGCCTAAATTTATAATTATCAAGCTTTTTCCCCTTTAAAGATTCCCAAAGTACGATTTCCGCTTGAGTTGGATTTTTCTTTCTTTCTTCCTTTAATGTTTTAAGCAATTTATACGAAGATTTTCTGGCTGTTTGATATCCAGGAGTTGCTGAAAGTCCTCCTTTGGAGGATTTAGGAGGCAATTCAAACGGATAATGCCATTGTGCATAAGGCATAGAACCTGAATCAAACCACACGTCAATTAAATCGCTTTCGCGGAACATTTTTTGACCTGAAGCAGAAATTAATACGATGTCATCAACAATATTTTTATGTAAATCTATCTTAGCGTAGTTTTCTTCAGAATTATTTCCAATCTCAAAATCTTCAAAAATATCTTTTGCTAAAACACCTGCTGAAACAGCCTTAGCCATTTCAGATTTTAATTCTTCAACAGACCCAATACAAATTTCTTCTTTACCATCTTCGGTTCTCCAAATTGGCAAGGGAATTCCCCAATATCGTGAACGTGATAAGTTCCAATCGTTTGCATTAGCTAACCAGTTACCAAACCGCCCTTCACCAGTACTTTTTGGTTTCCAGTTTATAGTATTGTTCAGTTCGTGCATACGATCTTTAACATCGGTGACTTTAATAAACCAAGAATCTAATGGATAATACAGAATTGGTTTATCGGTTCTCCAACAGTTTGGATAACTGTGCTTATATTTTTCAACCTTAAAGGCTTTATTTTCTTCTTTTAACTTAATAGCAATCTCAACATCAACAGAACGTTCCGGTGCTTCTCCATCATTATAATATTCATTCTTTACATACTTCCCGGCATATTCTCCCATTTCTGGTCTAAAACGCCCTTGTAAATCTACAAGTGGCACTAAATTATCATGCTCATCTTTTACCAACATTGGGGGCACTTCTGGTTTGGCTTGTTTTGCCACCAAGGCATCATCTGCCCCAAAAGTAGGCGCAGTGTGTACAATTCCTGTACCATCTTCTGTAGTTACAAAATCTCCAGAAATTATTCTAAAGGCATTTTCTGGATGATCGTTTGGCAATGCATAAGGCAATAATTGTTCATATGTAACCCCTACTAAATCCTTCCCTACAAATTCTTTAACTACATAAAACGGAATTTTCTTATCTCCCGATTTGTAGTTTAATAATTCCGATTTATCTTCAACTTGATTGAACTTTCCGGAAAATTGGTAGTTAACTAATTTCTTAGCTAAAACAACAAGGATAGGTTCGAACGTATATTGATTATAGGTCTCAACTAAAACATAATCAATTTTTGGGCCAACTGTTAACGCAGTATTACTTGGTAATGTCCACGGTGTAGTAGTCCAAGCCATAAAATAAACATCGCCTTCATTTTGTAAAAACCCAGGTAATGAATCCCGATTTGCCTTAAACTGAGCGACTACTGTTGTATCAGTGACATCCTGATAAGTTCCAGGTTGATTTAACTCATGAGAACTCAAACCTGTTCCTGCTTTAGGTGAGTATGGCTGTATAGTATACCCTTTGTAAAGCAAGGTTTTATTATAAATTTGCTTTAATAACCACCAAACACTCTCCATATATTTAGGGTCGTAGGTAATGTACGGATCGTCCATATCTACCCAATAACCCATCTTTTCTGTCAGATCATTCCAAACATCTGTATAACGCATCACAGCTTTACGACAAGCCGCATTGTAGTCTTCTACAGAAATTGTTTTACCTATATCTTCCTTAGTAATACCTAATTCTTTTTCAACTCCCAATTCAATAGGTAACCCATGAGTATCCCAACCCGCTTTGCGCTTTACCTGGTATCCCTTCATGGTTTTATACCGTGGAAAAATATCTTTAATAGCACGTGCTAAAACATGGTGCACTCCAGGAAGCCCATTTGCCGATGGCGGACCTTCATAAAATACATACGGTTCTTTACCTTCTCGGGTAGAAATACTTTTTTCAAAGATGTTATTTTCTTGCCAATATTGTAGTATCTCATTCGCTACATTTGGCAAGTCAAGTCCTTTATATTCAGGAAATTTAGTGCTCATTTACTCTTTATTCTAATAAGGATGCGAATTTAAGGAATTTTGGTAAAAAAGAAGTTAGTTTATTGTAAAAAAGAAAGACATGATTTTTCAATTAGAGTTTGTACAAAACAATAATTATTATAGGTTTAAATTATCTGCTTCTTCTGATTAAAACATATATGCATACCCTTTTTCAGGGATATAAATTTAGCCATAAACAGTGTTTAAAACCCTTATAGAACACTTTAATTTTACAAAAAAACTATAGTAATCAGCTATCCTTATGACATAGCTCCCTAGAGGTTAATTTATGAAGCAACTTTTACTTTTAATTTTTCTGACACCCTTTTTTAGTATTAGTCAAATACAAATAGGCAATGATATTGATAGCGAAACTGATAGTGATCTATCAAGTTGGAGTATCTCACTCTCATCTGATGGTACTACAGCTGCTGTTGGCTCAATAGATAATGATGAAAATGGTGTTAGTTCGGGCCGTGTAAGGGTTTATAAAAAAACACCAACTAGTTGGACACAAGTAGCCAACGACATCTATGGCGAAGCTGATAGTGATTTATCAGGTTGGAGTGTGTCCCTTTCATCTGATGGTTCAGTAGTTGCTATTGGAGCTCCTTTAAATGATGGTAAAGATCCTAATGGTACTACTAATAATTCAGGTCATGTACGGGTTTACAAGAATATTTCTGGGGTTTGGACGCAGATAGGTAGTGATATTGACGGCGAAACAGCCAGTGATCAATCAGGCTATAGTGTATCCCTCTCATCCGATGGTTCTATGGTTGCTATTAGTGCTCCAGGCCATGATGGCAATGGTATTAATTCTGGCCATGTGCAGGTATACAAGAATACATCTGGGGTTTGGACACAGGCAGGTAATGATATTGATGGTGAAGCAACTGCTGATCGATCAGGTGATAGCGTATCACTTTCTTCCGATGGCTCTATGGTGGCTATTTGGACCTCTCTTAATGGTTCTGATATAAATCTAAGTCCTGAACATATACGGGTTTATAAGTATGAATCATTAGTAGACACCTGGAAACAAATAGACTCTAACATTGATGGTGAAAAAACTCAGAATCAATCAGGATCTAGTCTCTTCCTCCCTCCCGAAGGCCCTATCGAAACTATTAAGGACTTTGATAATACTAATTCTGTTTTTGATTCAGACCATCTTCGAGCTCATAATTTAAGCGCTATATTATCATCCGATTCTTTTGTATTGTCTCAATTTGGCTTATATCCCAACCCAGCAAATAACCAAATTACCATTGGGTTAATTAAGGGCTTGACATTAGAAAAAATCTCTATCTATAATAATTTAGGTCAATTTATACTGACTACTCAAAAAAAAGTTATCGACACATCAGGTTTATCTGTTGGTCTTTATTATGTTGAAGTTATAACTAATAAAGGTAAAGCGACTAAGAAAATAGTGATTAAATAAAATGATATAAAAATGACGTTTAAAAAGAAAAAGAGATTGTCCAAAATTATCTGGACGACCTCTTTTTCTATTTTTTATGAAAACTAAATTAATTAAAAACAATCTTTTTGGTGAGCACCTCATTCATTTCCGTTCTTAAACATATTATATAGGCTCCCGTTGATATATTATCAAATCTAAAACCATTCTCTAAACTTTCTGTTGGTACATTTTCAACTTCTAAAACGGTTTGACCCCTCATATTGATTAAGGCCAGTTTTTTGACCTGGCTATTCAACTTTTTAGCAAACAGTGTATTGGTCTTATTCTGATAATAAATATAATTCTCTGTAAATGTCGCCTCTTCTGCACTCAAAGTTTTAGCTTCATTTTGGAAAACCATCTCAAATCTGGTATTAAACTTTCCTGCCTCCGATTGAAACTCGTATGCTGAGCCACTTCTTAAATCAAAATAAGTACCTGTTAGGTTGTCCCTTAGATAAACTTCTTGCCCTTCTTCTAAATTCTCCGTTTCTGTTATCTTAATCTCAAACGTATTATCTCCTGAAGATTTAAAGTTTAACGGTATGGCCTTATCTTCTGTAATTGGGCTATAGGCTTGCATATTCATATTCTTGCCCTCTAAACCTAAATTAAAATCGTTGTTATTGGACTCGTCACATTCTGCATCATAGCCGTAATCAAAACCATCTGTGGTGGTTTCGCTAAAGCCTAAAAGTAATTCTCTTCGGGTCTTGGGTCCCACAATCGAATTAAATTCTAACCGGATTTTCTGCATACCATTGCTATCACCTTCTCCATCGCTTTGTTTTGCACTGCTGCTTTTCTTAGATTTTGTATTGCTCGATTTAAAGAAGGACGATCCATTATTATAAGTTCCATCTGCATCGGATTCTTTTATAAATATTCGCTGGCTGTTATTAAACTCTACATCTCCATCTGCTATAATCTCCGTAACAAACCCCTGACCAACCGGAAGGTATCTTGAAGGCGTTATGGTCCCGTCCTGGGAACCGTTATGTGCTCCATATAAACCTACAAATTGATAGGCTCTTACCGATCCCAGTTTATTTACTTGCGCATAGCCACCTTTGTACTGATCAAGATGATGCGAATCTCCTGCCCATTGTTGCCATAATTGTAACGTACCATCTATTACCCCTGCATTGTCATCAATGAATTTATGGATGTCCAAGGCCGATGGGTACGGGTTCCCTAATAGATACTCCGTTTTGGATACTTGTGAAACTGACCCCGGGCCACCTTTATCGGTAACGTTTATTAGTATGGTGCCATTATTTGGCTTCCCCTCAAAAATATATTGCTGCTCTATACCTGCATTCCCTATGCCTTTCTGCGTGTAACCAACTCCCGGTTCCAACGGTGCGCTAGGTGAATGAAATGCCCAATCCCAATACGTCAAAGCATTTTTGTAAGTATAGATCCAATACGTACTAATTTTTCCAGCTTCATCATAGGCAGAGGTAAAGGACAAATTAACCCCGGATTCATCTTTTATCATATTTAAGTTAAATGGTGTATTATTAGCGTTATTTGTTGAGGCATTATTATCCGTTAAACCTGTAACACCCATAGTTCCCACTGGCGAGGACCAATAGTTGTACCTATATACATTAGAGGTTCCTTCTTGGCGCCTTAAAAGCTTACCTGTCACCGAGGTAACCAGATCACTGTTTACAGTTTGAATTAACTGGCAATCATCTTCTAAATTAAGTGTTCCATTTAACTCTAAATACCAAGAGTTTTCGATAAGGTTTTCGCTGTGAACCGTAAAAGTATATCCCGTATCAATTACTAAACCGGCTGTATTAATGGAATGACAAGCTGAAACATCGCTTGCTATTTTGATAATACTCCAATCTTTATTGGTTGCTGTATTTTCAATATCCCAAACATCTCCATGTTGCCATGTAGATTGTGTCGTCCAATCACCATTGTTTGAAGAAACATATGGCATTGGAGCCGTTTGATCTTGAATGGTCGTAATATAGTTTATATACAATTCCTTATCATAACTTGAATAATCAGAGGTCGTTCCTTTTTTAATATCTGTCATGGGGTAATAGGCTATCAAATTTGCCCAAGACACGGCACTACTCGTAGCTGTATCTTCAATATCTTTTCCTACAATGGCACCTATCGTATTCCCAGAATTGTTTTCTATTTCCTGGTATACCATTTTTTTAATTTGCTCTGTCGTTAATACAATATCAAATACTCTTACCTCATCAATATCTCCTTTATAATATTCTTTATTGCTTACTATTTCATTTGAGAACCTCCCAATTTCAAAATTCCCGTTAGAATCATCTGTATTCTCAATAGCTGCTCCAGTACTTGCAACGGTTGTCGAAGTCAATAGTTCGCCATCAACAAAAAGTTGCATTACCCCTGTTGAACTCGTATAAGTTGCTGTTAAGTGATGCCATTCATCAAAATTAATAGCACTGCAACTTATAGTTTCTTCAGAGTTCCCTGAGGTTTTAGTTGTAAATGATGGGGTATTCCCATTTTGCAACCATAGCTTACAACCCGTATCCTCTCCGACTATAGTCATATTGGTCGAATTCCCCGAATCAGATTTTATCCAGGCCATGATAGTTACATCATCCAAACCATCTATAAAAGATGCTCTGGATAAATAATCATCTACTCCATCAAAATCTATAGAAGCTATTGGTGGTGGGTTGATATCAAATAAATCTCTATAATCCAGATCACCACCCAAAGTAGCATCGCTATCAACATCACCAAAAGAAGAGGTAAGGTCTGCAATATCACCAGTGGAAACTTCATCATTAACATCCAGAAAGCCCGTTACAGCATCCAGATTATCATCTAATCCATCACTATCAATATCAATATTATTAATGGTATTTGCCTGTCCATTTTCTTGAATATCCGGTGTGCCATCGTTATCTGTATCACTATCTAAATAATCTTTTAAGCCATCTCCATCTGTGTCTTCTATTTGATTTAAATCGGTTCCTCCCATAGCTGATTCATAAACATCATCCAATCCATTACTGTTAGCATCTGTAATACTACCACTAACATTACTAGGAGGGATATATCCTATGGTAGGTTGTGCTTCAACATTATCAGGGATACCATCATTATCACTATCAATATCTACCGTATCTGAAACAAGATCATCATCAAAATCACATTTAGAACTTACCCCAAAATTTGTTAACCTTATCCAAGTGTCATCATCAGAACCCGTAGCTCCAAACAATAAATCAACATGAGAAAACTTATCAAACTCCATATTTAAATAGAAATCTGGATCATCACCATGCGTCCCTCCATCATCTGGTTCGTATACCCAATCTGTATTTGGAGCAACAAGGGTAGGATCTAATCTATATAAAGTATAACCCACTGGGTCTGGTCCGTTGATAAATCCTGCTTGCTCTAAATTTGTTGTAGCATTTAAGTATGGGGTTACGGTTGATGTTACTGTAGAGGGGTTAAACCCAACCATTTCAGTAAAATCCCAACCATATGAGGTATCAATATCTCTCAGCTCCAAAATAATATCATATAAAACAGCGGGCACTCCCACAGGGTCTGCAGGTATTGCACTTCCCGCTTCCACCAAATCAAACGAAAATGTTACATAATCATCATTACTGGAATCAAATGTACTCACCCTTAATTCATTGTTACAATTAACTGTATATGAACCATTAATAGTAATAACCGTAAGAACAATATCATAATATTGATTTTGAAAAAGTAGTGCATTAGAATACACTACTTTTTCCCCGGCTTTTACATCACTTAAGTCTGTAGCTGTTAATAATGCCGCATTGTTAAATTGAATAGATGCCGAACATTCGTAAGTATCTATAATACCATCATTATCATCATCTATATCAATTGAATCTGGTATGCCGTCTCCATCTGAATCTTGTGCAAAAGAAAAATTAAACACAAATAAAGCCATAAACAGGCCAAAAAGTAGTTTCGCTTTCATAATTAATAGATTTGGGTAAATCGAAATTATCTTATATCCAGATAGTTACATATTTTTTTCGTTAAAAAACTCAAATTTTTCTATCAAATACAATAAAATCGATGAAATGCATATCATTTACACACCTTACATTAATATATTGTATCATTATTTGTATTAAAATGACGATTAAACTTGAGGGAAGAATATGTTAATTAATAAGATTATTGGTCTAAAACCATTAATCTTACAATTCGTATTAAATACACTACAATATTAATTTAAATATTCGATAAAAACTAATAAAAACCAGACAAAATGTATTTTTTTTACGACAAAACGTATATTTTGATTTTCAAAAGACAATTTAATTACAAAAAATTAAACCAAATAAAACTAGGGATTCTATTTAAGAAAAAGGCACAGTTGTTTAATTAGAATCTACTCAAAACAACATCATTATAATTACTGACCATAGTTTGAATGATCTTTCTTCTGGATTAAAAAGAGGCTAAATTCTAAGTTAAAACTCAAAGAATTCAGCCTCTTTACACTATTATGAAAAAAACTAAATTAATTAAAAACAATCTTTTTGGTGAGCACCTCATTCATTTCCGTTCTTAAACATATTATATAGGCTCCCGTTGATATATTATCAAATCTAAAACCATTCTCTAAACTTTCTGTTGGTACATTTTCAACTTCTAAAACGGTTTGACCCCTCATATTGATTAAGGCCAGTTTTTTGACCTGGCTATTCAACTTTTTAGCAAACAGTGTATTGGTCTTATTCTGATAATAAATATAATTCTCTGTAAATGTCGCCTCTTCTGCACTCAAAGTTTTAGCTTCATTTTGGAAAACCATCTCAAATCTGGTATTAAACTTTCCTGCCTCCGATTGAAACTCGTATGCTGAGCCACTTCTTAAATCAAAATAAGTACCTGTTAGGTTGTCCCTTAGATAAACTTCTTGCCCTTCTTCTAAATTCTCCGTTTCTGTTATCTTAATCTCAAACGTATTATCTCCTGAAGATTTAAAGTTTAACGGTATGGCCTTATCTTCTGTAATTGGGCTATAGGCTTGCATATTCATATTCTTGCCCTCTAAACCTAAATTAAAATCGTTGTTATTGGACTCGTCACATTCTGCATCATAGCCGTAATCAAAACCATCTGTGGTGGTTTCGCTAAAGCCTAAAAGTAATTCTCTTCGGGTCTTGGGTCCCACAATCGAATTAAATTCTAACCGGATTTTCTGCATAACATTATTCTCTTTACTTTCTTTAGAAGTGTTACCTTTTTTAGATTTTGTATTACTCGATTTCAGGAACGATGACCCATTATTATAGGTTCCATCTGCATCGGATTCTTTTATAAATATTCGCTGGCTGTTATTAAACTCTACATCTCCATCTGCTATAATCTCCGTAACAAACCCCTGACCAACCGGAAGGTATCTTGAAGGCGTTACAGTCCCGTCCTGGGAACCGTTATGTGCTCCATATATGCCTACAAATTGGTAGGCTCTTGTAGATCCCAATTTATTTACTTGCGCGTAGCCGCCTTTGTACTCATTAAGATGATGTGAATCTCCAGCCCATTGTTGCCATAATTGTAACGTACCATCTATTACCCCTGCATTGTCATCAATGAATTTATGGATGTCCAAGGCCGATGGGTACGGGTTCCCTAATAGATACTCCGTTTTGGATACCTGCGAAACAGACCCTGGGCCACCTTTATCGGTAACATTTATTAATATAGTACCATTATTTGGTTTCCCTTCAAAAATATATTGTTGCTTTATACCGGCATTCCCTGTACCTTTTTGTGTGTAACCAACTCCCGGTTCCAATGGCGTACTTGGTGAATGAAATGCCCAATCCCAATACGTCAAAGCATTTTTGTAAGTATAAATCCAATACGTACTAATTTTTCCAGCTTCATCATAGGCAGAAGTAAAGGACAAATTAACTCCGGATTCATCTTTTATCATATTTAAGTTAAATGGTGTATTATTAGTGTTATTTGTTGATGCATTATTATCTGTTAAGTTTGTAATGCCTGTGGCTCCTACTGGCGAAGACCAATAGTTGTACCTATATACATTAGAGGTTCCTTCTTGGCGCCTTAAAAGCTTGCCTGTCGCCGAGGTAACCAGATCACTGTTTACAGTTTGAATTAACTGGCAGTCATCTTCTAAGTTAAGTGTTCCATTTAACTCTAAATACCATGTGTTTCGTATTAAATGATCTCCAGTTACAGTTAGTGTACTTCCATCATCTATAATTAGACCTAATGTATTAAGCGAACTTGAAATTTTTATGTCATTAGAAATTTTTACGATATACCAATCTTTGTCTTGAGCTATATTCTCTATATCCCAAACATCGCCATGCAGCCAAGTATCCTGATCAGTCCAATCTCCATTACTAAAAGTTACATAAGGCAACGGCGTTGTTTGCTCCTGAACGGTAGTTATATTATTCATTATGATGGTATTATCATTTTGAGAGTAATCCAATACTTGATTCGAATTAATTTCAGTCATAGGGTAGTATGCAATCAAGTTAGTCCATGGTATTGTTGCACTTGTGGCTATGTCTTCAATGTCTTTTATGACAATAGCACCTCTAACATTTCCGGAGTTATTTTCAATTTCCTGATATATCATGCCCTGGACTTGAGATTCTGTTATAGCCTTATTAAAAACTCTTATCTCGTCAATCTCTCCGTTAAAATACTGCCTATTTGAAATTGATTTTGAAATTCGACCAACTTCAAAGTTCCCCGTCCATTTATTTGTAGTTAAAATATTCGCTCCAATTTGATTATTATTAACATCTCTTTTAATCTGTTCGCCATCAATATAAATTATTTGCTCACCAGTGATACTAGAAAAAATTCCGGTAACATGATGCCACTCATCATAATTGATTTCACCTCCACTAATGCTCTTTGAAATATCTGCTGATGTTTTTATGCTAAAAAAAACTTCATTTCCGTTTTTTATAAATAGTCTACAAGCTGTATCCTCACCTGCTATTGTTGCTTTTGGGACACCAGTATTTGCTGTATCAATCTTTATCCATGCCATAATAGTGACTTCACCTAAACCATTCAAAATGCTATTCCCACTCAAAAAATCATCCACCCCGTCAAAATCCACAGAAGCCGATGTTGGGTAAATAACTGCGGGAATATCCCGATAATCCAAGTCACCACCTGAATTCAAATTGGAATCAGAATCCGGAAGTATAGATAAATCAGTGGGATCTTCAATATCTTCATTAACATCCCAACTACTGTCGTTAACACCATTTGTTTCAAAAGGATTAATTAGCCCATCATCATCCACGTCGGCAGCCGTACTAGAGTTTGCCATTCCATTTTCCTCGATATCATTATAGTCATCATTATCACTATTTAAATCTTTATAATCTGGAACTCCATCAGAATCTGTATCCACAGGTATTAAACCTGTTCCATAGTTGTCCCATAATCCAATATAAGGACCAGAAGTATTAACCACCCCACTTGGAAGCAAATACCCTAAAGTTGTTTGTGCTTCAACATTATCCGGGATTCCGTCATTATCGCTATCTATATCTATCTTATCTTCAAAACCATCTCCATCAGAATTTACATTACAAGACGGTTCTTCTACAATAGCAATACTAAAATCATCAATCAAATTACCAACACTAATTGAACCTGATGAGGTACTTACTGCTTCGATAATAAAGAAGGTTGTGTCTTGTCCATCTGGCACGTCATAAATACCGGTGTGGGTTCCCCAGGCCGTATTATCATTAGACATGGTTTCTACTATGGAAGCTGATGCTAAATCTGCACCAATCCTTACTTGAGCTACATCACTTCCGTCTCTTCCTCTATGTTTAACCGACCATTGAACTTTTGATCCTCCAGAAATACACAATTCTTGGTATAATGCTGCTGTTTGGTTAGCATTAAGCTCTGCCAATTGGTTACCATGGCTAGCTGGAGTACCTAAAAAGCCGCTATACCATAATTCTATTTGCTTATCCGCAGCTGTCGTTTTCCAACCGGGCACATCATTTTCGTGAAATAAGAGCCATGTCCCCGTATTAACAGATGGCTCCTCAAAACTTCCATTTATTGCATTTTCAGCACAATATACCACACCACATTCTATAGCGTCTAGAATCCCATCATTATCATCATCTACATCAACTGAATCTTGAATTCCATCTCCATCTGTATCTTGCGCCATACTAGTATTTACCGTAAACAATACGATTACAAATAGCACTTTATAAAGCAGCCTTTTTTTCATAGGTTAAATTTTTTAATAGATTTAAAGCTCTATTTTAATTTAATACTGCAAACCGTACTTTTAGTAAAATGGATTAACTGTAATAAAAATTTTGAGGGAAATTTATTTCACCCTTGAAACTATATTACTTTCAAGATTGAACGTAGCAATAGTACTACAACATTATCAAAAATCAAAGAAAAAACTGTATTTTTTATCGATTAAACGCAAATAAAACCGACAAAAACCATAACATCTTTTAGAATACACCAATTAAATCACATGCAAAACACCTAGTTATCAGTAGATTATATTAAAAAAACAAGTAAAGTGTTCTATTTTTCTTTTGATACCCGATTTAAATTTGAAAAATCGTTGTCAAAAAATCAGATTATACTGTCAACCAAATCTTCAATTTTAGAAATGAGTTGAATTTTAATGACCGTGTTTTTTAAAGAAATTTTATTGTATTTGGACACAAAAATGGTGGAGAATCCTAATTTTTCGGCTTCTAAAATACGCTGCTCCACACGTTGAACAGGGCGAATTTCTCCAGACAAGCCAACCTCAGCAGCAAAGCAAAAATCCTTCTGCAATGCCATATCCTCGCTAGAGGATAGTATAGCAGCCACAACAGCCAAATCGATAGCTGGATCGTCAACCGTAATACCTCCTGTAATATTTAAAAACACATCCTTAGCTCCCAATCTAAACCCAGCACGTTTTTCTAATACAGCTAATAACATATTGAGGCGTTTTGCATTAAAACCAGTGGCACTCCGTTGTGGCGTTCCATAAACTGCAGTACTCACTAAAGCTTGTACTTCTATCATTAATGGACGCATGCCTTCTAAGGTTGCTGCTATAGCATTTCCAGACAATTCTTCATCTTTTTTAGAGATTAAAATCTCTGATGGATTAGAAACCTCTCGAAGTCCAGAGCCTTGCATTTCGTATATGCCCAATTCATTAGTAGATCCAAAACGATTTTTATTAGCTCTTAAAATTCTAAATACGTGATTACGATCTCCTTCAAATTGCAACACGGTATCCACCATATGTTCCAATATTTTGGGTCCTGCAATATGTCCATCTTTAGTAATATGACCGATCAACAAAACGGGTGTTGCTGTTTCTTTAGCAAACTTTATAAGCTCTGTAGTACATTCTTTTATCTGAGAAATACTTCCTGAAGAAGATTCTATATAATCACTATGAAGTGTTTGAATAGAATCAATAATAACAATATCGGGCTCTAAAGCTTCTATTTGTTTGAATATATTTTGTGTTTTAGTTTCAGTTAATATATAACAATGATTATTATTAGGGTTAATACGCTCTGCTCTCATTTTTATTTGTTTCTGGCTTTCTTCACCAGAAACATATAAGGTTTTATAAGGAAGTTTTAATGAAATTTGTAATAATAAAGTACTTTTCCCAATTCCAGGCTCACCACCTAATAATGTTAATGACCCAGGCACTATACCTCCCCCTAATACGCGATTAAACTCTCCATCGAATGTATTAAGTCGTGGTTCTTTAGAAAGATCTATATCTTTAATTCGTAATGGAACGGCTGTTTTTTTTACAGCAGATGTTGGAGACTTCCAATCACTCTTTTCTGGTTTTTGAATAACCTCTTCAACTATTGTATTCCACTCTTTACAGGCATTGCATTGTCCTTGCCATTTCGCATATTGTGTACCACAGTTTTGACAAAAAAAAGTCGTTTTCACCTTTACCATTTAACCCTTTTGGAATTTAGAAATTGAGATTTGAAATGTCATTATTAATAACCAAAATCTTCTTTAATTAAATTTACTTTCTCAATCAGTAAGTCTTTTGTGATACCGGCAATTTCTTTTAAAGTAAAAGCCGTTTCATAGGTACGCATTGCCTTTTTCGGTTCACCCATTTCTTCATAAAAACGTGCTAAATAATACCCTCCTAAGAGTGTTTTCGGATATTGATCTCGAGCCATTTTACCTAACGCCTCATAATATTCATATTGTTCGGTTTTTTCAATGGCTGCCGAAATAGCTTTAAAATCATTAATTAGAATTTGCTTTTCAAGACCAAATAAACCGTTAATAGTTTGATATTTTTCAACCAAATATTCTACCGGAGAATTTTCTAATTCAAGTATGGTCTCTTTATATTCCTTTTTACTAATAGGCTGAAATACTCTAAAAATATTTTCAATGGCATTCGGTAGCGCATGTAAAGGTGCCGAGTAATAAGAGGGCGTTTCAAAACTATTAAAACTATAATTTAAGTTCTCATTCTCTATAGCAGAAATATCTTTATTTAAAGCTTCGGTCATTCCTTTTATAGAGTTTGGATCATTTTTAGTATTTGCTAAATAATAGAATAATTTAGACTCCAAATTAGCCAATCGCTCTG
The DNA here is from genome assembly GCF_030540825.1 of Flavivirga spongiicola. Taxonomy (NCBI): domain Bacteria; kingdom Pseudomonadati; phylum Bacteroidota; class Flavobacteriia; order Flavobacteriales; family Flavobacteriaceae; genus Flavivirga; species Flavivirga spongiicola. Next base: position 1,759,327 of record NZ_JAUOEO010000001.1, read on the forward strand.
GAAGGTAATCTATCATATTCGGAGCTAATTCCGGACTAACCGCAATATAACCCTGAAACAATGGCTTAGGTTTTAATAAAAAATAATTAATAAAATTAGCTGTTTCTCCATGACCTACAACTACTCTAAAAGGAGTCGTTCTATATGTTTTTTCTATATATGGAATAAGCTCCATCCCAATAAACTCAAAGAAGCTTGATCCAGTATCAATTGGTAAAGAGTTTTGTTCAGAATACAGGCAATCATCAAATCGTTTCTCAACCTGATTAATCCCTACAATAATAGATTCTGGCATATCTTCCCAATAGGAATAGTAATCTACATTTCCAGTAACAGCCTCGAATAGATAATCGCCATCAAATACAATAAATAATGGGTAATTTTTATCCTCATTACTATTATAACCTCGGGGTAATTGTATTTTAAGCTCTCTAGACTCTCCTAATTTTGAAGATTCAATAGCTTCATATTTAACTTGAGCTTCAGTTAAATGGGTAGATACTACAAACAGTAAAACGTAAAATATTTGCTTCATTTTGAATAAATGATTAGAAATTTGATATTGGCAAGGTAATAAATAATGGGAGAGATTAAAAGCAAAGTTTTGCAGCCTCCACAGAATTTTTTAAACTTCTATTTTGATCTTTTTCTATTGTAAATGGGTAAAAAAATAAAGGACAAGACTCCCAAAATAAAAATCATAAGAGTTTGAGACGACCATATAATCCAACCAAAAGCATAACTAGGATCTTTGGGTAATCCAAATAACAATAAAGCTCCTAAAACAGCCGCTGGATAGAAAAACACCCCTCCATTTGTTGCAGCAATTGTAAAACTAGCTGCAATAAACGCAATAACTACGGCTCCTAATGAAATTCCATGCAAATCTTCAACGGCAAATGTTGTAACATAAAACATAAGGACATACATACCCCATATAAATAATGTATGAAGAATAAAAGGCCATTTGTTTTTCATTTTAAAAATACTCAAAAGACCTTCTTTCAATCCAATCAAAAAGGTTTTAATCTTTAATGCTATTTTTGATTGACTTTGTCTTATATAAAAAAACAAAATTCCAAAAAATAAAATGGCCAAAATTGCGTACAAAATTAATTTTGCCGATGGGATTGATTTCTCCAAAAGTTGAAAAATAAAGTCAAATTGAAGAACTAGTGTTACAACTATAATACCAAGCATAACTATTAAATCTGCTATACGTTCTGCTACTATCGTTCCAAACCCTTTTTCAAATGGAACATCTTCATAATTAGTTAAAACAGCTGCCCTTAAAACTTCTCCCGATCTTGGAATTCCGTAATTAGCTAGATATGTAATAAATACAGCCATAATACTATTGGGCAATTTTACTTTATAGCCCATTGGCTCTAAGAGGTACTGCCATCTATAAGCTCTTGATAGATGACTTAACAAGCCAAAAAAGATCCCCAATAACACCCACCAATAATTAGCACTTTTAAAATAAGGAACAATTGTAGATATTGGTATCTTAGAAAACATATACCATCCAAATCCTATGGCCAATAAAAGCGGAATTGAAATTTTTAAAGCCTTTTTTGCTGTATTATTCAAAATTTATTTTAATAAGTTTGTAGCCTCATCTGGAAAAACTAATGAGGGCTTAAAACCTTTAGCTACTTCAATATCCATAAAGGCATAAGTAATTAAAATTAATGTATCACCAACCGAAACTTTTCTAGCGGCTGCTCCGTTAAGGGTAATTTCTCCACTTTTACGCGGCCCGGGAATACAATAAGTTTCTAAACGCTCTCCATTATCGTTATTAACAATTTGAACTTTTTCACCTTGTATAATATTGGCAGCTTCCATTAAGTCTTCATCAATAGTGATACTACCTATATAATTGAGTTCTGCACCTGTGCATTTTACTCTGTGAATTTTAGATTTTACTACTTGAATTTGCATGTGGCAAAGATAATTAATTTAGTGCGATATTATCAATAAGTCTAATATCATCTGCATATACTGCTATAAACGCTCTATATGATTTTTTGTTTGATTTTCGTTTAACCGGTTTTAAAGTTTTAACATCAGCGATAATAAAATATTCCAACTCTAATAAATCATGTTTTGTAAACTGATTTTCAACCCATTTCAATACTTTATTAGCACTATTTGTGCCAAAATGCTTTTTGGCAGTTGTTAAAGTTTCATAAATAAAAGGGACCACTTTTTTATACGCTGGTTTTAGTCGTGTATTACGCGAACTCATTGCTAAACCACTAGCCTCACGATGTATTTTACAGCCAACGACATTAACCGGAATACGAGCTTTTTCAACTAGTTTTTTTATAATCTGCAATTGTTGAAAATCTTTCTCTCCAAAATACGCATTATGGGGTTTCACAATATCGAAAAAACGTTTAACAACAGTACCTACTCCATCAAAATGTCCATCACGAAATTTACCTTCCATTTCAAATTCTAACCCCTCAAAATCAAAACTTTGGGAAACCGTTTTTCCTTCGTAAATATCATCAACTGTAGGTGCATAAACTATGATATCCTCTTTGCTAACAGTTTTAAGCAAGTCCAGATCATTCTTAAGTGTTCTTGGGTATTTTTCCAAGTCTTCGTGATTATCAAACTGTGTAGGATTAACAAAAATGCTAACAACCACTTTGTCATTATTATCCAAAGCTTTCTTTACCAATTGTAAATGTCCTTCATGTAAAGCTCCCATAGTAGGGACCAACCCTAATGTTAACCGTTTCGTTTTTAAAACACCAATAGCTGTCGTAATTTGTTGTTTATCTGAGTAAAATTCCACTTTTTAATAAAAAATTAACGCGTGCAAACTTAAGATTTTACAACCAATTTGCATAAAATTTTGTATTTTTGCGTGTTTTTATTTTGATTTTTTAAAAGCGAGACCATCAAAAAAACAAGCTTTACAAAATTTCTCTTTAAAAAAAGACCCTTAATTGCTAGTTATATACGACCATAAAAAGTCAACAAAAACAAACATATGAAAGATAAGAGGATATTATATGTATCATCTGAAGTAGTTCCTTATTTACCAGAAACCGAAATCTCTTCCATGTCTTTTGAAGCACCTAGATTGGTGAATCAACAAGGTGGTCAGATAAGAATATTCATGCCTCGATACGGCAATATAAATGAACGCAGACATCAACTACATGAAGTTATCAGATTATCTGGTATAAACTTGGTGATAAATGATTTAGACATGCCTCTTATTATTAAAGTCGCGTCCATTCCTAAAGAACGCATACAAGTCTACTTTATTGATAATGATGAATACTTCAAAAGAAAAGCAACGTTGACTGATGAAGCTGGCAAATTATTTTCAGATAATGATGAACGTGCTATTTTCTTTGCAAAAGGTGTTATTGAAACCGTTAAGAAATTAAATTGGTCTCCAGATATTATTCATGTTCATGGCTGGCTGGCATCATTATTGCCTTTATACTTGAAAGAATATTATAAAGATGAGCCTTTATTTAACGAAAGCAAAATTGTTACTTCGATTTATAATCAAAGTTTTAACAATACCTTAAATAAAGATATGCTTAATAAGATTAAATTTGACAACATAAATGAAGATGCTGTTAGTGTGCTTGAAGAACCAACATATAATAACTTAATGAAAGTTGCTGTTGATTATTCTGATGCACTAATCGTGGGATCAGAAAGCATACCTGAAGATTTAAAATCCTATTTAGAAGCATCTAACAAACCTGTTTTAGAATACAAAAATAAAGATGAATTTGGTGAAGCTTACACAACATTTTTTAATACTAGCGTTTTAAGTTAACCCAATATATTCATTCAACATATATATGAAAAAGACGATTAATGCCCTTAAATTCCCTATTGTTTTTCTACTAATTATTTCATCTTTTATCGCATGTGATAAAGATTTTAGCGTTTTAGAAAGTGATGTTTTAGGAAAAGGAAATGCAAACTTTGGTACAAATCAGATAAGCCTTCCTATATCTGCATACAACAAAAAACTTAGTGCTTTACAAATTAATAATTTAGGATTTAGTTTACTTGGTTTTTTTGATGATCCAGAATTTGGTCAAACCACTGCTAGTATAGTAGCCCAAGTAATTCCTACGGCATTTAATCCTGATTTTGGTGACAACCCTGTTATTGATTCCGTTATTTTAAGTGTTCCTTATGTTAGCAAGGTTACTGGTTCTGATAATGGCAATACAACATATTCTATTAAAGATTCTTTGTATGGTGATTCTGAGGCAAAAATTAAATTAACTATTTATCATAATAATTATTTCTTAAGAAACTTTAATCCAAATTCAACTAATAGGCCTCAAAATTATTTTTCTAAAGCTGATAATGGTACAACCGATAATTTTGCGCTTACCGAAAATAATACTATAAATTTTGATGACCACGTAGGTGACATAGTAAAGGATATTACGTTTATTCCCAGCGGAGATGCTATTAAAACAACCGTTGGTGAAGGTGAGGATGCCGTTACGACAAGGTCTGTTCCTGCCTTAAGAATACATCTTAATGAATCGTTTTGGAAATCTGCCATTATAGATCACGAAGGGCAACCTGAATTGAGCAACTCTAGTAATTTTTATGATTATTTTAGAGGCCTATATTTTAAAGCAGAACCTGAAAACCTTGTGGATCCAAAAGGAAATATGGTCTTAATGAATTTTGCCTCTAGTGACGCCAGCGTTATTATATACTATTCAAAAGGAGCAGATGATGCCAGAACGCAATCTACATACACTCTTAATTTTAGAGGAAACAGACTTAATACTTTCATAAATAATTATGATATAAATTTCACAGACGGAGACCCTGATTTAGGAGATGAAACGCTCTATTTAAAAGGTACTGAAGGCTCTATGACTATTATTGATTTATTTGGTAACGATCCTGATGCCTTAGACGATTTTATAAATGATTTTAGAAAAACCGATGATACTGGTGAATTCATAAAAGATAATACAACAGGAAACTTTATACTTAAAAAACTTATTAATGAAGCACAGTTGGTTGTATATGAAGATGAATCATTAACGACAGATATTGAAGACTATCATAAATACGATAGGGTTTATGCTTATGATATTAAAAACAATAGACCTACTGTTGATTATACATTCGATCCAACTGAGAACACAACGGAACCCTTCAATTCTAAAGTGATTCATTTGAGTCAACGTAATCCAGATCAAAAAAAATACAAAATACGTCTTACTGAACATTTAAATAATATCTTATTAAGAGACTCTACCAATACAAAAATAGGCTTGGTACTATCAACTAACGTTAATAATACAGCTAGTGCTCAAATATTAAACAGTAGTAATGATGATGTTACAGGAATTCCTGCAGCAGCTATTTTAGCGCCAAGGGGTACTATTTTACACGGAAGTAATGAAAATGTTGATCCAGCAGACAGAAGAATGAAATTAAACGTGTTTTTCACAGAACCCGAAAATAACTAAAAAGTTTTTTGAAAATATTTTAATCCACTTATGTGTTTGTTTGCAAACAAACACATAAGTGAATTTCATCGTATAAATTATTATTTCATATATTATTTTGTCTTTTATTAATACTTATTTTGCATCTTCGCACTTAAAATTTAAAACCCAAATTAACATATGTGTGGAATTGTAGGATATATTGGGCCAAGAGAAGCTTATCCAATCATTATAGAAGGTCTTAAACGTTTAGAATATAGAGGTTACGATAGTGCTGGAATAGCACTATTTGATGGTAAAGACCTTAAAGTCTCTAAAACCAAAGGAAAAGTAGTTGATTTAGAAGAACGTTCTGGAAAAGAAATTACTAAACATGGAAGTGTAGGTATTGGACATACACGATGGGCAACACACGGGGTTCCTAATGATGTGAATTCGCATCCCCATATTTCAAATTCAGGTGAGCTGGTTATTATTCATAATGGTATTATTGAAAATTATGAATCACTTAAAAAAGAGCTCATAGCTAGAGGTTACACTTTCAAATCAGATACAGATACAGAAGTATTAATTAATTTGATCGAAGATGTTAAAAAACAAGAAAATGTAAAGCTTGGTAAAGCCGTACAAATTGCATTAAATCAAGTTATAGGGGCATATGCTATTGCTGTTTTCGATAAAAACAAACCTGAAGAAGTCGTTATTGCTCGTTTAGGAAGCCCATTAGCTATTGGTGTCGGTAAAGATGATTTTTTTATCGCAAGTGATGCCTCTCCTTTTTTAGAATATACAAAAGATGCTATTTATTTGGAAGATGAAGAAATGGCTATTATTCGACTTCATAAAGGTATAAAAATTAGAAAAATTAAAGATGATTCTTTAGTAGACCCTTATATCCAAAAGCTTAAGATAAATTTAGAGCAAATAGAAAAGGGTGGTTTCGATCATTTTATGCTGAAAGAAATTCACGAACAGCCTAAAGCGATTACTGATACTTACAGAGGTAGACTTCTTAGACAAGAAGCTATTATAAAAATGGCAGGTGTTGAAGATAATATGAAAAAGTTCTTAAACGCCGATCGTATTATAATTGTAGCCTGTGGTACTTCATGGCATGCCGGCTTAGTTGCAGAGTACATCTTTGAAGATTTAGCAAGAGTTCCTGTGGAAGTGGAATATGCTTCTGAGTTTAGATATCGTAACCCTATTATTACAGAAAAAGATGTCCTTATAGCCATTTCACAATCAGGAGAAACAGCCGATACGTTGGCAGCCATTAAATTAGCAAAATCTAAAGGTGCTTTTGTGTTTGGTGTTTGCAATGTTGTTGGTTCATCTATTGCCAGAGAAACTCATGCAGGAGCTTATACACATGCAGGTCCTGAAATTGGTGTTGCCTCGACAAAAGCTTTTACGACTCAAATTACCGTTTTAACCTTAATAGCATTACGATTAGCTAGAGCAAAAGGAACGATTAGCAGTTCGGATTTCCGTCATCATTTACTGGAATTAGAAATGATTCCTAAAAAAGTAGAAGAATCTTTAAAATCTGATGCACATATTCAAAAAATATCTGAAATCTATAAAGACGTAAGCAATTTCTTGTACTTAGGAAGAGGTTATAACTTTCCTGTAGCACTTGAAGGCGCTTTAAAATTAAAAGAGATTTCTTATATACATGCCGAAGGTTATCCTGCTGCAGAAATGAAACACGGCCCTATTGCTTTAATTGATGAAAATATGCCTATCGTGGTGATTGCTACAAAAAAGGGACATTACGAAAAAGTAGTAAGCAATATTCAAGAAATAAAATCCCGTAAAGGAAAAATTATAGGTATAGTCACTGAAGGAGATACTCAGGTCAGAGAACTGGCAGATCATGTTATTGAAGTTCCAGAAACTTTAGAGTCACTTTCTCCGTTATTAACCACCATACCGCTTCAATTATTATCTTATCACATTGCTGTGATGTTAGGTAAAAATGTAGATCAGCCACGAAATCTGGCAAAATCTGTTACCGTAGAGTAATCATTCTTATATCATTATTGAATATTTTCATTATACCATGAATGGTATAATGAAAATATTCAATAAACACTCTTTTTTTTTACACATAAATCAATTTTAAGCAAGATTTTTTGTTAAAAAAATACTATGCATGCATACTTTTTTATATTTTTATGTTGAAGTAACATTTAATATTTCTATATTGTTAGCTAAAACATAAACTAATTCTTACTAAATGAAGACAATTTTCTCAATTTTACTGTTGCTGTTTTGTGGTTTATCTTATTCCCAAACAACTATTTCCGGCTCTGTTGTCGACGATAATAACCAGCCCATCCCTGGAGCTAATGTTATTGTTGTTGGTACTTCTACAGGTGTCGTAACAGATTTTGATGGTAATTTCTCTCTTACTGTTAATCAAAACCCTCCGTTTAGCATTCAAGCGAGCAGTATAGGTTTTGAAACCGTTACTAAAGAGGTAACGTCAAATAATCAAACTTTAAATCTTATTCTTAATGAAGGGACGTCATTAGACGAAGTTGTAATTTCTGCATCTAGAACACCGGAGCGGATCTTTGAATCACCCGTTACTGTGGAGCGTTTTGGATTAAAAGCGATTAAAAATACAGCCTCCTCAGATTTCTACGATGGATTAGAAAACCTAAAAGGCGTTGATATTAATACGAATAGTTTAACCTTTAAATCTATTAACACAAGAGGTTTTGCAACGTTTGCAAATACGCGTTTTATGCAATTAGTAGACGGTATGGACAATGCAGCACCTGCTCTTAACTTCCCTTTAGGTAATTTATTGGGCATGGTAGAAACAGATGTACAAAGTGTAGAGCTTTTACCAGGAGCAGCATCTGCCCTTTATGGTGCTAATGCATTTAATGGGATACTATTTATGAGAAGTAAAAGTGCTTTTGATCATACTGGAATTAGCGCTTACTATAAACAAGGTATTACATCTCAACAAGCTGCGGGGGATAATGACTATAAAGATTATGGTATTCGTATTGCTCACAAATTCAGCGAAAAATTTGCTGCAAAAATTAATTTTAGTTACTTACAGGGAACTGATTGGGTAGCTAACGACACCAGAGGTAAAGATCGAACGACTACTTTTGTAGAAAAAAATAGTACCAGAGCAAATGATATAGATTATGATGGTGTAAATGTTTATGGTGATATTGCTACCATTAATATTAAAACTGTGGCTGATAGGTTAGCTGCACTAGGAAGGTTACCTAACCCAGATTTAGCTAATTTAGTACCATCTGTCAATGTGAGCAGAACAGGTTATGATGAAGCGGATTTAACAGATTATGATGCTAAAAGTATAAAAGCAGATTGGGGGTTTTATTTTAGACCATGGGAAAACGATTTTGAAATTCAATACGTAGGTAAAATAGGTTCCGGTTCTACAGTATATCAGGGTTCTAACAGATATTCTATAAAGAATTTCTTTTTACAACAACACAAACTGGAAATCAAAAACGATAACTTTTTCCTTAGAGGCTATGTCACTGCTGACAATGCGGGTGACTCTTACGACATGGTATTTACAGGTGTAAATGTAAACAGACAATGGAAAGCTGATGAGGTTTGGTTTGGTGAATATACAGCTGCTTTTATAGGAGGGACATTGGCCGGGTTAAATGCAAATGAAGCACATGCTAGTGCAAGACAAGCAGCAGATACCGGACGATTTGAACCAGGCACTCCTGAGTTTCAAAACGCTTTCAATACAGTAATAAACGACCCGGATGTATTAACCGGGAGTAAATTTAGAGATGAGTCTAAAATCTATCATTCTGATGCAAACTATAACTTCAGTCATTTAACAGACTTTGCAGACATTCAGGTTGGTGGTTCGTATAGAAAGTATGTGTTAAATTCATTTGGCTCCATCTATACTGATAAGTTAGGAGAAATTCCATATTCTGAAGTTGGTCTATATACACAAATTCAAAAGAAATTTTTAGAAGATGACCGTTTAAAATTAACTGCATCTATACGTTATGATAAATCAGAACTTTTTGATGCCTTTTTCTCGCCAAGATTATCCCTTGGGTATAATTTAGGAGAAGACAATAACCATAATTTAAGAGCCTCTTTTCAAACAGGTTTTAGAAACCCGGATACCCAAGCCTTATATATTGGCTTTAATGTGGGAAGTATTATTTTACTCGGTAGTGCACCAGATAACCCAGAAAGGGATTTAAGAACAGTTAGTGGAGACGACATTTCCACTATTGGACAAACCATTATTGGGACTAGTTTTGATTATGACGGTACTGGAGCTTATAATAACTCATTTACAAGAACTTCAGTGGCAGCATTTGCGACTTCTCAAAACCCTACCGATTTAAAAATAGCAAACCCCGGTATAGTAAAACCGGAACAGGTTAGTTCTTATGAAGTGGGTTATCGAGGGAAATTAGATAAAGTTATTATTGATTTTAGTGCATATTTAAACCAATATCAAGATTTCATTACTACTGTAGATGTTGTTAACCCCTATTATGGCGATGTGCAATTAACTCAAACAGCACCTGTAAACGGTACTCCAACACCTTTGGCCATCATTGCCCTGGCTAATAGTGATTTCCAAGCATATAGAGCTTACACAAATACAACGGCAGATGTTAATTCTTATGGTGGTGCTTTAGGCGTGACAACTAAGATATTTGGAAACTACGATTTAGGGATGAATTACACGTATGCTAAATTAGATTTTGACCGTGATGCCAATCCTGATTTCCAAACAAACTTTAATACACCAGAACATAAATTCAAAGCATCTTTTGGGAATACGAATCTATTTGAAAACTTTGGTTTTAACGTAGCTTGGAGATGGAGTGATAATTATGTTTGGGAAGCTTCGTTTGCTACTGCAGAAGTTCCTGCTTACCATGTTTTAGATGCACAAATAAACTTACGCGTGCCCTCTTTAAAATCAACATTTAAAGCAGGTGCCTCTAATCTTTTAGGTGATGAATATTTTACAGCCGTGGGAACTGGCTTCATAGGTTCACAGTTTTACCTTTCATGGACAATCAATAACTTATAAAATAGATCATTATGAATATTAGATATATATACCTTTTTGTCCTTGCTTTAGGGTTTTTTGCTTGCGACGAAGACGATAACATATTACCAGAAGAAGTAATATTACCAGAATTAACGGCGGGCTCTGCAGATTTTTCAAATTACGTAGCTGTGGGCGCCTCATTTACAGCTGGCTTTACAGATGGTGGTTTATTTAAAGCTTCACAAGAAAATTCATTTCCCAACATTTTATCAAAAGAGTTTACAAAAGCTGGAGGTGGCACTTTTACGCAACCTTTGATGAGTGATAATACAGGAGGCATTCTAGTAGGTGGAGATGTAGCAAGAGGTTACAGACTAACATTTAATAGCGCCATCCCCGGACCACAACCGTTAGATGCTTTTTTAACAGGACTAGGAGCTCCTGTTCCTCCTATCACCACTGAAGCTGGTATAAGCATTGGTAGTGATTTTAATAATTTTGGTATTCCTGGTGCAAAAAGCTGGCATTTAGTAGCACCTGGCTACGCAGGCTTAAATCCATACTACGCACGTATAGCATCCGCTCCAACGGCAACAGTCTTAGCAGATGCCATGGCACAAAACCCTACATTTTTTACTTTATCTGAAATTGGAGGTAATGATGTATTGGGGTATGCTACCTCTGGTGGAGACGGCTCAAATTTAATAACACCTTCTGCCGGAGCTCCTGGAGTTGGTTTCGATGAAACATTTAATACCTTAGTGACTACCTTAACCTCTGGAGGTGCTAAAGGAGCCGTAACGAACGTGCCTTATATTACAGATTTACCACATTTTACAAGAGTTCCTCATAATCCTTTAGATCCAACAAATCCTGATTTTGGACCACAAATCCCCACGCTTAATGGCATCTTTGGTCAATTAAATCTGGTATATGCAGCTCTTAATGCTCCAGAGCGTTCCATTGTATTTTCTACAACAGAAACTAGTGCTGTTGTTATTAGAGACGAAACTTTAACAGACATATCTACTGATATCACTTTTATTTTAAACAATAGTCCTACATTCCCTGCTTTTGTACAGTCATTTGGTTTACCTCCTCAGGCAGCACCTCTTGTGGCAAACTTACTAGGAACTACTTACGGGCAAACCAGACAAGCAACTGAAAACGATTTATTTGTATTACCAAGTAGTGCTATCATTGGAACTGTAAATGCAGATAATGTACAAGCATTAGTACTACAGGGTTTACCTTTAGAATTAGCTGGTCAATTTTCGGCTGAAGGTATTTCGCTGCCATTAGCAGATAAATGGGTATTATTACCAAGTGAACAACTAGAAATAAAAACGGCAACGGATGCATACAATGTAACTATTGCTGCAGTAGCAAGTTCAAATGATAATATTGCTTTAGTAGATCTTAATGCTATTCTTACTGAGGTCTCTAGTATGGGTATTAATTTTGATGGTTTTAATTTAACCGCAGACTTAGTTACTGGAGGTGCTGTAGGTTTAGATGGTATTCATTTAACAGCCAGAGGTTATGCGCTTATGGCTAACAAGTTTTTAGAAGCTATTGATAGTGCTTTTGGGTCTAATTTTATTGAATCTGGAAATATTGCTAAAGCAAATGACTATCCAACAAATTACTCCCCTACATTACAATAATTTAAAATTAAAATAGCATTATAGAACACCTTCTATTGGAAGGTGTTTTTTTATTATAAAAAAGCTACTAAAACAACTTTTATTTTAAATTAAAAAATATATCTTTGCACGCGAAAACTAAAACTGTTTTCACACAATTAAATCGCATAATATTAAACATATAAGTAATGTCTAAAGTTACAGGTAAAGTTGCACAAATAGTAGGTCCGGTAATCGATGTTGAATTCGGTGCAGGTTCAGAACTTCCAAAAATTTACGATTCATTAGAAATTAAAAGACCTGATGGTTCTTTATTAGTATTAGAAGTACAATCTCATATTGGTGAAGATACCGTTCGTACTATCGCTATGGATTCATCTGATGGTTTGAGTAGAGGAACTGAAGTTAATGCTACTGGTGCTCCTATACAAATGCCAATTGGTGATGATGTTTACGGACGTTTATTTAATGTAATTGGTGATGCTATTGATGGTCTTGGAGATTTACCTAAAGCAAATGATGCCGGGTTACCAATTCACCGTCAAGCTCCTAAGTTTGAAGATTTATCAACGTCTACTGAAGTTTTATTTACAGGTATTAAAGTAATCGATTTAATTGAGCCTTATGCAAAAGGTGGTAAAATTGGTTTATTTGGTGGTGCTGGTGTAGGTAAAACAGTATTGATTCAGGAACTAATTAACAATATTGCAAAAGGACATGGTGGACTTTCTGTATTTGCAGGTGTTGGAGAAAGAACTCGTGAAGGAAATGACCTTTTAAGAGAAATGTTAGAATCTGGAATTATTCGTTACGGTGATGATTTCATGCATTCTATGGAAGAAGGCGGATGGGATTTATCTAAAGTTGATAAATCTAAAATGAAAGAATCTAAAGCTACTTTCGTATTCGGACAAATGAATGAGCCTCCTGGAGCTCGTGCTCGTGTAGCACTATCTGGTTTAACCATTGCTGAGTATTTCCGTGATGGTGCTGGTGAAGGTCAAGGAAAAGATGTATTATTTTTCGTAGATAACATTTTCCGTTTTACACAAGCCGGATCTGAGGTATCTGCATTACTTGGTCGTATGCCTTCTGCGGTAGGTTACCAACCAACATTAGCAACAGAGATGGGTGCGATGCAAGAGCGTATTACCTCAACTAAAAGAGGTTCTATTACATCTGTACAAGCGGTTTACGTACCTGCAGATGATTTAACGGATCCTGCTCCTGCAACAACATTTGCTCACTTAGATGCAACAACCGTATTATCTCGTAAGATTGCTGAACTAGGTATTTATCCTGCGGTAGACCCATTAGATTCTACATCTAGAATCTTAACGGCTGACATCTTAGGTAACGAACACTACGATTGTGCACAAAGAGTAAAGGAGTTATTACAACGTTATAAAGAATTACAAGATATTATTGCTATTCTTGGTATGGAAGAATTATCTGAAGAAGATAAATTGGCTGTAGGTAGAGCTAGACGTGTACAACGTTTCTTATCGCAACCTTTCCACGTAGCAGAGCAGTTTACAGGTATACCAGGTGTATTAGTTGATATTAAAGAAACTATTAAAGGATTTAACATGATTATGGAAGGTGAATTAGATCACTTACCAGAAGCTGCGTTTAACCTTAAAGGAACTATTGAAGAAGCTATAGAAGCTGGAGATAAAATGTTAGCTGAAGCGTAAAATAGTTGGCAGTAACCAGTACTCAGTCTTCAGTGACTGCAAACTGCAAACTGCAACTGCAAACTAGAAAATATGTATTTAGAAATTGTATCACCTGAAGCAACCTTATTTAGCGGAGAAGTAACCAGTGTTGCTGTCCCTGGAGTTAATGGGGATTTCGAGATGTTAAATAATCACGCACCTATTGTATCTTTATTAAAAGAAGGTGTTGTAAAAATTTCAGGAAATGTTGAATTAGATGAAGAAGTTCAAGACAAATTCGTTAAAGGCGAAAAAGACACGACTTTATTAAAGATAAATTCTGGAACTATAGAAATGAAAGACAATAAAATTATTGTTTTAGCGGACTAAATTTCTTTTTATAAAATATATTAAAAACGCGAAGCAAATGCTTCGCGTTTTTTTATACCATTTTTGCTTTACAGTAACTTCAAATAAGGAACCGTATTATGTCCACTTCCAGATAATTAACTCCCAATCTTCCCCTGCCTCAGTATGTACATCTAAAATACTAAACCCTACAGCCCGGTGTGCTTCAGAAGATCGAATGTTTTTAGAATTAACTTCCGTAATCACAGCATCAAAATCTGACTCTAATTCAGTCTTAAAATACTGGTACAACCTTTTAAAAATACCTTGTTTTCGATACGCTTTATCTATACAAACTTGCCCCATAATTAAATAACAAAGGGTCGATAAATTTTTAGATGCAATGATGCTATCCATGTATTCAAACATAGGTATAAGTGTAGGCACATCATTTCTAAAAGCATTGAGCATACATAAGGCATAACCTATAACTTTTCCCTTATGTGTAGCAATAATATGTGGGCAAGCATCATTCATGCGCTTTAAAACATCAAAAGTGTGCTTTACAGAAACAAACCCTTCCGCTTTAATAGTATCATTAGATAATAATAGCTTAATATTAACCTGCTGCAAGTCTAAAATTTGCTGTAATTCTTCTTCTGTTTCAGCTCGTTTATAAACAATCTGTGCCATTATACAAACTATACTTTTTTAATCACACTAGTTACAATACCCCAAATAACAAAATCATTATCACTAGTAATTTTGATTATCGGATAATTAGGGTTTTCTGGCTGTAACCATATCTCATCCTTATCTACTTTTAAACGTTTCACTGTAAACTCCCCATCTAAAAAGCAGACGGCTATTTTATTATTTGCAGGTTCTAAGCTTCTATCTATAACTAATAAATCATTATCATCTAATCCAGCTCCAATCATAGACTGCCCACTTACTCTCGCAAAAAAAGTAGCTTCCTTATTTTTAATGAGTTCTTTATCTAAAGACAAACGTTGTTCCTTAAAATCCTCTGCAGGTGAAGGAAATCCTGCCGAAATTCCTGTATCGAAAAAAGGAGCTCCTGAACCGTTTGTTACTTTTGGAGTAAAAAATGTTAGATGTGGTGATTTGTGTCGTATCATTTTACTTTGATAATATCATTAATATTAGTCGTATATCTTGGAGACAATCTCTCTTGACGCATTTTCCAGGTACGTTTTAAATCTTGGTTTCCTAGCTTTATTTTATATTTTTCATATTTAGCATTCAATGTATCTATAGTATCCATCAATGGTTTATGTTTTGGGTCTTCAGTTTCAAACATATCTAATTGATGATTACTTGTTGGGACCAGACCAGTAACAATAACACCTGCTCGTTTATATTTTATTCCTTTTTTAAAAATTGAAACTACACTATCTATAGCACAATTACTAATAATTAAAGATGAATTGGTTGGGTATGGCAAATTTACAGCTTTGCTTGCTCTATGTTGTTCCGTTCCTTTTTTATGTCTATCACTACTCAAAACAACATAAATGATATGACAGCTAGAACCTTGTTTTCGCAGTTTTTCGGCACAACTTGTTGCAAACGTTGAAATACGTTCTTTAATATTGTCAATATCAGAATAAGTATACTCAAAGCTTCTGGTTGTTGCAATCGCTCTTTTTGTTTGAAATTCGTCTAACTTTATTTTAGATACCCCTTCCAAATCTTTCTTTAACTTCCATTCAGTTATTGAAAAATTTTTACGGACCCATTCGTCTGGCAATCGAACAAAATCAAATGCTGTTTTACATCCTTTTATTTTTAATCGTTTTTGTAATCCGTGACCAATACCCCAAACCGTTTCTAGTTTTATCCACTTTAAAGCTTTAACTCTTTTTTCCTCAGAATCAATCACATAAACACCTTTGGTTTCGTTCGGAAACTTACGGGCTATTTTATTAGCCACTTTGCTCAAAGCTTTTGTTGGTGCAATCCCCACACAAGTAGGAATACCAGTCCATTTTAAGATACGTTGCCTGATTTGGTTTCCATAATCTTTAAAATCGTAATCTTCAAAGCCTTTAAATTGCACAAACGCTTCGTCTATACTATACACCTCAACATCTGGAGTAAATTGCTCTAATATGCTCATGACCCGACTACTCATATCTCCATATAATGGATAGTTTGAAGATAACACATGAATATTATTTTTTTTGCAAAAACTTTCCCATTTAAAAATAGGAGCCCCCATAGGAAGATTTAATGCTTTAGCCTCATCACTACGCGAAATAACACAGCCATCATTATTACTTAATATAGCAATGGGTTTATTGCGTAAATTAGGATTAAAAGCACGTTCGCAGGACGCATAAAAGTTATTACAATCTACTAAGGCATACATGCTAGTAAAGATACAGGATTTCCTTGTTTTATAAAATACTATAATAGGTATTGCGTCTTTTCTTATATTTGATTATGGATAAACACGTCATTGTATCTGAAAAGCAGCGCCCTTTATGGCAACGAATAATCGCATCTCTTTTTTTTACAGCAGCCATCGGTTTTTTAGCATATATTTTATACGCAGCCAAATGGAGTGATGATAATATAAAAAGTATTGGTCATAATATTGAATTAGTTATTTATCTCGTTGGAATTGGTATTGCTTTTTCCTTTCACCAAAGTGTTTATATAGATATTAAAAAATCAAAGTTTAGACAAACCTATGAAATAGGCTCCATCAAATTAGGGCAATGGAAAACCATCTCTAATTATGAATATGTTTCTATATTTCACCAACCACTCGAAGATGGAAACAAAATATTTGAAGTTAATTTATGGTACGATAGAAATAAACATTGGGAGCTTTATGAAAAATATGATTATAAAGAAGCTTTTTTAATTGGCTATGAGATTTCAGAACTTTTACAAATCGGCATATTAGATGCAACTGTTCCTAACAACTACAAATGGATTAATAAAAAGGCCTCTAAAGAAACAGGTAAAATGGTCTATTTGGATTAATTTAAAAAACGTATTCTTCTCTAGTATAGAATTTCACAAACCTAACAGGTCTTTGTATCTTTACTCCATGTTTCCTAAAAAACTTCAACAAAAACTGGAAGACCGTAAAGCAAATAATGCCTTACGGCAATTGGGAGCACAAAATAATTTAGTCGATTTTTCATCTAACGACTATTTGGGTTTTTCAAAATCTGAAACCATTTTTAATAAGACCCATACATTTTTAACGGAGCATCGCATAACCCATAACGGGGCAACAGGTTCACGCCTACTTTCAGGAAACCATCCGCTTTTTAATATCATTGAATCCTTATTATCTGGTTTTCATAATAGTGAATCTGCCCTAATTTTCAATTCTGGTTATGATGCCAATGTGGGGCTGTTTTCATCTGTTCCACAACGTGGCGATATTATTTTATACGATGAATATATTCATGCATCCATTCGTGATGGCATAAGGCTTTCTAATGCGCAGTCTTATAAGTTTAAGCATAATAATTTAGCGGATTTAAAAAAGCAGATTCTTCGCTACGCTCTGAATGACAACCAAGATATATATGTTGTTACGGAATCTGTGTTCTCAATGGATGGGGATTCTCCTGACCTAAAAGGAATGGCGCAACTATGTAAAGATTATAATGCTTATTTTATTATAGATGAAGCACATGCTGTTGGTATTTTTGGAGAACACGGCGTTGGTTTAGTTCAACACTTAAAACTAGAAAAGGACATTTTTGCTCGAATTATTACTTTTGGAAAGGCTATTGGAGCTCATGGTGCTGCTATTATTGGAAGAGAATCTCTTAAACAATATTTAGTGAATTTTTCTCGAAGTTTTATTTACACCACAGCTTTATCACCTCATACTTTAGCTAATATGCATGCTGCTTATGATGAATTGGTTTTAACCGAAAACATAAAACAGCTTCATAAAAATATTACTCATTTTAAAAGTGAGATTATTAAAAATAAGCTTCAAAACTTTTTTATAGAAAGTAATTCAGCCATACATTGTTGTATTATCTCAGGAAATGACACTGTAAAACTAATTGCCCAAAAGTTTCAGGAACAAGGCTTTAATATAAAACCTATATTATCGCCTACAGTCCCAAAAGGACAAGAACGATTACGCTTTTGTTTACATGCATTCAATTCTGAAGAAGACATATCAAAAGTATTAAAAAGACTTACTACTTTTGTGACGAAGTCATACTGAACTTGTTTCAGTATCTCATTAAAATTTTTAAAAATTATACATGAGTGATACGTTTAAAACAATAGCCAGATTTCAATATTCATCTGAAGCGCAAATTATTAAAGGGCGCTTAGAAGCGGAAGGTATTCAGGTCTTTCTATCGGATAATCTAACTATAGATACAGATCCTTTAGTAAGTAACGCTATTGGAGGTGTCAAACTCAAAGTATTATCAAGCCAAGCATTAAAGGCACAACATATACTCAACACTATTGAAAAATATTCCATTGATGATGAAGGTAATACTATCAATTGTCCAAATTGCAAAAGTGAAAAAGTAGAATTATTTTCTACAATAAAAGATGCTAAATCATTATTCTGGTTTATTTTTGGATTTTTATTCTCTTCGCTTCCTTTTTATACAAAGCATAAGTATAAATGCGAAGATTGTAAAAACGAATTTAATTTAAAATGAAGACATTTTTCATCACAGGAATATCTACCGATGTCGGTAAAACTATTGCCTCAGCTATAATAACGGAGGCTTTACAAGCAGACTACTGGAAACCGATTCAAGCCGGTGAACTGGAGCACGATGATAAACATACCGTTGGAAAACTTATTAGTAATACCAAGTCAAAAATTCACCCTAATAATTATGCATTAGAAACCCCTATGAGTCCACATGCAGCAGCAGATATTGATGGTGTCTCCATTGACATAAAACAGATTAATGAACCTAAAACAAAAAATCACTTAGTCATTGAAGGTGCCGGTGGTTTATTAGTGCCTTTAAATGATTCGCAGACCGTTTTAGACCTTATTAAACTTAATTACAAAGTTATTGTTGTTTCCAGACATTATTTAGGAAGTATTAATCATACCTTACTAACGGTAAATACTTTAAAAGAAAAAGGGTTTGATGTATCTCTTATTTTTAGTGGAAACGAACATAAAACCACTGAAGACATCATTAAAAAAATGACTAAGGTTTCTGTTATCGGACGTATTAATGAAGAACCTTATTTTGATAAAAATGTGGTTAGGGAATATGCTGAATTGTTTAGAAATAAATTGTAATTCCCACGAAGGCGGGAATCTTATGAATCGAAACTGAGAACAAAAAAAGAGATTCCTGCCTTCGCAGGAATGGAAAAATTATGACTTTACAAGACCGCGATAAAAAACACCTCTGGCATCCCTTAACACAACATAAATTGCACCCGGAAACTATTGCAATCACTAAAGCAAAAGGATGTATTTTATATGATGAAAATGGTAACGAATATATTGATGCTATTGCTTCATGGTACACATCTATGTATGGACACTGTAACGAATATATTACCAGTCGAGTTGCGACTCAAATGCAGCAATTAGATCAAATTGTTTTCAGTGGTTTTACGCACGAACCCGCTATAAAACTATCAGAAGCCCTTATTAAAATTTTACCTAACAATCAGAATAAAATTTTCTTTAGTGATAACGGCTCAACTTCTGTTGAAATTGGTATAAAAATGGCCTTGCAATTTCATTTTAATAAAGGCGAGAAACGCCATACACTTATTGCTCTTGAAGATGGATTTCATGGAGACACCTTTGGTGCTATGAGTGTATCTGGATTATCCGTTTATAATGGACCTTTTGAAGATTTCTTTTTAGAAGTAAAACGGATTCCTACTCCAAATGGGAAAAACAATGAAACCATTTTAAACACTTTAAACACCATAGTAAAAAACAATAAAGTGGCTGGTTTTATTTACGAGCCTTTAGTACAAGGTGCGGCAGCCATGAAAATGTATGATTCGGAAGGATTAAATACTATTTTAAAATTTTGTAAAAACCATAATATTATCACAGTTGCCGATGAAGTTATGACAGGTTTTGGAAAAACAGGAAACTACTTTGCATCACTTCATATAGACACAAAACCAGATATTATCTGTCTAAGTAAAGCTTTAACCGGTGGTCTATTACCCATGGCACTTACGACGTGCTCTAAAGAAATCTACGAAGCGTTCTATAGCGATGACATTAGTAAAGGCTTGTTTCATGGGCATACGTATTCGGCAAATCCATTAGCTTGTACCGCTGCTTTAGCAAGTATAGAGTTATTGCAATCGGAAGCTATTCAACAAAACATAAAAACAATTATTGCTTCTCATAAGACATTTAATGCCCGTATAAAAACGCATCCGAAAGTAAAATCTACACGACAAACCGGTGTTATTTTTGCCCTGGATCTAAATGTCGAAATGAAACGTTATGGTCATTTACGAGACCAACTATTTAAGCTCTTTTTAGATCGTGGTGTTTTTCTTCGCCCCTTAGGAAATACTATTTATATTCAAGCACCATATACCATTACTAAAGAACAATTACGGAAAGTCTATCAAGTTATTGAAGAGGCTTTAGAAATTGTTTAGGACTAAAAAAGTTTTGGTTCCTGTTTTCAACGGAAACCCTGTCTTTGCCGGTAGGTAGAACTGACGTAGCGCATCTAGAAATTCTTTTCGATTAAATGCCTTCTAAATCTTTATCTAATAAATTAATTTCTTCATGAGTTTCTTTTATTAAAACATAAAGCTTCTCATAAACCCATTTACCATAAGTTTTGTTTGCGACAACAACGATTCTAGCTTTTCCATTTGGACCAGCTATAGGGATTTTAAAATCAGCCTCTCCATCATCATTCTCTAGTGAAATATTACCACTTATAATACCATCTGTTTCAAGTGGTTTTCCTAAAACTCCAATAACTTCTTCGTTTTCAAAAGCTCTTTCAACAGCATAGGAATAAGGCGTAGAAGATGTAAACATTTCAGAAACACCAAAAAATATAGCTCCAACTCCTAATACGAATAATATAATAATTGTTAAACACCCGCCTACAGGCAATACCCATAACCAATTTCTACCAAACCAGCTCTTCCTTTTTATTTCTTCCATATAATATCTCTCTATATACATGTAAGTCTTACAATTAAAAAACTTGTTACATTATTATGTAATTTATTCCTTATACAATTAATAAATAATGAACTCATTTAAACTTTTTCATGTGAAATAAATACAATAACACTACTTTTGTTTAAAGTTTTAAAATCTTGCAAAAACCAATCTCAATAACTGCTATTTCATCCATTTCGCCATTAGGAAATTCTTTAGACGACGCATGGGAAAGCTATCAAAACAATCAGCATTGTATCTCGGAAAAATCATTTGATAATGAACATACCCTAGTTGCTGAAATTCCAAAAGATGCTAAAAAGCATATTGAATTATTACGTCAATCAGATTCTAAATATAAATCCCTTGATGATACCGTTTTATTTGCGATATATGCTTCCAGACGAGCTATAAGGCAGGCTAACTGGAATGGTTCAGACAATTTCGGAATTAATATTGGATCGTCTCGCGGCGCCACGCAACTTTTTGAATCCTATCACAAAGATTTTCTTAAAAAAAATAAAGCCAAAACATTAAGCTCTCCTACAACAACATTAGGTAATATTTCGTCTTGGGTAGCTCATGATTTGCAAACCCAAGGTCCGGAAATAAGTCATTCTATAACATGTTCGACAGCATTACATGCCATGCTTAATGGTATTGCATGGATTAACTCTGGTATGTGTGATAAATTTTTGGTTGGTGGTAGCGAAGCGCCTCTAACACCATTTACCATTGCTCAAATGCAAGCACTTAAAATATATTCGAAAGCCAAATTAAACAAAGAATGTCATTCTGAGCTTGCCGAAGAATCTTTTCCTTGCCAGGCTTTGAATCTAGAAAAAAAGCAAAACACCATGGTTTTAGGAGAGGGCGCATCTATAGCTTGTTTAGAAACAGGTAAAAAAGAAAACGCTTTAGCTATTATAAAAGGGATTGGTTATGCTACCGAGATTTTAGAGCATAATATTTCTATTTCAAGTGACGCACAATGCTTTCAAAAATCGATGCAAATGGCATTAGGTCATTTAAACCCTAACGATATTGATGTTATTGTGATGCACGCACCTGGAACCATAAAAGGTGATCTTTCAGAATATAGTGCTATAGAAAAAATATTTTGTAACAAAACACCTGCTTTAACTACAAATAAATGGAAGATAGGTCACACCTTTGGAGCATCAGGGGCTTTAAGTATTGAACTAGCCGTATTGATGTTACAACACAAAAAATTTATAGGTATCCCATATTTAGAAAATCAAAATACGCCAAAAAAAATAGAAAATATTATAGTAAATGCTGTTGGTTTTGGAGGAAATGCAGTTTCTATTTTACTTTCAAAATAACATTGTAAGATGATTTAATAAGCTTACATTTAAGTCTTAAATTTTTAAATCTTAAAACTATGGAATGGTATTCAAATCTTGATTTCCTTTTAAAAATATACTGGTTAATTGCCATCATAGGTTCGCTGGTTTTTACAGTGGTCATCCTTTTAGCCTTTATTGGAGGTGATGCCGACGAATTTGAAGATTTAGATTCAGAAATAGATGCCGATTCTGGAATAGGATTTCAATTTATAACCTTTAAAAATCTTGTTGGCTTCTTTACCATTTTTGGCTGGAGTGGTATTGCCTGCTTAGAGGCGGGATTATCTAAACCTTTAGCTATTGTTATTTCTATTTTTTCTGGATTGGTTATGATGTCCATAATGGCCGCTATGTTTTTCTTTATGAGAAAATTAAGCGATAGTGGCACTTTAAAGTATAAAAACGCTATTGATGCCATTGGTGAAGTATACTTAACCATCGGTGCCAATCGCACAAAAATGGGAAAAGTTAGTGTAAGAGTTCAAGGGGCACTGCGAGAATTAGATGCATTAACAGATTCTCTTGTAGAATTAAAATCCGGAACCATAGTTAAAGTATTAGATGTAACCAACAATGGTATATTAATAGTAGATCAAACAAGAAAACCAATAGAACCAATAAAACAACACACTTATGAAATTACTGATAATTCAGGAGGGCTTTAATTTAGGGTTTCCAATGGCCCTAATTTTTGGAGTATTATTTATATTCCTATTTTTAATCGTCTTAATAAGACGCTACAAACGTTGTCCATCAGATAGAATTTTAGTCGTCTATGGTAAAGTAGGCGGGGGGCAATCGGCTAAATGTATTCACGGTGGTGCGGCATTTATTTTGCCGGTAATTCAAGATTATGAGTTTTTGGATTTAACACCCATTTCTATTGAAGTTAATCTGGTAAATGCCCTTTCTAAACAAAATATTCGTGTAAATGTACCGTCTCGTTTTACCATTGGTATTTCTACAGAACCTGGGATTATGCAAAATGCCGCTGAAAGGCTTTTAGGTTTAGGACAAAATGAAATTCAAGAATTAGCACAAGAAATTATCTTTGGCCAGCTGCGTTTAGTTGTAGCTTCTATGGATATTGAAGAAATAAACTCCGATAGAGATAAATTCTTAACTAATATTTCGAAAAGTGTTGAATCTGAGCTTAAAAAAGTAGGTTTAAAACTCATTAACGTAAACATTACCGATATTGTAGATGAGTCTGGTTATATAGAAGCTTTAGGAAAAGAAGCTGCGGCTCATGCCATTAATGCAGCTCGTAAATCGGTGGCAGAAAAGACCAGAGACGGTTCCATTGGGGAAGCCAATGCTGTGCAAGATGAAAGGACACAGGTTGCAGCGGCGAATGCTCAGGCTGTAGAAGGTGAAAATACTGCGAAAATTGCTGTGGCAAATTCAGATTCGCTACGTCGTCAAAGAGAAGCAGAAGCCGAACGTGTAGCGATTGCATCAGAAAAAGTACAAAGCGCAAAAGCCTTAGAAGAGTCCTACGCAGCCGAAAAGGAAGCAGAAACAGCCAGAGCTGAAAGAGAGCGTTCTTCTCAAATGGCCGATGTTATTGTGCCTGCTGAAATTGATAAAAAGAAAGTTGAAATTGATGCCGAAGCGGAAGCTGAAAAAATTAGAAGACGCGCCAAAGGGGAAGCGGATGCTATTCTTTTTAAAGCACAAGCAGAAGCACAAGGACTTTATGAAGTATTAACAAAACAAGCTGCTGGTTTAGACCAAATAGTAAAAGCAGCAGGTAATAGCTCCAAAGACGCCGTTCTATTATTAATTGCTGACAAATTACCTGAGTTGGTTAAAACACAAGCTGAAGCGATTAAAAATATTAAGATAGACAAAGTGACCGTATGGGAAAATGGCGGCAATGGTGAAGACGGAAAATCTTCGACAGCAAACTTCCTTTCGGGCATGTATAAATCGGTACCACCTTTGCAAGATATGTTTAATATGGCTGGTATGGAATTACCCGAATATTTAAAAGGCAAGAATGTAAAAGATAGCGAAACCGTAGATCCAATTGTCGAAAATACTAACGATACAGAATAATAATCTTCATTAACTTATTATAAAAGCCTGCTAATAAAAAATTATTAGTAGGCTATTATTTTTCTTTAGTTTTTAATTCTTTTACTAAATTCCTTATATGCTTATTTTTTAATAACCCGCCGTACGCGTAACCACTTAAAAAAATATGAGGATCCCAATTTGCTTCAACTATAGTTGTCCCATTTTGAGTAATTGCAACATCCCAACCTATAAACCTATTTGGTATAATTTTAACAGCCTTAATAACTTCTTCACATGCTTCTTTAAAGTAAGGAATTTTAAAACCATCAAGTTTAAAACCACTGTCTGGGTGCTCTTGTACTTTACCTCCCCCGTATTCAAGCATAAAAAATCCCGAAGGTTTCAAAGTGCCTTCATTTAAATTTATCCCAACACAAAAACCACCGGAAGATGCATTATCAACAGGACTATTCCCAACACCAAATCTCATAAACGCACAAATTATTTCAATTTCATCTTCTGGGGTTATAAATGAAATCATTCTTATAGTATTTACAGATTTACTATGTATTTTATTAATTTCTGTATGTTGATTTATAATTTCTGTATGAACAAAACATCCATTAACTATCGATTCATATCTCTTGTTAATTTCAACAACTAATGTTTTTCTAGTTAATTTAAAACACCCCTTTCCACCATAATCCGAGGGTGGCCTAAAAAAAAGTCCTTCTATATTTAATAAGGTAAACATCTTTTCAAAAAAAAGAACAAGCTCTTTCTTACTACAAATTTTCTCATTTTTATTATTAAAATAAAAACTACTCCCCAAATTATAGCTTATCAATTTTGGTGTTCTAATTGAAGATTTTTCACAGAATAAAGCAAAAAACAATTTATTATCAAATAAAGATTTGTATTCAGGTTTATGCAACATGCTACTGCTTCCAATAGCAACCACTTCTTTGGTGCTTAAATAATCCAAATAGTTTTTAACATCTTTACTATATAAAAATTTAAAATAATAATAAGGGATTTCTCTTTTTTTAATAGTAAGAATCAATAATTCTTTAATTATTTTCAAAAATCCTTTTTTATTTGGATCTTTAATAAAGACTTTAATTCTCCCAATGTTTTCAAAATTCCGCACGCACTTAAATATTTAAAGAATCTTTCTTCAAGATAAAGAAATAAAATGTATTAAACGAACAAGACACCTCATTTTGAAGCAGATACCGTTTCCATTTTATTAACTAAAAAGTAAAAATATCTCCTATTTAATTAGTATTTTTGATATTGATAATCAACTTGATTTATGAGCGAGATAAGACACAACTGGACAAAAGAAGACATCATAAAAATTTACAACAAACCTTTAATGGAGCTGCTTTACGAAGCGGCAACCATTCACCGTTTGCATCATGATCCTAATGTCGTACAAGTATCTACTTTATTGTCTATAAAAACTGGCGGTTGTTCGGAAGATTGTGGCTATTGCCCACAGGCAGCTCGTTATCATACTGATATTGAAGGAAACGATTTAATGTCAGTACAACAAGTAAAAGCACAGGCTTTGCGTGCAAAAGCAACCGGTAGCTCTCGTGTTTGTATGGGTGCCGCATGGCGTAACGTAAAAGATGGTGAAGAATTTGACGAGGTTTTAGAAATGGTGCGCACCATTAATAAACTGGATATGGAAGTGTGTTGTACACTTGGAATGATTACTAAAAATCAAGCTCAACGACTGGCAGAAGCTGGTTTATACGCTTATAATCATAATTTAGACTCATCGGAAGAATACTATAAGGAAGTCATATCTACACGAGGGTATCAAGACAGGTTAGATACGATTGATAATGTACGTAAAACCAATGTGACTGTTTGTAGTGGTGGTAT
Organism: Flavivirga spongiicola; assembly: GCF_030540825.1. NCBI lineage: Bacteria > Pseudomonadati > Bacteroidota > Flavobacteriia > Flavobacteriales > Flavobacteriaceae > Flavivirga > Flavivirga spongiicola. The sequence continues at coordinate 1,785,950 of NZ_JAUOEO010000001.1, forward strand.
TATTGGTATGGGTGAAAATATAGAAGATCGTGCCGGCATGTTAGTCGCATTATCAACCTTAAATCCGCAACCAGAATCTACTCCAATAAATGCTTTAGTTGCGGTTGAAGGGACACCTTTAGAAGATGAGAAACCTGTTGAAATTTGGGATATGATTCGCATGGTTGCTACCACACGTATTGTGATGCCAGAAACACAAGTGCGTTTAAGCGCAGGTAGAACCCAGATGTCTAGAGAAGGACAAGCTATGTGCTTTTTTGCTGGTGCTAATTCTATTTTTGCTGGCGATAAATTATTGACAACTCCAAACCCTGATGTAAATGAAGACATGAAAATGTTTGAATTACTAGGTATGAATCCACAAAAACCGTTTACAAAAAAGGTACAACCTAAAACAGTTGAAGCAAACGATTCTCAATATGAGGCTTTAGGAGAAAAACCCAAATGGACACGACCAGAACATACTATTGAGCGTAACGAAGCAGCCAAAGAAAAAGCTAAAACTTTAAAATAATTTTGCATTTTTTTAATGAGTTAGAGGTTATATCCCTTTAACTTTATTTGGCGTAAATCCAATCTTTTTTACTTATACAAACGATTATTTTTCAATAAATTAGGAGCAACACCCTAAATACTATTTCTGTTTTCATAACGTTTTCATAACTTTGAAGACAAAAATTACTTAAGTATTGACACTTAATCTGCAAGATATCCCTCGTGTAAAAGCTATTACTAAAGCGGACTTTTTAAAATATTATTTTAATCCGCAAAAACCTGTGGTTATTGAGAATCTCATAGAAGATTGGCCTGCATACACCAAGTGGAATTTAGACTATATGAAAGCCATTGCCGGTAATATTACCATTCCTCTTTACGATGACAGACCTGTAGATTATAAAGATGGATTTAACGAACCACATGCAAAAATGAAAATGAGTGATTATGTGGATTTACTAAAAAAAGAGCCTACAAAGTATCGCATTTTTCTTTGGAATGCTTTAAAAGAAATACCTCAACTACAAAAAGATTTCACATTTCCAGATTTTGGTTTACGTCTCATGAAAGGGATTCCCATGTTGTTTTTTGGGGGACGTGATTCGCATACTTTTATGCATTATGATATTGATTTAGCCAATATTTTTCATTTTCATTTCGAAGGAACAAAACAAGTTATCTTGTTTAATCAAAAACAGAGTAAATACTTATATAAAATTCCGCATTCTTTAATTACCAGAGAAGATATTGATTTTAACAATCCTGATTTTGAAAAATGGCCTATGCTAAAAAAAGCTAAAGGTTATAAAACTGAATTGAATCATGGTGAAGTTTTATATATGCCAGAAGGCTATTGGCATTATATGCGTTATATAACGCCTGGGTTTTCTATGAGTTTGAGGGCTATAGCCAGAAACCCAAAAAACTTTAGCAGAGCGATATACAATCTATTTATTATGCGCAATTATGATAATATCATGAGGCGTTTAAGAGGCCAAAAATGGATTGATTGGAAAAATGAGCAGGCGGTAGTACGAACACATAAAAATAGTCATATTACTGTATAAGCTCGTTCGCTTTTTCGTACACTAAATAAGATTCCCATCCTTTATATAGCAAATAATCGATTAATTTCTTTCTTTTCTTAAACTTGTTAGTTTCTTTAATCGAATTCGCCTTTTTTTCGGCTAAATCGTTGAAAATCTCGATATACTCCTCATTTCCTATTTCGTTAAGTGCCTGATTTATATTAACTTTGAGCACGTCTTTTTTCTTAAGTTCGTAAGTTAAACGTCGTCGCCCCCAATTCTTAATTTTAAACTTACCACTTACAAATGTTTTGGCAAAACGTTCTTCATTAAGAAAGTTATGTTCCAAAAGGTGAACTATGATAACATCGATAGCCTCGGGTATCATGTGCATCCCTTCTAACTTTTGTCTAACCTCTTGATGACAACGTTCTTGATACGCACAATAATGCTCTATTTTTTTGGTAGCTTCTTGTACGGTGTATGTTTTTTTTGATTGCATTGGTCGTCAAAAATAGCAATAGATAAATTAACAATGAGAATAAAAATTTATAAAAAACCAAATCTTAGATTTTAATACTTAACGAGATGAAAAAGATTACTTCCATTATAATATTATTTCTTTTAGTTTATAATTTTGGTTATGGACAGACCAAAATTGCAGAACTAACCTTCGAATCAGTTGGAGGTTATGCAACTAATGTAACTGAATTCACTAGTGGTACAACAGATTATTTTATTAGAACGGATGGAACTAATACAACTGATGAAGTATTTTCTAATATTCAAGGTTCTTATTATTTTGCTGCTCAAGATACAAATGGTGTTGAGCCTACTTTGCCACTAACCCTACTTATAAATAATATCAACATAAGTGGTTATTCCAGCCTAGAATTTAGAGTACATTTAGCTGAAGATGATGACGGATCTAATGAAGATTGGGATGCCCCTAACTATGTACATTTTAATTATGATATTGACAACTCAAATTCTTTCTCAAATTTATTATGGCTGGAAAATGACGGAAGCGCATTTAACTCTGCTCCATATATAGATACCGATTATGATGGTACTGGAGATGGCTCTGAAATAACAGACACATTCACTCAATTTACGCAAAGCATTGCTGGTACAGGTTCTCTATTAGATATTCAAATTGTTTTTAATCTTGATGATGGTGATGAAGATATCGCCATTGATAATATTGAAATTTGGGGTACTCTTGTACCTTGTGGAGCAACTGTAACTTGGGATGGCTCTGCTTGGGATAACGTGGTAGGACCTGATATTACTACCGAAACTGTTATTAATGGAAACTATAGTACAAGTACAGCAAGTTTTAGTGCCTGTAGTTTAACTGTTAACAATAATTCAACTTTAACTGTAAACGATTATACCTATATTGAAATTCAAAATGACATTACTGTTGATACAGGAAGTTCTATTGATGTTCAACCTTACGGATCAGTAGTTCAAAACAACGATTTTGGTGTTGTAACAAATAACGGATTGATGTCGGTAGATAAAAGAACTGCTCCCATGGATGCATGGTATGAATATACTTATTGGAGTTCACCCGTTTCTGGAGAAACGATTAGTGCCGCTATAACTGATTCAAGCCCTAGTAGACGTTTTATTTTTAATGCACAAAATTTTCTAGATGCTACTAGAGAAAATAATAATGATGGTATACAGGTAGCAGGTCAAGATGATATTGATGATAATGGTGATGATTGGATATTGGTAAATGGTTCTACCGTTATGCAAGCTGGAATAGGTTATGCCACTACTCTAACAAGTTTTGCCTATGATATTGCCCTAGGAACGCAAAATAAACAATTTAGATATACTTTTACAGGCGATTTCAATAATGGTGTTATAACAGTGCCTATTTATAGAAATGATTCTGAAACTGGTGATATAAATCAGAACTTTGTTGGTAACCCTTACCCTTCTCCTATTGATGCAGATTTATTTTTAGCAGCTAATAGTAATGTAGCTACTGATGTCAACGGGACTAGTTATAATGGAACAGGTTATATTGATGGTGCCATCTTTTTATGGTCTCAAGATACAGATCCTTCAGCTACTGCTAATGGAAATCAACAACTTAATTTTACAAATGACGATTTTGCCATTATAAATCTCGTTGGTGTAAATGCTGGTGGGGATGGTGTCACCCCAAGCAGAAATATTCCGTCTGGTCAAGGTTTTTTTATATCTATGGCTAATTCAGCTCCTGCAACTTTGGTATCTGGTGATGTATACACTACAAATGTTGTATTTAGCAATTCTATGCGTATTGCAAATACATCAGCTAACAATCAGTTTTTCAAAAACACCAATACGAAAAGTAAAACAAATACTGCAGTCGCTAATAAATTATGGGTGAATTTAACCTCAGATAATGGTATTTTTAATCAAATCCTTGTAGGTTATGTAAATGGTGCTACTAATGAAGATGATGGGACTTCATACGACACTGCTAAATTCCCAAATAAAGGAGTTGCTTTGTATTCAACCATAGAAGGTTCTAACAAAAAATTTGCCATTCAAGGAAAAGCAACAAATAGCCTTGATAGAGATGAAACTATTAAACTTGGTTTTAAAACCACCATTAATGTTCCTACATTATACAAATTATCCATTGCCCAATTGCAAGGAGACTTTTTGGCTAATAATACCGTTTATCTAAGAGACAACTTACTTAATAAGTCACACGATTTGTCTGCTTCAGATTATACCTTCACATCAGATTCAGGTGAGTTTAATGACCGCTTTGAAATTGTATTTAATGCAAACTCGTTATCTACAAACAATGTTTCTATAGAAGAAAATCAATTCAGTATTGTTGATTTAGATAATGACAAAGTTCAGTTTAGCACAAATAATAGCTTAAACATTAAAATCATTAGTGTTTTTGATCTTATTGGTCGCCAATTATATCATTTTGAAGGCCAAAACAGTTCTGAAACTTATAGGCTCTCTAATTTAAGTAATACTATTTATATTGCTAAAGTAGAATTATCAAATGGGGCTATTGTTACTAAAAAAGCTTTAAAAAAATAGATTACTGTCATTTATTGTCATTCAGAGCGCAGCGAAGAATCTTATTGTCATATTCTATATGATTTCTTTTTTAGAGATTCTTCGCTACGCTCTGAATGACAAAAAAATCACTGAAGTTTTGTAATACAAACCATTACAAACTATATTTTAAAGACATAATAAAATTCCTTCCTGCTGCTGCAATTCCAGAAGAATATGTTTTATAACGTTGGTCTGTGATGTTTTCTAAACTAGCAGTAAGTGTCGTTGAATTACTTATTTGACATTGTGCCCTAAGATTGAATGTATACCAAGAAGGGCTGTATGGGTTTCCATTAGCATCAAGCGCATAGATATAATCCTTTTCAACTTCTGAAGGCGCTAATTGGTTAAAAGAAAGTTCGCTGTTATAATTTGCAAACACATCTAACTTCAGCCCTTTAGATGTCCAGACTAAATGTGTGTTTCCAAAATTAGGTGCTACATGACGAATAGGCACTTCCATATCACCTTCCTCTTCTGTGCCTCCAATGATACTATATTGAGAAGTCAAATCGATGTGATTCGTGATAGCAGCTATTAAACCTACCTCAAAACCATAAATCCAGGCTTTTGAAGCATTTTGTATAGCTTGTACATTACTTAACTCCCCATCGTAAATAATTTCTGTATTGCCATTTAAATTGTAATCTCTACGTACTAAAGCATTGTCTAAATACGTATAATATGTACCCATATCTAGTATTATTTTTTTATTGAAATCCAATTTCAATCCTAATTCACCCCCATAAGCATATTCTGGTTTTAGATTTTCATTAGGAACAACTACCGAACCCGGTTCGGAATCAAACACCTTACCAATATCATCAATATTAGGCGCTCTAAAAGCAGAAGATGCATTAAGTTTCCATTGTATTGTTCTATTTGGAGACCATCTTATACCAGCAGTTCCTGTAAGTGCTCCTGCTTTGTTTTTAGATGATTTAAAGGGTAGATTTAAAAAGGCATTATTTTCTTCAAAATTGGCCTTGGAAACAACATGATTAAAACGTAAACCAGATTGTAAAACAAATTTTGAGTTTGGTTTATATTTAATACTAGAATATATCGCCGCAGATTGCCAACTAGCTCCATTTGGATACCTGGAAACAGATGGCAGACTAATGTTGCTAGATATATCTTCTTCCTTTCCATGAGACATCACTTTATTATACACATATTCTAATCCATAAAAAAACTGTGTATTTGGGCTTAATGTTTTTTCTAAGTCTAAATTAAAGGAATATGCATCTACTGCTTCCTCTCTAATATTTCTTGTGACTGATTGGAAATCTCTATCTAATCTACTTTCTTGAAAATTTTGATATGCTAAAGTCGCTTTAATTTTATCATATAAATTAGAGTTACTACTTAATTTAGTAATCTGTAGATTAGACATAAACCATTCTTGTGGTCCATAATTCCATTCTGCAGAGCGCAAAATATCATTCCTATATCTTAGCAAGCGATCATATCTAGGAACATTTGATGTTCTTGTATAATACAAACCTAAATCAAAACTTAAATTTTTATAAGGTTCGTAACGAACTTTTTGCATGACATTTAATTGATTGTATCCAGAAAATTTTTGAACCTGTGGATTATTATTTTCAATGATAACATCGCCTGCGTTAGTTGTCAAAACAAATTCAGGCCTTAAATATTCATTGGGGCCGTTTTTACCCATTTTTAAATCTCCAAAACTTGTATAGCTACCATTAGTTACAAAGGCCCATTTTTTGTATCCTAAATTAAAATCAAAATGTCCCGTTTTTTCATCACTAGCTGATGAATATCTTGCAATAATATTAGATTTAAACAACAACGAATCTGAATAAGATAATTTTGGTTTTTGAGTGTAAAAACTCATAACACCTCCAATGGCATCACTTCCATATATTACGGAACCCGAACCTAAAGTAACTTCAGTATTTTGGACAGAAAACGGATCAATAGCAATAACGTTTTGTAAGTTTCCACCTCTAAAAATGGCATTATTCATTCTTACGCCATCAACAGTAATTAATAATCTATTGGTAGAAAACCCCCTAATCATTGGGCTTCCTCCTCCTAACTGACTTTTTTGAATATAAACTTTTCCGGTATTCTCCAATAAATCAGCACTTGTTTGTGGATTTGAAAATTGAATCCTAGTACTATTTACACTAATTATTTTTTGTGGAATATCTCTTTTACTTTGCTCAAATTTTGAAGCAGAAATAACAATCTCTTCTAACCCTTGAGTATTGGAAATTAAATACACTTTGTTCGAGTCCCATAATTGAAGCTTTGTTATTTTTTTTAAAACATGGGACAAATGTTTAAAGTAAATTGTTTCAGTATCCGTAAACCCACTTAAGTCTGCTTCGCCTCTAAAATTAGTAACAACACTTTCTGATTTGTCCACATTATATATGGCCACTCCAAAAATGGGTTCTTTTGTAAGCTCACTAAGAACCTTTACATTCTGTGCCCGAGAAGATATAGAAACAAGTAAAAGGAAGAAAATAGTATAAAAAAACTTCATGCTTTTAATTAAAAACCTGATTAAATATCAGTAATGATTTTGGTGTTTTAAAACTCCCCAAATGTAATTCAAAATATAGCAAAATCATACTTAAAAATGACTGTCTTTGTTTTGCATTAATTTCTACAGTAGACAAGGCATCAAATGTTGTGCCTAACAGTTGTTTTAAAAGTGTTAAATTTTCTCCAGATAGAGAATATCTACCTTGCGATTTTGCTTCAAACTTCCCTTCTGCCAAATTAAAAAAAGGGTAATCTGTATTTTTTGTGTCTGGGTAAAATCCTAAATACTTCGTTAAATTAAGTAAAAACAGTAAATGAAAATTTGAATATTCTGAATGTGTATCAAGCCACATCAACGTAGTTTCAATATAACTATAAAGTGTTTCGTTTTTTTCTTCTTCTTTTAGTGTATTCGATAATACTTCAGACAAAAACATAACAATAGAACTCTTTAAAACATTAGAGTGCAAACTTGTATAAATAGTATTCAACTTAGTTTCTTTTATAGCTTGCAATGATCTATTATTCTTATATACAATAATTAATTGCAACTGTGAGAGTAACTGAAAGTAAGCTGCCTTAGAATGTCCTTTTTTACTTTTTAAAACGCCTCTTAATAAAAAACTAACAACTCCTAGTTGTTGCGTATAGCACTTAACGATTAAGTCGTTATCTCTATATTTTAATTTGGATAAAACGATGGCATTCGTAGTAGTTAACATTATCTAACAACCATTAATTTTAGAACTTTAGTTTCAAACGAATCTAAATCAGAAAGCATGATTAAGTAAACTCCAGAAGCAACCACATTATTTGCCATATTTTTTCCATTCCAATAAGCTGTCCCCCCATCTATTTCTAGGTTGTATCCACTATGCCTTTGATTCGTTCTAGATTGGGCTTCAGCCACTAAATTACCTTCAATATCTGTTATTTTAATATTTACATTTTCCGAGACGTCCTTAATCTTAACTTTTTCCTCTACTATATTAAAAGTTGGCCTCACAGGGTTTGGATAAGCATAAGCATTTTCTAAATCTTCAAATGGGCTAGATCCACCCGAACGGAATGACACTAACCCTTTACTCGTAGCGATATAAACAATACCATTTGCTCCATCAATTGAAATATAGTTTACATCATTTGAAGGCAAAGGAGAATTATCTTTAGTAAAATGAAATATCGTTTTTTGTCCATCTGAGGATAAGTAAAATACTCCTGAATCAATGGTAGATATCCATTTATTATTTGAACCATCTACTTTAATATCAGAGATGAATTGTTCTGCTAAAAGTTCCTTTGCTATACCATCTTCTTCAATTATAACCTCTTCAACTCGAACATTATCATCTGTAAAAAAGCTTGACGTATTATATAATACCCTTAAACCTGCATGTGTTCCTATCCATAATTGCCCTCTATTGTCTATAGCCAATGCGCGAACTGACTTTATAGGAAAACCAACCTCTTCTTCGCTAATACTCTTTAACAGGTTTCCATTTTCATTAAAACCTATTACCCCTTTAGAAAAGGACGTTATAAACTTTGTTCCCAAAGGGTCTATAACGATACTATTAAACCCCAAATTATCTGCAATTGGATCATTAATCAACTCAGAAAAATTATAACTTGTCCATTGATTATTACTGGGGTTGTAAGATTTTAAAGGTTTCTCAAGTAAAGAAGTAATTGACCATAGCAAACCATTTGTATCAAAAGCTAATCCAGATACACGTAAACTAATAAAACTTGGATTCCCTGACAAAACCAGTGATTCTAACCCACTATTAGCCTGATCATATCTTATTGTTGGTTTATTATTATTAATTTCCAATAATCCATCTTGAAAAGAGCTAACAAATACCTGTTCAGAGTTAAACGGATTTATAGCAATCTTATTTAGGTTTCTAGAATTAAATAAACTATCGTATGGTGAATTATGCCAGGCCTCACCATTTAAATGACTAATCCCATACATTCTCATCGGAGATGGGTTATATCTGGTTGTATAATCTCCAAAAGTCACCCATAAACCATTCGGTTCTGCTTCAATTGAAAATGGACTATTTAATAATGGCCCATCTGGATGTATTTCTTCAAAAACCATTGGATTTACCAGCGATGTTTTTAAAATCCCAAAATCCTTAGTTCCAATATAAATGTTTTCTGAATCTAGAATAGCAGAATTATATTGAGTATCAAAAGAAGGATTTATAGAAATTTGAGATATTATATTAAAATTAGCATCATAAACAAACACATCATTTTGTGTAGTCACTATTAAATTGCCATTAACAGATCTCATATCCAACGGAGTATCTGTATATAAAAACATTTCAGTTAAAACATCATTAACTATTTGATAAATTCTTCTATTAGTTCCTATAGCATATAGTTTATCTTCTTGAGACTCTATTAATAACCAATTACCTGAATTAACTAATTGCCAATTTTGATAATCTATAAGGTTTGGGTTGGAAATAAGCCCCTTTCTAAGCCCACTTCCGTCCAGACAAGCTGCATAAATATAATCACCAAAAATAGTTGTTTGATTCACTTGTATTTGACTTCCTCCATTGCCAATAAAATAGGTGTCTCCAAACTCTAATCTTTCTAAATCAAAAACCGAAATCCCATAGTTTGTTGAAATGTATATAACATTTTGATAAGCATTAAAATGATTAATCCTTTTATCTACAGCAGGAATGGTTATCTTGTCAAGGATATCAACCACAGAAAGAATATCGTCATCATTATCAAAGGCTACCTCTATTAAACCATTTTCATATCCAATAACTAATAATTCATATACCTCACTATAATAAATCGTTGAAATTGTTTCTCCTGATAATCCGTTAACAGTTGTAAGTTTTTCAATTTCGTTTGTCTGTATGTCTAGACTAAAAACAGCATTTTCTGCTGCTGCATAAATTTTATTATTACCTCGCGATACATCTTTTATATTGTTATATGAAAAATGACCTTCCCATAATGCAGAAAAATCTTGAGAGAATTGTAGCAATGGAAACAAGAAAATTATGAAAACAATTAGTCTTTTAAACATGTATCCTATTTAGATGTTCAAATATATTTATAACTAACGAGTTTTACCTTAAAATAATATATTTTAAGTAAAAAAGCTTCCCATAAATGAGAAGCTTTTTATTTGTTTATTAGGCAATTGATTATACAATACCTTGTGCCAACATAGCATCTGCTACTTTTACAAATCCGGCAATATTAGCGCCTTTAACATAATCAATATAACCATCTTCATCTTTTCCATATTCAATACAAGCATCATGAATATTAGACATAATATCTTTTAGTTTTAAATCCACCTCTTCTCTAGTCCAGTTAAACCTTAATGAGTTTTGAGTCATTTCTAAACCAGACGTAGCTACACCGCCTGCATTTGATGCTTTTCCAGGTGCAAATAATATTTTAGCTTTGTGGAACATAGTTATTGCCTCTTTAGTTGATGGCATATTTGCGCCTTCACTTACACAAATGCAACCATTATTCAAAAGCGTATTCGCATCGTCTTTATTAAGTTCATTTTGGGTGGCACATGGTAATGCTATATCACATTTAACCTCCCAAGGTGTCTTTCCTTTAATAAATTTCGCATGAGGATACGTTTCCAAGTACTCACTGATCCTGCCTCTTTTTTCATTTTTAAGCTCCATCACATATCTCAATTTCTCTTCATCTATACCCTTTTCATCATAAATATAACCTGAAGAATCAGAAAGTGTTAAAACTTTACCTCCTAATTGTATTACTTTCTCTGCTGCATATTGCGCAACATTTCCAGAACCAGATACTACAACACCTTTTCCTTTAAAGCTATCTCCTTTAGTTTCTAGCATTCTCTGTGCAAAATATACAGTACCATAGCCCGTTGCTTCTGGTCTAATTAGCGAACCTCCCCAAGACATACCTTTACCAGTTAAAACACCAGTAAAGCCATTACTTATTTTTTTATACATTCCAAAAAGGAAACCAATTTCTCTTGCTCCCACACCAATATCTCCAGCTGGAACATCTGTATTATGACCAATATGTCTAAATAGCTCACTCATAAATGCATGACAAAAGCGCATAATTTCGTTATCACTCTTTCCTTTAGGATCAAAATCACTTCCTCCTTTACCTCCTCCCATGGGTAAAGTTGTAAGACTGTTTTTAAATACTTGTTCAAATGCTAAAAATTTCAAAATACTCATATTAACAGTCGGGTGAAAACGTAGTCCTCCTTTATAAGGACCTATAGCAGAATTCATTTGAATTCTATATCCTCTATTAACTTGTATTTCTCCTTTATCATCAACCCAGCAAACTCTAAATGATATAACACGTTCTGGCTCAACCATTCTTAAAAGAATATTTTTACCATAATATATATCATTTTGAATAATATATGGGATAACAGTTTCTGCAACTTCCTCTACAGCCTGTAAAAATTCTGGTTCGTGACCATTCCTTTGTTTTACTAAGTCTAAAAATGATTCAATATTACTTTTCATACACACAAAATTGTATTATTTATTAAATAGGTGATTTAAGGATGCAAATATACGGTATCTTTAAAAAAAAGACTGTTTTTTTTTGAAATTCGCAATGAATAATTTCGGTATGATTTTTAAGGAATTTATTATTATTTGATCGTTTACCAATTTATATTTATTTTTTCACTAAGTTTAATATGTTTATTCTTAACAATACCTCAAGAAACTACACGAGACTGTATCATACTTATTTTGAATTTAAAGATAATAAGCATTTTAATTTTTAAATTCACAATAAATAACTTCAATATATTTAGCAAAATTCATTATTATTTTGTTAGTTTAACGATAAAATTTGTTAGTTTAACGAGTTTTTCTATATTTGTTGTCAACTATGCCTCAAAAAAACAAAAAAACTCACTATGCTTAACATGAAACATTTAGCTTCTGCTTTCTGCTTGTTTGTTATTTTTCAAACAGCCAGTGCTCAATTAGGCTTCTCTCATGAAATTGGGGTTATCACTGGTCCTTTACAGTTTAGGTCAGATTTTGGTAGTCGTGAAGATTCTAAAACAAATTTTGGAAATTCAGGATTTGGAATAGGAGTTGTCCATTATTTAAATTTCTCTTACAGAGCAGATTGTAACTGTTTTACCACTGACACTTATTTTAATGACCATTTTAAATTACGAAACGAAATATCTTGGAATAAAACCAATCTTGAGCATCTTGGTAAGTTTGTTGACCCTAGTAGAGTTAGCATAGATGCAGATAAACTAAGAGGTCACAAAGGTGTTGCTAAAAATCTAGATATAGGTACACAACTTGAATTCTATCCTCTTAGCATTCGTTCCTTCCAATCTTTTAGCTATAGATTGGCTCCTTTTATAAGTTTAGGAGTCCATTATACATCTTTTTCTCCAGAAGTTAGTACCACATACGAAAACCCTAACCCTCTTTTAACTGGAAATGTCCTCGAGCCCAGTAATTTTTATTCACTTTGGGATCCAGGATCTGTAGATGCTTCCTCTGGTAGTGCATGGTCTATGGTTTCAAGTGTTGGTGTACGGTATAAGCTTGATAAACTTTCAGATTTAATGCTCGATTTAAGATGGCAATATTATTTTAGTGATTGGGTTGACGGCCTTAATCACCAGTTAGACTTCAACAAAAGTGATGATTGGTTAGTATGGTTTAATATTGGATATATTTACTATTTAAACTAAAGCTTGCTCTAAATCAGCAATTAAGTCATCAATATCTTCTATTCCCACACTTAACCTGATTAAAGAATCTACAACACCGGTTTTTTCTCTTTCTTCTTTCGGAATACTTGCATGTGTCATACTTGCAGGATGACCAGAAAGCGATTCAACGCCTCCCAAAGATTCAGCCAAAGTGAAAATCTTCAAATTTTCGACAATTTTGATAGATTCCTTCATATTATTTCCTTTAGTTGTAAAAGAAATCATCCCGCCAAAATCTCTCATTTGAGATTTAGCAATTTTATGATTAGGGTGATTTTCAAAACCAGGCCAATACACTTTTTCTATTTTTGGATGATTAGCTAAAAACTCAGCAACAGCTTTACCATTTTCACAATGACGCTGCATTCTAATATGCAATGTTTTTATACCTCTTAATACTAAAAAACTATCCTGAGGACCACAAATAGCACCGCTGGCGTTTTGTATAAAGTATAGCTTATCAGCGAGCTCTTTATCTTTCACGACTAAAGCTCCCATAACGACATCACTATGCCCTCCTAAATATTTAGTTGCAGAATGCATCACAATATCTGCCCCCAAATCTAAAGGTTGTTGTAAATATGGCGTGGCAAATGTATTATCTACAGCTAGTAAAATCTTATACTTTTTTGCAATAATAGAAACTGCTTTCACATCAATAATTTTCATCATTGGGTTGGTTGGTGTTTCTACCCAAATTAGTTTAGTGTTTATATTAATATATCTCTCAATATTTGAAGCATCTTGCATGCCTATAAAATGAAACTTTATTCCAAAATCTTGAAAAATCTTTGTAAACAAACGAAAAGAACCTCCGTATAAATCATTCGTAGAGACTATTTCGTCACCAGGTTTTAAAAGCTTAATAATAGCATCAATAGCTGCCAGGCCAGAACCAAAAGCCAATCCATATTTTCCATTTTCAATACTCGCAAAAGCATTTTCTAAAGCGTTCCGAGTTGGATTATGGGTTCTAGAATATTCATACCCTTTGTGCCCTCCTGGGGTTGTTTGAGCATAAGTAGACGTTTGATAAATTGGAGGCATTACAGCTCCAAAAGCTGCATCATGTTCTTGACCACCGTGGATTACTTTTGTATTAAATTTCATTTTCAAAAACCTTTGTATAAAGGTAAGTTTTAATTCGGTGAAGCAAAAAACATTAATAAGTGTAATCATACAAATTATTCAATTCACAATTGGCACAAGTGGTTTGAAGTATAAATACTTATTGATTAGATTCTCGCCGAAGTTTATCTTGAGCGGAACCTAAAGGCGAGAATGACAATTTTAAAAGACATCTCCATAATTTTATATTGATGAATTATTTTTCAATTCAAATGCAATAATTATCTTTAATGCTACTTAATAACCCAAGTATGTTTTATAAAAAGCCCCTTTTAATTGTATACCTATTTTTCATTTTTATAGCTTGTAAAAATGAATTAAATCTGTCATTTTCTGAGGTAAACATTTCAACCAGCAACAATCATCTCGTTGAAGTAAATATTCCAGATGCCAAAGGAAATGAAGGCATTGCCAACCAAATAAATTTAATAATTAAAAAAACGGTCGTAGCATTATTACATACTGGAGAACAAGACAGTATCACTTCAAAATCCATTGAAGAAAGTATTACTTTATTCAATAAAGAATTTCAAACATTTAAAACCGATTTTCCAGAAACTGCACAACAATGGGAAGCACAAATAGATGGAGAAGTTATGTTTCAATCTTCAGAAATTATAAGTATTGCTATAACATCTTATGTTAACACAGGTGGTGCGCACGGAACATTAAACATTTCTTTCTTAAATTTTGAAACTGAAACTGGGAATTTAATTTCTAATGACAAATTATTTAAAGATATTGATGGCTTCGAAAAAGTAGCTAAAACTTATTTTGATAAAACCGTTAAGGACAAAGATGCCATTTTTGACATTGAAACCTTCAAATTACCTGCAAATATCGCTTATAATGAAGAAGGTGTTATTTTACTTTATAATATCTATGAGATAGCGCCATATTCAACGGGCATTATTGAGTTTACAATCCCTTTTGAAAAAGTTGACTCACTATTACATTTTAATAGCTTTTAAAAGTGCTAAAATATACCCGATGTGCAGCCCTTCATGAAAAAACACAAATTGTAATGCCTCATCTACATTTGTTAGCGTATTACCTGTTGTAGAAACGGTATATGTATTATACTCTTTAAAGGTTTTATTTTTATAATCCGCTTCTGTTTTTTCTATAGTTGAAAATAATAATTCCTTTATCTCATTAACTTCCTTTTGTGTAACAAAAGCTTCTGGCTTACTATCTTTTCTATATTTATCAATCGTTTCACTAGATAACATCATCGGTAAACCTGATAGTTTGTAAACTAAAAGTTGCTCACTCACAATTATATGGGCAACATTCCAAATAATATTATTATTAAAACCTTCAGGGATTTTATTTAAATCCTCTAAGCTTGTTTTTTCCAAAATATTTTTAAGAGAATTTCTTGTATTGGTTAATACTTCGAATGTAAATGTCATGTCATTTATTTTTTGGATAAATATAGTTCTAAATGATATATTTACTTTTATTTTGTTGGGAATAGTTTTCGTGAACGGAATACCCAGAACTAAAGACAAATACGAACACATGAAAAAAGTATATTATTTAAAAACCTGTAGTACTTGTATTAGAATATTGAAAGAGTTAAATCTGTCTTCTGAATTTGTTTTACAAAATATTAAAACAGAAGAAATAACAGTAGCACAATTAGAGCAAATGAAAGAACTCTCAGGCAGTTATGAGTCACTTTTTAGTAAGCGTTCCAAGCTTTATAAGGAAATGGATTTAAAAAATCAAAAATTAGAAGAGCGCGACTACAAACACTATATCCTTGAGCATTATACTTTTTTAAGCAGACCTGTTATAATAAATGGTAATCAGATTTTTATTGGTAATTCCAAAAATACGGTTGCAGCAGCGAAAGCCGCTATTATTTCTAAATAAAAAACAAGGTATGGTTTAATTACAACAGGCCTGTTTAAACATAAAGTTTAAGAGGTTAACTTTTAATAATTTTGAATGTCGTACTTTTATTTTTGGCTTGAACTCTTATAAAGTACACGCCTTTTAAAGATATTATATTATTCATATTTATTTGATTCTCTTTTCCTGAATAAATCATTTTACCCATAACATCGTAAATAGACAATGACATGTCTTTTTTCCATCCATTAATATAGAATCTATTAGATACTGGATTAGGATATAAATAAACACTATTAGTATCACTTTCATCAATTGATAGTGTTCCTACAACATTTACCGTTCGTGTTACTTCGGTGGCAGCGTTTGTTGAATTGTCACTAACATTGTATGACAATATATATTCCCCAATAATAGATGTATCAACTGTACCTGTAACTATTATACTAGAAGTTATATCTCCATCAACATTATCTGTTGCAGTAGCCCCTGCGTCTGTATAAGTTGTCCCAACCTCTACTGATACTGGATTATCGCCAAGCAAATTAATCACTGGAGCAGTAGTATCTATTGCTGGAAAAGCACATAAGCCATCAAAATATATATTGCCATCATTTCCTCCTAAATCGATTCCATTTAAACCAGCGTCTATACCGGGACTAAGAACATGTAAATCTATATCACCAATGCTTAAATAATCGGAACAAAGCTCCTGAGCCAATTTAATTTCTGTCAGCGCATTACTTGTTAGGCTTTTAATTGTAATTACATTGCCAATTGTTCCAGGTGCTACTATGTTAGTTATATTTTGAGTTTTCCCTGCACCAAATTCATAGTTAAAACCAGGTTCCATGGTTAGCGTGCCTATGCTATTGCTTCCTATTATTTTTGCATTTGCTCCAAAAGAGAGCTCATTAAAACTGTTATCCCCATCTATTTGCCAATACCCGGGACCAATACTGGTCTCGGTAAACCGAACGATATTGTATGCGAAACCTCCGCCATAAAAATAATTGCCACAGCAACCCTCTCTATAGCCCGTAATGATTATTGTTGACTGACTAGCATCGCAAACATCGGCATTTCTCATATCCCAGGTCACATTCTGTCCGCCAGCTATATTTAATTGTGAAGTTCCCAGTCTAATACCCTCAACATAGGACGGACTCGCATTATAAAGCTTCACGCCTCTTGCCCCTGCCGTAATGGTCATATCAAAATTCTGGGTATCAAAAATCCCCTTGGTAATCAATACCTCATAGACCTGTGTGTTTTGTGTGAGCGACCACTCACCGCCATCACCATCAAACCAGATACGTCCTAGGTCATGACCTCCAGAAGTAATCGTGTTTCCTGTTGTGGTTGATGTAAATACCGTTCCCAGATTAATGTTATTCCCTGTTAAGGTCATATCGGCTATAAGGGTCAAGGAACCTGCTATGTTAATCTTCTTGCTATTGATGTTAAAAGTAGGAGCGTGCAAAGCTCCTGTCCAGTCCATGTTTTTAGACAAATCTCCCTCCTTGTCGACTGTAACCGTTTGTCCGGTTGAACTAAAGGAGTTGGCATCAAAAAAAACATTATCTGTTGCAGTAGGAATACAACCATACGCTGTACCTCCTGAAGATTCAGACCAGTTGTTGCCATCTGCCCAATTTCCTGATCCACCTATCCAAAATAAGTTTCTATTACTGGGTATCAATTCAGTAATATTCCATCCTGTATTTCCTCCTCCATTTATGGTGTTTGTAGCATTGAACGTAGCACCTCCAATCGCAGTAATATCAGAAAGGATTAAATAATCAAAATCTAAAGTTCCTGTTGCTACCGATAAGGTTGCTGGGGTTCCAGAGGATACAGATTTAATTTCTAAAGGCTTGATACAATTTCCATTTCCAATAATTGTACTAATATTTTGGGTTTTCCCTGCACCAAATTCATAGTTAAAACCAGGTTCCATAGTTAGCGTGCCTATGCTATTGCTTCCTATTATTTTTGCATTTGCTCCAAAAGAGAGCTCATTAAAGCTGTTATCCCCATCTATTTGCCAATACCCGGGACCAATACTGGTCTCGGTAAACCGAACGATATTGTATGCGAAACCTCCGCCATAAAAATAATTGCCACAGCAACCCTCTCTATAGCCCGTAATGATTATTGTTGACTGACTAGCATCGCAAACATCGGCATTTCTCATATCCCAGGTCACATTCTGTCCGCCAGCTATATTTAATTGTGAAGTTCCCAGTCTAATACCCTCAACATAGGACGGACTCGCATTATAAAGCTTCACGCCTCTTGCCCCTGCCGTAATGGTCATATCAAAATTCTGGGTATCAAAAACCCCTTTGGTAATCAATACCTCATAGACCTGTGTGTCTTGTGTGAGCGACCACTCACCGCCATCACCATCAAACCAGATACGCCCTAGGTCATGACCTCCAGAAGTAATCGTGTTTCCTGTTGTGGTCGAGGTAAATACCGTTCCTGCATTTATGTTATTCCCCGTTAAGGTCATATCGGCTATAAGGGTCAAGGAACCTGCTATGTTAATCTTCTTGCTATTGATGTTAAAGGTAGGAGTGTGCAGGGCTCCTGTCCAGTCCATGTTTTTAGATAGATCTCCCTCGCTGTCGACCGTAACCGTTTGTCCGGTTGAACTAAAGGAGTTGGCGTCAAAAAAAACATCATCCGCTGAGGTAGGAGCAGTACTATGAAATGTACTACCGCCAGAAGTTGTTGCCCAATGCGTTGTTGCCTCTGTCCAATTTCCTGATCCACCCACCCAGAAGTAATCTATTTGAGCAATTGAAAGCATCGGAAATATGAGAAAAAATAGCGCTAAGGAATTGTTAATACGTGTAAAAATCATTTTGAATAGGTTGTTAGATAGATAATTGTAGTATACCAAAATTAATGGCGAATTGTCCAAAATTTTGTTGAATGAAACGAGTACTTACCCTGTTTTAACTTCTTATGAAATTCTAGTACTAGACTTTACTATTTCCCACCGAAACAAACAGTATTAGCATTTCATTAAAAATTTCATGATTAAGATAGTTAGAACGCCTTATTCAGGTTTCATTACTGTCATTGTAAATCTATCAATAAAAACACAGTTAATCCGAAAACAACTACATTTAATCCGATTTTTTGTACAAATCAGTAAGAATTTTACCAATTCAGTAACAAAATTCAGATTCAAAATTCTATTAAAAGGATATTTTAACGGCTGAAATGCAGAACTTAGGGCTAAATGATAAAAAGGATTAGAAAAGTCGTAAAAACAAAAAAGTCCAACATTTCTGTTGAACTTTTTTTGCTCCTTCTCTTGGGCTCGAACCAAGGACCCTCTGATTAACAGTCAGATGCTCTAACCAACTGAGCTAAGAAGGAGTGTATCTTTTTGCCTTAGCGAGCGCAAATATATATATATTTTTAGTTACTGCAAATAAAAATTTTAAAAATTTTACCCAAAAATGGCTTTATAAATATCATTTCCATTAGCAAACAAAACTAAAGCTATTAAAATAAAGAAACCAGCCATTTGCGCATATTCCATAAATTTATCTCCGGGTTTTCTGCCAGACACCATTTCGTATAGTAAAAACATCACATGGCCACCATCTAAAGCGGGTATTGGTAATAAGTTTAAAACGCCTAGCATGATTGATAAAAAGGCGGTGATACCCCAAAATACTTGCCAGCTCCAAAAACTCGGGAATATATCGTAAATAGCTTTGAATCCCCCTACACCTTTATATGCTCCCGTACTTGGTGTGAAAATAGCTTTAAACTGAGTTATATAAGATGATACTTTATCTCCAGCTTTCTTTAATCCTATTGGAAAGGATTCAAAAAAGCCATATTCTTTAGTCTCAAATTGATAATATCCTAAAGCTTCTAAGGTTTCAGGCGTAGATCCTGATGCATAAACCAATCCTAACTTACCGGCCTCACTTATTTTCAATGGTAGAGTAACTTCGGCATCATCTCTTAAAACTGTAGCACGAACCTCTTGCCCTTTAAATTTCTCTAATCCAGATTTTACCTGATCAATATACTTTGTTTCAAAATCGTTTAATCCAAGAATAATATCTCCTTTTCTAATACCACTATTCTTATTATAAGAAGTATCAGGAACTTTAACTATAACAAAAGGCTCTCTTAAGCTTATAAAACCTTTTTCCTTAGAATCAATTAACTGTGATAAAAAATCTTCAGGCATATTTACTGTTAATTGCTCCCCATTTCTTTCAATAATTATCTCTTTACCAAACAGCACTTTTTCAGAAATTTCAGAAAAATTTTCAATTTTGTCGCCGTCTACAGAAATAATTTTATCCCCTGTGTGCAATCCCGCTTTATTAGCAATGGTACTTTCAATTAAAAGACCATCTTTAATATTTTCATTTGGTAAAAATCGATCCCCATAAAAATAACTCATCCCGATATAAATGAAAATTGCCAGTAAAAAATTCACTGTGACACCACCTAACATAATAATTAAACGTTGCCATGCAGGTTTAGATCGAAACTCCCAAGGCTGTGGTTCTTGAGCCATTTGCTCAGTATCCATACTTTCATCAATCATTCCAGCAATCTTTACATAGCCCCCTAATGGTAACCAACCTATACCATAAACAGTTTCACCTATTTTCTTCTTGAACAATGAAAATTTCACATCAAAAAACAAATAAAACTTCTCTACTCTCGTTTTAAAAGCCTTTGCAGGAATAAAATGTCCTAATTCGTGCAAAATAATTAACAACGAAAGACTTAGTAAAAATTGAGATATTTTAATAACAAACTCCATATAACTTCAATCGAATTTTTTAATCGCACAAAAGTACGCTTTTAAACCAACTTTAAAAAGACAATTATAACATGCAGATCTTTTTAACAAGAATTTAAGCTTAAATAAAATTCTATGCATTAAAATAAAAAGGCTGTATGTAATACATATAAAACCATTTCTTTCTTTTAGATTCTCATTTTATTTATTGCTTTTATTTTTTTAATAATGATTTCATGGGAATGACAATTTTAACGGAAATCCTCAGGTTCAGCCTCGGGAATTCTTTTCGATTAAATTTTTAGTCATCGATGTTTCATTGTATTTTTGCATAAATTTAATTTAACCAACTAATAATGGTATCATTTTTTAAGAATTATAGAGGGTTTGCAATTGTTTTTGCCATTATTTCTATTATTATAGTTTCAATTATCTACAACACTTTAAATGTTTACCAACCGCTCCCTATTTATCAGCCTACCATGGTAAGTAGCGAATTGGTAGACAGCACTATTCAATATAAAAAAAAATATCATAAAATAGCCGATTTTTCACTTATCAATCAAAACGGGAAAACAATTACACAAAACGATTACAAAGACAAAATATACGTAGCCGATTTCTTTTTCACCACCTGCCAAACCATTTGCCCCATTATGACCGATCATATGGAGCAAATACAACAAGAAATTATTAATGACAGTGACATCATGCTACTTTCTCACTCGGTAACTCCAGAAATCGATACTGTTGCCCAACTAAAACGTTATGCTAAGAAAAAAGGAGTAAATGATAGTAAATGGAATTTAGTTACTGGTGATAAAAAACAAATATATCAACTTGCGAGAAAGAGTTATTTGGCAGTTAAAGACCATGGAGATGGAGGCCCTTTCGATATGGTACATACAGAAAACTTCATGCTTATTGATAAAAAACGGCAAATAAGAGGCTTTTATGATGGTACAGATGGAGAAGATATCAATCGCTTACTTGATGATATTGAAATCCTTAAAGAAGAATATCAAAAATAGTTTTTTATCAAGCATTTTTTTAGGCTACTTTTTTATACTACTTTTGCTTCTTTAAAATCAATCTAAATAAGCTTGCAGGACACTTTAGCACATCTCAAACGTGGTGAAAAGGGTATTATTACCGATGTTTCATCTATTCATATCCCATTAAAACTCTTAGAAATGGGGTGTTTACCTGGTAATTCTGTGCAACTTGTACAACTTGCTCCTTTTCAAGACCCCATGTATTTAAATATTAATGGCACACATTTAGCCATTAGAAAGGAAACTGCTTCTCATATTTTAATTGAAAAAATAACACATGAGTAAGCAAATAAATGTCGCCTTAATTGGCAATCCAAATACGGGAAAAACATCCGTTTTCAATGCACTAACAGGATTAAACCAAAAAGTTGGTAATTATCCAGGTATAACCGTTGAAAAAAAGGAAGGGATATGCAAACTACCTCGAGGTGTTAAAGCTCATATTATTGATTTACCTGGAACTTACAGCCTGAACGCTTCTTCTCTTGATGAAAACGTGGTTATAGAGCTGCTCTTAAATAAAAATGATAAAGATTTTCCAGATATAGCAGTCGTTGTAAGTGATGTCGAGAATTTAAAACGAAATCTTTTATTATTTACACAAATTAAAGATTTAGAAATTCCTACACTTCTTGTTATTAACATGGCAGATAGGATGAATTACAAGGGTATTTCTTTGGATATTGATTATTTAGAAGAACATCTTCAAACCAAAATTGCTTTAATAAGCACAAGAAAAAATGAAGGTATTGATAATTTAAAAAATCTCATTGCTAATTTTAAAGACTTATCTGTAACGCCTTGTTTAAATGCTTCAGAGATAGATCAAGATTATTTTGGGAATTTACGTAAAACATTTCCTAACCAACTTTTATATAAACTTTGGTTAGTAATTACGCAAGATGTTAACTTCGGAAAAACAGATAGAAACGAAATTGATGCGGTTGCTAATTTTAAAACTAAAAGTAAAAGTGATTTAAAACGTTTACAGCAAAAGGAAACAATTAAACGCTATCAATTCATAAATAATGTTCTTAAAAAAGGACAAACAATTGATGTTTCTCAAGCCAAAGATTTACGAACAAAACTAGATCGTATTTTAACCCATAAGGTTTGGGGCTATGCAATTTTCTTTGTTATTCTCCTTACTATTTTTCAAGCAATTTATGACTGGTCCGGCGTACCAATGGATTTTATTGACAACGTTTTTGCATCATTAAGCGAATGGGTTAAAACCATGTTACCAAATGGCGCTTTCACAAATTTATTAGCAGAAGGTATTATTCCTGGCCTTGGAGG
The DNA here is from genome assembly GCF_030540825.1 of Flavivirga spongiicola. Lineage (NCBI taxonomy): Bacteria > Pseudomonadati > Bacteroidota > Flavobacteriia > Flavobacteriales > Flavobacteriaceae > Flavivirga > Flavivirga spongiicola. Next base: position 1,808,984 of record NZ_JAUOEO010000001.1, read on the forward strand.
TATTGTTATTTTTATTCCACAAATTGCCTTTTTATTCTTATTTATAGCCGTGCTTGAAGAAAGTGGTTATATGAGTCGTGTTGTATTTTTAATGGATCGAGTGATGCGGCGTTTTGGTTTAAGTGGTAAAAGTGTCGTACCATTAATCTCAGGTACTGCTTGTGCCATTCCAGCAATTATGGCCACAAGAAATATTGAAAGCTGGAAAGAACGCTTAATCACTATTTTAGTAACGCCTTTTACAACTTGTTCTGCGAGATTGCCCGTTTATTTAATCATCATAGAATTGGTGATACCCGAAGGTCGTTTTATTGGTCTTGGTTATCAGCCTTTAACATTAATGTTGCTTTACTTAATTGGATTTGGGTCTGCAGTTTTCTCAGCTTACTTACTTAATAAAGTTCTAAAAATAAAAAGCAAAACTTTTTTTGTGGTTGAAATGCCCAATTACAAACTCCCTCTTTTCAAAAATGTAGGGCTTACGGTTATTGAAAAAACAAAAGCTTTTATTTTTGGTGCTGGAAAAATTATTTTAGCCATATCAATAGTTATTTGGGTATTAGGTTCTATAGGCATTAACTCGAACTATAGTAATGCAAAAGAGATTGTTAATGATGGAATTAGTAAAAATGGTTTCAATAACATTCAAGCATTTTCTTTACAAAATAAGCAGGAACGTTATGAACATAGTTTGATCGAAGATTATGATAATATCACAGAAACTCAAATTTCTGACTCCATAGCTTATAAAACACCTCTTTTCAAAAAAGCAGTCATTAATGACGAAATTGCTTCTCTTAAATTAGAGAACTCTGTTTTGGGGTATATTGGAAAAGTTGTAGAACCTGCAATTAAGCCTTTAGGATATGATTGGAAAATAGGGATCGCCATTGTGAGTTCGTTTGCAGCGCGGGAGGTTTTTATTAGTACTTTATCCACGATCTATAGTGTTGGAAGTGAAATAGAAGATGATGAAAACAAAACAATTCGTGCCAAAATGCAATCTGAAAGGCACCAATTAACAAATAAAGCTGTTTTTACTTTTGCTTCTGGTATTTCACTATTGTTATTCTACGCATTCGCTATGCAATGTATGAGTACTCTAGCTATTGTAAAAAAAGAAACCAACAGTTGGAAATGGCCTGTTTTACAATTGGTAATTATGACTACTTTTGCTTATATAGTAGCGTTAATTGCATTTCAATTTTTAAAATAAGTAAATTTACTAAACCTGTTACGACAAAACATATATGAACACCATCATTCAAGACATATTAGTTTTTACAGCAATGGCTTTAGCTGTTATGTTTTTGATTAAAAAATTCTTCTGGAAAAAATCAAAACCTAAAAAAACCTGTGGTGGAGATGACAGTTGTGGATGTCATTAATTTTATGATGCTCTTTCTCAATTAAAGGATTTAACTTTAAGAAACCTTTACAAATAGATTATTGGCGATCATATTAGATATAATAAGCTCTTTTGTTTTTATCTTTATTGTGATAGAATTATCAAAAGGTTCACGGTGACAAATTTTCAATTCCGTTCCCAGGGCAATATTATTTTTGTCTAAATACTTTAAAAAATCTGAGGAAGAATCCTGAACCCCAACACAAATACAATCATTTCCAATCTTCGCTTCAGAAAGTAAAATTTTATCAATTTTTTTGATCTTACCCGTTTTGTCCGGAATAGGGTCTCCATGTGGGTCGTGGGTGGGAAATTCTAAAAATGCATCTAACTGACTAATTAATTTTTTAGACTTTATATGTTCTAACTGTTCCGCCACTTCATGAACCTCATCCCATGAAAAATTTAATTTCTCAACCAAAAACACTTCCCAAAGTCTGTGTTTTCTAACAATATTAATAGCGATTTCTTTTCCTTTTTTAGTTAAAGTGACTCCTTGATATTTTTTATAATCGACATACTCTTTTTCAGAAAGTTTCTTAACCATATCGGTCACAGACGATGCTTTTGTTTCCATCTCCTTGGCAATAGCATTCGTGCTTACATTATTAACACCGTACTTTCCAAGATGATAAATAGCTTTTATATAATTTTCTTCTGTAAGGGTTATCATAACTGTATTTTTAGATAAAACAAAGATAGAATAAATATAATATCAAAATAATTTTTAGACTAATCTAAAAATTATTTTATATTTGCATAAAAAATATAACATGAGATACCTAATAATATTCTTTATAAGTATATTATCTTTTACAGTAAACGCTCAAAACATAACAGGTAAAACAATATCAGACGGTAGTGCTTTACCTTATGTAAATATTTATTTAAAAAGCACACAAAAAGGAGCCGTATCTAACGACGATGGCTCATTTAAAATAAACAATATAGATGCTGGTACATATACTATTATTGCTTCATTCACTGGGTATCAAACTCAGAAAAAAACAATTACTATATCTTCAAATGATGTTGTTGTTGATTTTAATTTACCAGAATCCGAATTACTTGAAGAAGTTGTAGTTACAGGAACTTTAAAAGCAGTATCTCGTCTGGAAAGTCCAGTACCAGTTGAAGTTTACTCACCTGCTTTTTTAAAAAAGAACCCAACGCCTAATATTTTTGAAGCCTTGCAAAATGTAAATGGCGTCCGTCCACAGATTAATTGTAATGTTTGTAATACGGGAGATATTCATATTAATGGCTTAGAAGGTCCATACACCCTCGTACTTATCGATGGTATGCCTATTGTAAGTGGATTATCTACTGTTTATGGTCTCTCAGGAATTCCTAATTCCTTAATCGAACAAATTGAAATTGTAAAAGGCCCTGCTTCTTCCCTTTACGGAAGTGAGGCCGTTGGAGGCTTAATTAATATCATAACAAAACTTCCTGAAAACGCACCTCGTTTTTTTGCCGACAGTTATGCAACAGGTTGGGGAGAGGTTAATCTGGATCTGGGATTTAAAACCAAAGTAGGCAATAAAGCCAATTTACTTTTTGGCACTAATTATTTTAACTACAATAATCCGATAGATAATAATGGTGATAATTTTACTGATTTAACCCTTCAAAATAGAATTTCTGCTTTTCAGAAATGGGATTTTAAACGCGACGAAAACAGGCTCTTTTCTTTGGCTGGACGCTATTTTTATGAAGATAGGTGGGGTGGAGAAATGCAATGGAATCCATCTTATAGAGGAGGTGATCAGGTTTACGGTGAAAGTATTTATACTTCTCGTTTTGAATTTTTAGGAAAATACCAATTACCAATGACAGAAAAAGTTTTGTTTCAGTTCTCTTATACAGATCATGACCAAAATTCGGTATATGGCAATGTCCCATACTTAGCACAACAGCGTATTGGTTTCGGACAATTCACCTGGGACAAATCGCTTAAAAATCATGATTTACTATTTGGTGTGGCTGCCAGATACAATTACTACAATGATAGTACACCGGCAACAGTAGGAGCCGATGAAGTTGTTATTCCATCTCTTTTTGCTCAAGATGAAATTAAACTTAACGACAAAAACACCATACTATTAGGTGCTCGTTATGATTATGATAAAAGGCATGGTAATATATTTACACCAAGAATTGCCTACAAATTTAAACCTACAAGTGATGATATTTTTCGTGTAAATGCTGGAACAGGATTTAGAGTGGTTAATATTTTCACTGAAGAACATGCAGCCCTTACTGGTGCAAGAGATGTTATCATTACAGAAGAATTAAAACCAGAACGTTCCTATAATGTCAATATAAATTACCTTAAAAAGTTTTATACCAAGTCAGGAGCTATAATAGGACTAGATGCCTCCGCCTGGTATACACATTTTACAAATCTAATTACACCGGATTACGATACAAACCCCAACCAAATTATATATGACAATTTAAATGGTAAAGCAATTACTAAAGGAGTAAGTGTAAATTTAGATGCTATTATTGCTAGCGGCGTTAAGGTTTTAATAGGTGGAACACTTCAAGATGTTTCTCAAACTGAAAATGGTATAAAACAGCGTCAAATTTTAACCGAGCGCTTTACAGGGACATGGGCTGCCTCTTACAAAAGTTACAAATACAATTTAACTCTAGATTATACGGGCAATATATACGGCCCTATGCGATTACCTACTTTAGGAGAATTTGATCCTCGAAGAAAAAATTCTCCCTTATGGAGTATACAAAACATACAATTAACCTATGATGGACTAGCTAATTTTGAAATTTATGGAGGTGTAAAAAACCTATTAAACTGGACACCAAATAAAGGAAATCCTTTTATCATTTCAAGGGCCAATGATCCGTTTGATAAAACTTTAGATGAAAATGACCCTACAGATCTACCTTTCGATCCATCTTATGTATATGGACCAAATCAAGGTATTCGCGCATTTTTTGGCATGAGATACTCTTTTAAATAATTAAGCGGCTTTTTAGTAATTTCGCAACAAAATAAATACATGAAAAAATACCTCTACATAATCGTTATCAGTTTAGTTTTTTTAAGCTGTAAAAATGAAAGAAAGGTTAACAACAAATTAAATGTAGTCACTACAACGACCATGATTACCGATTTGGTAAAGAATATAGGTGGTGAGCATATTAACCTACAAGGATTAATGGGAAGTGGTGTCGATCCTCATTTATATAAAGCCAGCGAAGGTGATGTCACTAAATTAGCCAATGCAGATATTATTTTTTACAACGGGTTGCATTTAGAAGGAAAGTTGGTAGAAGTATTCGAAAAAATGCACAATCAAAGAACCAAAACGATTGCCATTTCTGATGCTTTAGATAAAAATACGCTTATTGGCTCCGAATATTTTGCCTCTAATTATGACCCTCATATTTGGTTTAATACAGATTATTGGATACAAGCCACCAAGTTTATAGTTAAAAAGCTGTCAGAAACAATTCCAGAACAAAAAATAACATTTGAAACCAATGGCGCTAATTACATTAAACAACTGGAAGCATTGAAAACCAAATTAACAGCAACTATTGACACCCTTCCGGAAGAAAAACGTATTTTGGTAACAGCACATGACGCCTTTAATTATTTCGGAAAATCATTTCATTTTGAAGTCGTTGGTTTACAAGGGCTATCAACAGCTACCGAGGCAGGCGTACAAGATGTTCAAAAATTATCAGCTTTCATTATAGAAAAAAATGTAAAAGCTATTTTTGTAGAAAGTTCAGTACCAAAACGTACTATTGAAGCCTTACAAGCTGCAGTGAATTCTAAAGGACATCATGTTACCATTGGAGGTTCTTTGTACTCTGACGCACTTGGAAACGCAGGCACTATTGAAGGCACTTATATTGGTATGTTTAAGTATAATGTAAATACTATTGTAAATGCGCTTAAATAAGTTAGAAGTATCCAGTTGCAATTTGCAGTATAACTCAAACATAAAACGCACTGGTTTCTAAAAAATAATATAAGTAGGGATCTCATAATTTAAAAACCATAGTTATTAAGTTAATTAAGTGATGAACGAAGATAAAGAGCATAAAGAAATTCCTGACTCCACAGGAAGAATCGCTGTAAAAGTAGACGATTTAACGGTTGCCTATAACTACAAACCTGTACTTTGGGATATCGATTTAGAAATACCGGAAGGAGTTCTTATGGCTATTGTTGGACCTAATGGTGCAGGAAAATCAACACTTATCAAATCAATTCTTGGTATTTTAAACCCCATTGCAGGTAGCGTTAGTATTTATGGAAAATCTTATGAAAAACAACGAGCATTAGTTGCTTATGTACCACAAAAAGGAAGTGTAGATTGGGATTTTCCAACAACTGCCTTAGATGTCGTAATGATGGGAACATATGGCAGTTTAGGTTGGATCAAGCGTCCGGGTCAAAAAGAAAAAAAAATGGCTCTTGAAGCATTAGAAAAAGTAGGTATGTTACCTTTTAAGAACAGACAAATAAGTCAACTTTCCGGAGGGCAACAACAACGTATTTTCCTAGCAAGAGCTTTGGTACAAGATGCTTCCATCTATTTTATGGATGAACCATTTCAAGGCGTTGATGCCACAACCGAAATTGCCATCATTAATATTTTAAAAGAACTCAGAAAAGCAAATAAAACAGTTATTGTCGTGCATCACGATTTACAAACGGTTCCAGAATATTTCGATTGGGTAACCTTTTTAAATGTAAAGAAAATTGCCACAGGTCCCGTTAAGGACATCTTTAATGATGATAATTTAACAAAGACCTACGGTATTAATTATAAAGTTAGTATACAGGAGTAAAAAAGTAAACCGTTTTCAGTGGCAGTATGCAGTGCTTACTCGAAACGAATAAAAAATATGTGAAAAAAGGAAGAGATTCCTGCCTTCGCAGGAATTATGGATGTAACAGAATACATAAAACTTGTCTTCACAGACTACACACTAAGAACCATAACCTTAGGCACCGCTATTCTTGGTGCGATAACGGGCATGCTCGGTAGTTTTGCGGTATTACGAAAGCAAAGCCTATTGGGTGATGCTATCTCACATGCTGCTTTGCCTGGCATTGCTATTGCTTTTTTAATTACAGGAGCAAAAGACAGTAATGTATTATTATTAGGCGCTTTAATAAGTGGGCTTATAGGGACGTTTTGGATTCGTGGCATCATTAGTAAAACGCATTTAAAATCAGATACTGCTTTAGGGCTTATTCTGTCTCTATTTTTTGGTTTCGGAATGCTCCTCTTAACTTTTATTCAAAAACAACCCAATGCAAATCAAGCAGGTTTAGATAAATATTTATTCGGGCAAGCCGCCACTTTATTAGAAAGTGATGTTTGGCTTATGACTATTGTAACAGGTGTCTGTCTTATCGTTTTACTGCTTTTTTGGAAAGAATTTAAAATCCTTCTTTTTGACGCCGACTATACAAAAACACTTGGATTCAACACTAAATTTATAGATGTTTTGATTACCACCTTTATTGTGCTAGCTATTGTATTAGGTTTACAAACGGTAGGTGTCGTTCTTATGAGTGCTATGCTCTTAGCTCCCGCCGCCGCCGCAAGACAATGGACTAATAGTTTGGGAATTATGGTACTTCTGGCAGCCATGTTTGGAGCATTTTCAGGCGTTTTTGGAACAGCTATTAGTGCCAGTCAAAATAACCTATCAACAGGCCCTGTAATTGTTATCGTTGCTGGTGTATTCGTGCTGGTTTCCTTTATCTTTTCACCAAGTCGCGGATTACTTTTTAAACAAATACGATTTATCAAAAACCGTCGTGATTTACAGCTTCATAAAACATTGTCGTTTATGTATCACATTGCTGAAACACATGAAAATATTTCACACCCTCACGCCATTAAGATCTTGAATAATTTTCAAGGATATACAAAAGGGACGCTTCAAAAATTAGTTCGAAAAAACTACGTAAAACTCAGTGGCAGTATGTGGAGTTTAACAGAAGAAGGTTTTAAAACAGCTTCTAATTTGTACAACCAACAAACCGAAGATAATGAGTAGCGCCCAAATAGAAATACAGCTTATTGCCAGTTTGGTTGCCATTGCCTGTGCCATTCCCGGTACTTTTTTAGTGCTTCGCAAAATGGCAATGATTAGCGATGCTATAAGCCATTCTATTTTGCCTGGTATTGTTATAGGTTTTTTTATAACTCAAGATTTAAACTCGCCGCTACTTATTTTACTAGCAGCTTTAACGGGTATTATAACTGTTATTTTAGTGGAATACATTCAAAAAACTGGCTTGGTAAAAGAAGACACTGCCATTGGTTTAGTCTTCCCCATATTGTTTAGTATTGGTGTTATTCTAATTGCCAAAAATGCCAACGATGTTCATTTAGATGTAGACGCTGTTTTATTAGGTGAATTAGCCTTTGCGCCTTTTGATAGGTTATTAATTGCAGGGATGGATGTTGGTCCAAAATCGCTATGGGTTATTGGTAGTATTTTACTCATTACGATTGGATTATTATTTGCATTTTTTAAAGAACTCAAAATAAGCACATTTGATGTTGGGTTAGCAGCATCTTTAGGGTTTTCGCCTGCTGTTATTCATTATGGACTCATGACGGTTTCTTCAATCACAACTGTTGGCGCTTTTGATGCCGTTGGTGCCATTTTAGTAGTTGCTTTAATGATTGCTCCTGCTGCTACTGCTTATTTGCTTACGACCAACCTAAAACGCATGCTTGTATACGCTATTTGTTTTGGTGTATTTAGTGCCATTTCTGGTTATTGGCTAGCACATTGGTTAGATGCTTCCATTGCTGGCTCTATTACCACCATGTTAGGGGTACTCTTTTTACTCATTTATTTATTTGCCCCCAGTAAAGGTGTCATTGCAGTACTTTACAGAGAAAGGCAACAACGTACAGAAGTTTCGTTACTTACCTTTTTACTGCATTTAAGAAATCATAGCGAAGAAGAAGAACGCCATGTAAACCATCTTAATGAACATATTAATTGGCAAAAAGTACGGAGCAAAACGGTGTTAGAATTGGCGCTTAAAAATAACATGATTGTTATTGAAAATAAGATTGTGTCATTAACAAAAAAAGGGAAAGATTTCACTTCTCAAGCCATAGATTATATTATTACCAACGAAGATTCTAAAATTGAACATATGAAAGATGACTTCTTTTTGTTTAGAGGGTAGTGTCATTCAGAGCAAAGCGAAGAATCTCTATATATTTATACCAGATGTTTACTTTTTAATAATACCGTTTTTTAGATTCTTCAGTCGTCCCTCCTTCTCAATGACATAGCTACTTCTTTTTGTTTAGGGGATAGTTGAGTTCCTTTCTAGGTTTTGTATAAGGTTTGGAATAACAAAATATATTTTACTTTAGCTTCATGGCAAAACACAACGAACTAGGAAAAAAAGGAGAGCAATTAGCAGTCGATTTTCTGTTGAAAAATGGTTACGACATCATTGAACGTAATTACCGTTTTGATAAAGCTGAAGTTGATATTATGGCGAAACAAAAAGATATACTGGCCATTATTGAAGTAAAAACGCGCTCAACTACCGATTTTGGAAACCCTCAAGATTTTGTGAAACCAAAACAAATTCAGCGTTTAGTAAAAGCCGTTGACCACTATGTAAATGAAAATAGTTTAGATGTTGAAGTTCGTTTTGATATAATAGCTATTGTAAAAGAAAAAGAGGGTTTTAATATTGAGCATTTAGAAAACGCTTTTTATCATTTTTGATAAATTATTCTTTTTCGAAATATAGTTTTAAATCTTCAAAACTTTCTGGTTTCGAAACTATATGTTTGTCTTTGTCTAATACAAAATAAGTTGGTGTTGCAGTAACGCCATAGTCATTGCCAATCTCATTTTCCCATTTCCCTGCTCCGTAAACATGTATGAATTCTGGATAACCAGATATTAAATTTTTCCATTTAACAGTATCTTCTTCTAAAGCAACAGCAACAACTTTTACTCTACCTTTTTCTTTGGATTGAATATAGGTCTGTAATTGCGGAACCTCATCTAAACAGTGTGAACACGTACTGCTCCAAAATAAAATAACGTAACGTTCGGCGACATCTAACTTGCTTAGTTTTTTAGTGACTGTTTTTTTATCTTTTACTATTTCAAGAGAAAAATCAGGAGCTACACTACCTATAGAAAGATTTTTAAATAAAATTAATCCATGTAAAAGTTCCTGATCATTTAATGATACTGCAATATCCATTAAATAGGTTTCAGCAATATAATTCGCCACGTTCTCATGGTTTAAGTCAGCCATCTGCTGCCACAAATCGACTAACAAAATTCTTTTAACTTTTATTGGAGCGTTCTTCATAGCTTCACAAAACACATCAATATTTTTCTTATAACTAGTTATTTCATCTACTGATTTAAACGACATTCCAAACACATAATTCAACATACGTTCTTCTAAAAAACTAGAACTCTGAAGTGTTTTATTATTAAAATCCACAAAATCAAAATAGTGAGCCTTTAAACTATCAACGTAAGTGTTAACATCTTCAAACTTTTTAGGAATGTATGGTTTATTGGCTTTAATAAAAGAAAGTGCAATCGTGTTTTTTCCAGCAGACTCAAAACTAGACTGGGTTTCTGCCTGGGTCTTAAAAATGGTTTTTAATGCTAGTGTATCCTCATTCTGTTGTCTGAAATAATTTCCAAGACTTTGGGTAATCATAGACATGCTATTGGTGTAGGATGCCAATAATTTATTCTCTATTGAATTTTGAAAAGTCACGCCTGTTTCAGAATTAAACGTGAGGTCTATATCTTCTTTTCCGTTGTAGATAATATCAAAATTATAATCTTCCTGTGGTACTGCATATACTACTCTGTACATCCCTTTAGTTGCAGAAGCATCTAATTTAAATTGAAAGCTCCCGTCGGCTGCTACTTCGGTATTTGTAATATACTCAGACAACGTTGGGGTCACTTTATACAACAAAGCAACATTATAATCTTTTGCTGGTGAAAATTTACCGTTGATAGTATGTTGGGCAATAAGGATACTTGGCAATAAAACTGTTAAAAAGAATAAGCGGTTCAAAATTATACTCTATTTTTAGATTCCCGCTTGTTACTGAAACAAGTTCAGCACAGGCGCGAGAATGACATTTTCAAATGAAACCTTGATTCTTTGCATCAAGGCGTTTTTTTAATAAAGAATTTTTTGAAACGAACTATCCTCGAGGCAGAGCCATAAAGGTATTTCATTCGTTTCATTTTGACTAAAGGTCAAAAATAAAAATTCTGTATTTAGATTCCCGTTTTCACGGGAATGACAATTTCAACGGAAACCCCGACACAAAGCGTCGAGGAATTCTTTTTGATAAAAACAATAATTAAGCCACAATTGGCTTTAGCGCTTTTAATGCTTGTTTTACAGATTTTATATCATCAAATGTAAGCATTAAACGCAGTCCGTTTCGCGTTTGCTTTTCTTTCATTTTACAAGCGTTTGAATGCGCTTGAACAAACTGCAATACTTTTGTAAAGTTACTACTTTGGTAGAAATTACTTTGCTGGTCATTAATAAAATAACCAATAAATTTTCCTTGTTTCATGATCACTTTCTCAAAACCTATTTTAGTAGCCAACCACTTAATTTGGACACTATTCAATAAATCAGTCACTTGTTCTGGCAATTCTCCAAAACGATCTAATAATTCTGTCTCAAAAGTACTTAATTCGTTTTCGTTTTTTAAATTATTAAGTTGTGTGTATAGACTTAATCGTTCAGCAATATTATTAACGTAATCATCTGGAAAAAGCAATTCAAAATCGGTATCAATAGTGACTTCTTTTACATAAACTTTATCTTCATCAGGATCACTATACAAGTCTTTAAACTCGTTCTCTTTAAGTTCTTCAATGGCTTCATTTAATATTTTTTGATAGGTATCGAAACCTATTTCATTTATAAAACCACTTTGTTCACCTCCTAACAAATCACCAGCTCCACGAATTTCTAAATCTTTCATGGCTATATTAAAACCACTCCCTAATTCTGTAAACTGCTCCAAAGCGGTTATTCGTTTTCGTGCATCATCTGTCATGGCAGAATATTCTGGTGTAATAAAATAGCAGAACGCTTTTTTATTACTTCTCCCTACTCGACCGCGCATTTGATGTAAATCACTTAAGCCAAAGTTATTGGCATTATTAATAAAAATAGTATTCGCATTTGGAACATCAAGCCCACTTTCAACAATGGTTGTGCTTACCAAAACATCAAACGCACCATCCATAAATGCTAACATAAGCTGTTCTAGTTTTTTTCCATCCATTTGCCCATGTCCAATACCAATTTTAGCATCAGGCACTAAACGCTGAATCATACCTGCTACTTCTTTAATATTTTCAATGCGGTTATGAATAAAGAATATCTGTCCACCACGTTCAATTTCATAGCTCACCGCATCTCGAATCGTGTCTTCACTAAAACGGATGACATGACTTTCAATAGGATAACGATTTGGTGGTGGCGTTGTAATAACCGATAAATCGCGCGCTGCCATTAAACTAAACTGAAGCGTCCTGGGTATTGGTGTTGCAGTTAGCGTCAATACATCAACATTATCTTTTAAGGTTTTTAATTTTTCCTTTACAGCGACACCAAATTTTTGCTCTTCATCAACAATCAATAAACCTAAATCTTTAAATATCACATTCTTATTTACGAGTTGATGTGTACCTATAATAATATCTACATGCCCTTTTTCTAAACCTTCAAGAGTTTCACGTTTTTCTTTAGCTGTTCTAAAGCGATTTAAATAATCGACCGTAACTGGGAAGTCTTTTAATCGTTCTTTAAATGTTCTGGAATGTTGGTATGCCAAAATAGTAGTAGGCACTAAAACAGCTACTTGCTTACCATTATCTACAGCTTTAAATGCTGCCCGAATAGCAACTTCGGTTTTTCCAAAACCAACATCACCACAGACCAATCTATCCATGGGACGTTCGCTTTCCATATCTGTTTTAATATCTGCAGTTGCTGTACTTTGGTCTGGCGTATCTTCATAAATAAAAGAAGCTTCCAACTCATGCTGCATATAACTATCCGGATTGTACTGATAGCCTTTCTCTGTTTTACGCTTTGCGTAAAGTTTTATCAGATTAAACGCTACGTGTTTTACACGAGCTTTGGTTTTCTGTTTTAAAGTTTTCCAAGCTGTACTACCTAGTTTATATATTTTAGGCGGCTTTCCATCTTTACCATTAAATTTAGTGATTTTATGCAGCGAGTGAATACTTAAATATAAGACATCGCGCTCTCCATAAACCAGTTTTATAGCCTCTTGCTTTTTGCCTTCTACATCTATTTTTTGTAATCCACCAAAGCGACCAATACCATGATCGATATGTGTAACATAATCACCAATGTCTAAATTGGTAAGTTCTTTTAAAGTAATAGCTTGCTTTTTAGCATAACCATTTTTAAGATGAAATTTATGATAACGTTCAAAAATTTGATGATCTGTATAACACGCTATTTTATTATCATGATCAATAAACCCCTGGTATAAAGAAAGCACAATCGTTTTATAAGACACGTCTTCTTCAACATCATCAAAAATATCTTTAAACCGTTTTGCTTGTTGTTCACTAACACATGCAATATAGTTGGTAAAGCCTTTGTTGTGATTGGTGTTTAAATCCTCTATTAAAAGATTGAATTGTTTATTAAATGATGGTTGTGGTGTGGTGTTATACTGAATAGTTTGAGATGCTTCATTACGTTCAGAATGACAAAAGACAGGCTGTGTCCCAAACTCAAAAATTGAAAAATCTAATAATTGTTTTTTTAATAATGTTGAATTACAAAACAATTCGTTTGGTTCGGCATGTTTAATGGCAGTAGATAGCGTTTTAAAAGCTTCTTCTGCTTTACTGTAAAAATCATCAATTCTCGAAAATAATAAATCAGCATTCTTTAAACATACCACTGTTTTTTGAGCCACATATTTCAGAAAACTTTGTCTCTTTTCTTCTAAAAACTTATTAGCAACATTAGGGATGATACTTATTTTCTTAATCTGTTCTACGGAGAGTTGCGTTTCTACATCGAAGGTTCTTATGCTATCTACTTCATCTCCAAAAAACTCAATTCTATAGGGTTCGTCATGTGAAAATGAAAATACATCTACAATACCACCACGCACTGAAAACTCTCCTGGTTCAGTTACAAAATCGACACGTTTGAACTGATATTCGAACAATACTTCGTTCACAAAATCTATAGACAAATTATCATTAACCGCTATCTTCAAAGTATGACGTTCCAATTCTTTTCTAGTGACTACTTTTTCGAAAAGAGCATCGGGATACGTCACTATGATAGCTGGTTTTTTTCGCGAATTAATACGATTTAAAACTTCAGCACGTAATAGAACGTTGGCATTATCGGTTTCTTCTATTTGATACGGTCTGCGGTAGCTTCCCGGATAGAACAACACATCTTTATCACCACAGAGTTGCTCTAAGTCATTTAAATAAAATGCCGCTTCTTCTTTGTCGTTAAAAACAATTAAAAATGGTTTGTCAGCTTGTTTAAAAACACTAGAAATCACAAATGAATACGAGGACCCTACGAGTCCTTTTAAATGGATTTTTGGCTTGTCCTCTACAGAATCGAAAGATTGGGATTGGGCCATGGTAGTTTGCAGATTTTGCATTTGCAAAGTCTGTACGTAGGTTTGTTCAAGCATGATTTTACTCACCTGATTTTTATGTTTTAAGATTACAAATATAGGATTTACAGTTTTTTTATAAGTTAAATGTAAATGAAATTTAGAAGATTTATGGATCATGATTTCGCATCAGGCCTATCTCTCGGTATGCAGGGATTAAAATAACATCCTTTTTAAGTTTTGATGGTCTATAAAAACTAAAAATTGATAAATAACCACCTCGCACACTTACTGTTATAAGATTTTAAAAAGATATCGTGGAAAATGTGGAAGGGTTAAAATGCTTTTGTTTTAATTTAAACAAGAGAGTGCATTCTATACTATAGTTTCTCTGCTCATTTTTATTTGTTAATATTGAGTAGAGTAGTACCTACTTTATGCTATTTTCATTTCATTTTATATAAAAAATATGTAGGTTTGCACGACTTTAAAACAAAAAGAATAAGATATGTCGTTTTCAGATTTATTTGATAGTGGATTTAAAAAGCGTAATGAGAGTCATTTCGCTGCTATTGTACGTATTGCCATGGATGATGGTATTATTACCGCTGAGGAACAAGCATTTTTAGATAGATTAGCACGAAATCTAGATATTAGTGAGGGAAATTATAAATCGATTTTAAAAGATTATCAATCACAACCAATTAATCCACCAGTATCTTACGATAGGCGCTTGGAACGTTTGTTTGATTTAGTAAGAATGGTACATGTAGATACCATTAATGGAGATTCTGAAAACACTTTGTTAAAAAAAATAGGTATTGGTCTTGGTTTTCATCCAGAAAATGTAAAGTATATTGTGGATAAAGCATTGACTTTAGTAAGTAATGGTGTAGATTTAGACACTTTTATTGATGAAATAAAAAATATGAATAGATAATTTTATATTCTATTTTGAAAAAAAATGCGAACCGAATGGTTCGCATTTTTTATTGCTGTAAAATAAAATAGCCTGCCCCGTTACAGAGCGGGGTGCCTTTTTCTTTATATGAATAATAAATCACTATGGATTTAAAATCCATAGTTCTTAACAAAAGAATTTCATTCTTTATTCAGAACAAAGCTATATTTCCCTTTTCATTATGATTTCAGTCCTCTTAACAACTAACATACCTTCAGGAGCAGAAGCATCGGTAAACCCCATTCCCTTATACATTTTAACCGCAATTTCAAGTTTATGAAAACTTTGTAGGTACAGGTTTTTTCCATTTTCTTCTTTGACAAAATCGATACATTTCTGAACTAGACGTTTACCTAATCCAAATCCACGAGCTTTTTCATCTACTACTAGTTTACAAAATTCGTAATCGGTTAAATTCAATTTCTTAATAGCGACCACTCCAATACATTTTCCGTTATTATTGGCATAAAATACCATTCCTCCACTATTAATGTAATTTAGCACAGGGTTTTGCACTTCCTCAATATCTTTTTTTTGTGGTTGCAGTCCCATTGAGTTTGTTAACCAATTAACCCAAACCCTCTCAAAGTCTCCTTTATTCTTTTCTGTGTATTTATCAATTGTCATTTTCTTGACTTTTGAGGTTGTTTTGGATGTTTACTAACGGTTTCGGCTATGATTTTGTTGCGGAAAAATCCACAGGATTCTTTCCGCCGAAAATCAAAGATAGCAGCGAAGCTGTGAAGAATCTCTTAATAATATAGTATGCTGATTTATAAAGGTATAAGATTCTTCGCTTTGCTCTGAATGACAAAATATGTTACTTTCTAGACAGCCTCTTTTTTTATTATAAATGCAGTCATCATACTTAAGAAATAATGACAATAGAAATCATATCTAACAATCTATTTTACGTATATTTTTGTTACAGCACTATTAACATTAATTCCCGATGCAGACACAACCATGTCCCCGGCACTAGCTATTTCTAAATTAAAAGCAGCTTTTCCTGTATCATCTGCTTTCGCTATTTCATATATACCATCATTTTCCTTCCATACGCACACCGTACAACCAGAAATAGCAGTACTTACTTCTAGTTTGTTTTTACCCAATGTAAGTTGTTTTTCAACTTCTAATTTAGGCGTTTTGGGCGCTGCCGATCGCATATCTAATGTAGGATCGCCTAATAAATTTATCTCGCAAATACAAAGATGGTAAGCTTCAGAATTTTTAGCATCAGCTATCATTTCACTTTTAGCTTTCATTAATGCTTCTCCTGTAGTAGCATTATCATTCATGCCTGCCATCCAATACCTTGTCATCGTATGAGTAGTTCCATCAAGTTTTCCTTCCAACACCATCAATTTAAAGTCGTTACGATCAGAAAAATGAGGTTTCCCTGTACGAATTGGTGCTACTACAGCTACCGAACCTCCTTTAGGTTTTCTTATCATTTGCTCAACAATAGAAGGGTCCTTATCTGAATCATATTCACCTGTATTACAAGAAACCGTGGTAATTAGAGGATAAGCTCCTTCATTATTTAATTGTTGTACATGATCCCCAATAAAAGTAGATTTTCCCTCTAATAACCAAGCAGGTAAATGCCCATGTCCATGAATGTGCATTTTACTTGTTGTTTTGTTATTAATAAGGCTCACTAAATTTTCAGCACTAAGTTCGTAGCTCCCAAGTTTACCTTCTTCATCCCATGGCGTTTCAGATGAAAAAAAGCGTTTCGAATTTCCATTCCAAACTTTTGAAAGGTAACCATCCCAACTATTACGGACCTTAGCATAAGCGGGTTGATCTGTACACGTATATACCATATTACTAGCAAAGCTACCTGTAGGGTAATTAGCTTCATAAGCTATAACTTTTTCGGTGAATGCTATGACGTCTTCTCTTGTACGTACTGGTATTCTTCCTAAACCGATACTGCCATCAGGATACGTAATGGCCTCTTGGTCATCTTTAAACTCACCGTAAATACCATCATTATCCGCATCCCAATTTGTAGGGCTTAAATAAATAATATCTGTGGGAATACCTTTGGGTTCTTGTTGATGAACCGTAATATGTCCGCCTGGTACAACACCTTTATCATTTGGTTGGCTATCCCCCCCTAGCACAACCCATTTAACACCGTAATTTTCTATATAATCTCTAACGCATAATCTTATTTTCTCTTGAATATTTGTTGCATTATAGTCCTTACTAATATCCGAAACCGTTATTATTTTCGTCGATTTTCCTATAGATTTTTTCCAATCTGCATAGGCTTGCCAAGCTTCAGCCAAATCATTATTGGTAATTAACAATACTTTGTAACTTTCAGGCTTTACCGGGTTATTACATGCCGTGAATATTATTATACTAGTTAATAACATTAAACTTTTAAACCCAACACTTTTTCTTAATTTATACATACGTCAAATTATTTTAGCACATAAAACTAAAAAAAATGATATCACTATCATTCTTAAAGTTTGTTAAAGTTGTTACCATTTACCATTTGAAATTACTGGTATTTGATCAAAAAAAGGAGTTTTTGTTGCAAGTCCAGCATTAAAGCTAACGTTTTGTACAAGATTAGTAAGGGGTTAAAACACACTTATTTTTCGGTTTAGCACTTAGTCAAATTTACAATTTTACTGTTATTTTTCTTTTATCCATCAAATTTAAAGTTGGAAACACTTTCATTTATATTTAAAAACGATTTAAAAAAGTTTCCAAATCGGCCAACGATGAATAAATGCCTTTTATTACTTAAATCATCTTTTACTCTGACGAAATTATCATTTCTTCAGTCTTTACAAATTTCATTGCGGTAATTCGCAGCATAATTATAAAAGTAAAAAAGTTATGCTTAAAAAACATCCTATTATTAAATGGACATTAATTTCAATTGTTAGTTTATTAATTCTTCTTATTTTATTTGGCGTATGGTTTATCAATTTATTGCCTTTAGAGGATATGAAAAAAGATCTATCAGCTAGTAAAATTGAAGATATTTCTTATCTGTCAGATAATATTATCCATAAAAGAGGGAAAATATTAGCCGTAGTTACTAGTAGTAAAACTATGGGGGATAGTGGTAAAAGTACAGGCTATGAATTAACAGAATTATCACGTGCTTATTATATTTTTAAAGCAAATGGTTTTGAAGTTGATGTGGCAAGCCCATTAGGAGGCAAACCACCTATTGTTATTGACGATGATGATATGGGGACATTTGATTATGCTTTTCTAAACGATTCCATTGCTCAATATAAAACGAGCCATACCATAGCTATGAACGATGTTAAAGCAGAAGATTATCAAGCCGTATTTTTTGTTGGAGGGAAAGGCGCTATGTTTGATTTTCCAGAAAACAAAAAAATTCAATCTATTATACGTGATTACTATCAATCTGGAAAAGTTGTAGGAGCCGTTTGTCATGGGCCTTCAGCATTGGTAAATGTAACTCTTGATAATGGCCGCCACCTTTTAGAGAATAAAACCGTGAGCAGTTTTACAAATAAAGAAGAACTGCTTCTAATTCCAGACGCAAAATCAATATTTCCTTTTCTTTTACAAGATAAATTAGCTTCACAAGGAGCTCGTTTTAATGAAGGTGCCATGTATTTAGAAACCATTAGTCATGATAAAAATTTAGTGACGGGACAAAATCCATGGTCTACATGGAAGTTGGCTGAAACTATGATAAAACAAATGGGTTATACACCTAAGCATAGACAAATAACTGGAGAAGAAAATGCTGGAAAAGTCTTATTGGTCTATGAAAAAGAAGGTTCTGAAAAGGCAAAAGAATTAATAGATAAACTAATTCAAGAAAAAAAGCCTGTTGATCGATTATTAATAGCGTCACATAGTACTATAGCTGCAATGAAAGGAGAAATAGGACGTTTCTTTGGTTTGATTGGGTTAACTTCTTATGCCAAAAGTAAATCTGAATCTAAATAGATAAAATGCTTTTTTGGTTGATTTAGAAGGCATAAATCCTTAATGATTTGTGCTTTCTTTCTGGTAAATATTCCTAAATTTGAGGAAAATAGTGTATTGAGTTTTTTAGAAATACTTCTTATTATTGTTAGTAGTGCAGGACTTTTGCATGGTGTTTTATTTGCTTTCTATTTATGCTTTTTTAAAAAGAAAAAAACGCTAACCAATCTTTTATTGGGATTGATTTTAATTTTTATGGCATTTAGAATCGGTAAATCTGTAATGATGAATTTTGGAGATGACCTAGAGCCTATATTTATTTTTGCAGGATTGGCTACTTTACTATTAATTGGTCCATTATTAAGATGGTATATGTTAGGAATGACTAGACCCGATTTTAAGTTGCCAAAAAACCATATGATGGAATTAATTCCATTTTTTTTAATTTTTGTATCTAGTTTATTTATCACAAAAGAATGGTTTGAAAACAATAATAAAACAGCCATCATATTATTTTCAAGTGTTCTTATTTTTATTTATCTGCATTTCGCTTTTTATATTTTTAAATCTTGGCGAACTATTCAAAAGGTAAAGAATGGCTATCAAAAAGAGACGCAAACGAAATCACAAAAAGCAATATTTAATTGGTTACGTTTATTAATTATAGGCTTTGTATTTATTTGGGGTTCGTATGTTTTAAATATTTTAGATGATGAAGTACCGTATATTATTGGTCCTATGGTATATTCTTTAGTGATCTATTTTTTAAGCTATAAAGCATTTCAACTAAAAGCTACAGAGATTGATGGAGAAGCTTTTAAAGCCAATGATAACACCATATTATTTAAAGAAATTTCTAAATTAATTGTAGACGATAAATTATACTTGGAGTCTGATTTGTCACTTTCAAAATTAAGTACCTTGATTGGGCAAAGTACACAAAAGACATCTTCGGTTATAAATCAACATGCCAAACGAAATTTTAATGATTTTATCAATTATTATCGAATTCAGGATGCAAAAAAAATACTTTCAAGTGCAGAAAGTGAAAAGTTTACCATTTCTTCAATAGCTTTTGATACAGGCTTTAGTAGCTTATCTTCTTTTAACAGTGCCTTTAAAAAGTTTGAAGACATAACACCTTCTTCGTATAGAAAAAGACAACTTAAATAATTAAATGTAAAATAGTTGAGTCCATTGTCTGTAAGTTAGAATTTTACTCACTACAAATTGACAATGAGTAAAGGGGGCTTTATAAGCTAACGTGTTCCTTTAGTTTGTAATAAATATATTTATATAGAGAAAGAGGAGAACTATAACGTGTTTTAGAATTACAGATCCAGTACACGTACAAGTCCTCTTTCCCTATTAAGTTGCTAAGAACCATTTGGAATACCAGGAGCGTAAGATCCCGATAAAGGAAGTAGTTAAAGCAACATATTTATAAACTCTAAATGTAAAAATATGAAAAATTACGAAGAAGCGATAGGGATTGATGTGTCAAAAAAGACATTGGATGCCTACTGTTATCAGGCCCGGTTGCACAAAGTGTTTGCTAATGATTTAAGTGGTTACAAAAGCATGATAAAATGGGTTTTAAGAGTATCAAAAACAAGAGACGTTTTTTACTGTTTTGAGAATACGGGCTACTACTCATTAAAATTAGCCCTTTATCTAGATAGTCAAGATATTGTTTATGTAGAAGAAAGTCCGTTAAAGATAAAGCGTTCATCAGGTGTTGTAAAAGAGAAGACAGATCGTTTGGATGCGTGTTTAATAGCACGTTACGCTTGGTTATATAGGGAAGAGTTAGAGGCAAGTACAGTAAAGCGTTCGTCTCATCTAGAGCTAGGTAGATTATTAGCCTTACGAGATCAATTGGTTCGCAATAATGCAGGACTGAAGGGCACATTAAAAGAGATGCAAGTACTTTTGTCTAGTTCTACGACAGATGCTGGATGTACAAGTTTAGTACGCAGTATTGCTTACTTACAAAAACAAATAAAAGGGATAGAGCTTAGGATTACAGATATCATATCTACTGATGTTGAGATGAGTAGAAACTATGAGTTACTATCAAGTCTTAAAGGCGTAGGTTTGGTAATAGCTTGTCAACTTATTTACCATACAGGGAACTTTACACGGTTTTCTAGCTGGCGTGCCTTTTCGAGTTATTGTGGAACAGCTCCTTTCGGGTATCGATCAGGAACTAGTATTCACCGAAGAAAACAATGTCATTATTTAGGGGATAGAAAAATGAAAAGCTTATTGAGTATGGCCAGCGTATCAGCGATACAGCATGATAGTGAACTTCACTTGTATTATAAGAGAAAGTTGGCAGAGGGAAAAGATAAAATGGTTGCCATAAATAATGTTAGAAATAAGCTAATAGCTAGAGCTTTTGCTGTTGTTAAACGAGGAACGCCTTATGTGATTCTTCAACAGCATGTTGCATAAAAAACGATAATTTATTAGGATTTGACCTTGGAATACGTGTATGGTTAGTTGCGTAAGCTGGAACTAAGTTAGCAAAAGAAAACAAACCAGAGGAAAATCCGTAGGATTTTCCGAGTACACACAGAACAAGCGATTAACTATAGGACACGTTATTGGCTACAGTTTACTTTTTTCTATCCTTTAAAATCACATTTAACAAAACTATAATTAAGAATCCACATATAAGATATTCGGCAATAACATAATATCTTACTTTACTGCAATTAGGAACAATATCTCCATAACCACCTCCAAAAATTGTGGAAATACTGAAATATGTGAAGTCAGCATAATTCCAATGGTTATTGTCAGAAACTAGATTTTCTAATTCGTTTTCCTTTTCGGCTATTCTTATTTCTATATTTTTATCAATTATCGTAGACTCAGCAGCAATGTTCTTTGCAATTCTTTTAATGAGTCTATTATTCTCTAAATCACTTAATGTAACAACCTTAAATTCAGGAATGATTTGCTCATAATTTACAAACTCTCCTGAATTAGCTCCAATAAATTTCTCGTCATCAATTACAAGGTAGTATTCAAGCCTTTTAGTGTAGTTGTAAAATTTGAAATGAAAATTCAATGAATCTAATCTGAACGTTGCAAAATAGTATCGTTCCGCTACTATATTATCACTAATGTCTAATGCTCTTATGGATTCTATTTTTTCTAGATTTGTAGCTTGAAATTTATCCCAAATTTCTGGGTAATTGTAAAAAGAACTCCTCTGCGAATTAAGATTTCTTAATTCAGTTTTTAGTTCATTAATTCTATTTGTTAATCTTTGAGAATCTACTTGTTCTTTAATTAGAAAGCATTCTGGTGATTTATTATAAACATTTTTGTAGAAGCCAGCAAAAATCAACATTATTGTGACATAAGCCCCAAAAAAAAGTAATACTCGTTTTATCATTCTAAGCTTCTATAAAAATGTTATCGAAATTTATTATTTGTTTGTTATATTCTCTCCAAAAGCTGTCCAACCAATATTTTTGCGACCGAAATATACAATTGGACTTGATCCATGAACATTTTCTGAATTTAAAATTTTATTGAAATGAGATTCATCAGAATCATAAAATTTGATGTTGGTGACTTTATCATTTTCAGCCGTAAATTCTTCACATTCGTATTTATCATTATCATCATACCTGAAGTAAAAGAACTTTGATTTATTTGAATTAATATCTTGTTTAAAGAATGTATGCCAATTATAGTTTTTATTTTTCATGTATTTAGCTTTAAATTGTTGCCAACTCTTTAATAAACACAATATTGCGTATACCCACCTTATTTAGGGGAGTAAACGCAATAGAGTCACGTTTATTTTTTATACATGAATCAAATATAAGAAATATCTCTCGATATTGAATGCTGTACTATTCTGCCCAATATTCTCCTTGTTCTTTTATAGCACTCGTTGCAAACGAGTGCTAGCCCTTATAATGAAAACTATGTTTTTAAATTAGCTTAGAAAAGCTTGTTTTTTAACTCAGTTCTTTGTTGGTAGATCGTTTTTTATCTACAATTTGATTTAGCTGTTGTAACTGTTTTTTTCCTCTGGCTTATCACTAAGATACTGCACGAATTCATACTGATTTCCATCAGCATCAGCAAAATAGTCCCTAATTCTGAATTGCTCCACTTCTTTTGGATAATCTCGTTTGTATCCATTGCTAAGAAGGTTGCTAGCTATTTCCTCTACGTTCTGTACAACAAAACCTATGTGATTTATTCCTATTTTGTCATAGTTCTTGTCAGCTTTCAAATCACTTTGCTTAGCTTGGTTAATAGCCAGATAAGTATCATCATCACCTAGATGAATCCACTCTCTCATATCGTTACCACCACCTCTTATCTTGAAATGAGGAAAAGCGGTTTGGAAGAACTTGACTGCTTCCTGCAAATCATTTACTGTAATATTAGCGTGTTCTAAATAAATATTCTGTGTTCTCATAATATTTTGTTTTTAATTTAGAACAAATATTACATTATTGCAGGAGTAATAAAACGGACTTAAGTACAGAAAAGAACCTGTACTATAGTACAGGTTAAGAAAAAATGAAAGTAAGTCAGGTATTAAGAAAACCTCTCTTCAAACAGATATCTACTGCTTCGGTTCGAGTGTTAGCATTGAGTTTGGATAGAATTGCAGTAACGTGAAATTTAACAGTGCGTTCTGCTATGAATAGTTGTTTACCTATCTGACCGTTGGTGAGACCTTTCTTTATCAAGGTAAGTACTTCTAATTCACGTTTTGTTAGCGGTAACTCAGGATAGAGCAACTCTTTTGTGTTGATCTCTGTTCTTTTTTGCTCCCTTGTTTCTTTACTTAACATAGTTAATTGCTTCTGAAGTTCCTTAGCTTTGTTTAATGCTTCTTTAATTTTGTTCTTGTTGATATTTGGGTTATCAAGGCAAGAAATAATGGCTTCTATGTTCGGATTAAAAACCTGCTCTAATACTCTATGAACGATTTTATCTGATTCAATATCCTTACTATTATATGACTGTTGCAATCTTGTCCGCTGAATTGCAGTTCCGATTAATTCACTAATGGTGTTAAGAATGGCCAATTCCTTTTCGTTTAGTTCTCGCGTTTCTTTACTAAGTAAGTTCATGAGTCCTACCTTTTGGCGGTTGATTATTATAGGAATTATTGCATGAAATTTTAAACCTTTCGTACCAGTGCTAATATCCTTTAACCTTGAGCATGTAATCTCACTGATATTCATTGCCTGGTCAATATCATCAGCCAAGTATTGTTTTATACAATAGCACCAACCAGATAATCGTTCAGGGTGATTACTTAAAGCAGGAGGTAAATTATAGGAAGCAGCTAGATAAACCGATTTATTATCTGGTTCTGTAAGCCAGAACCAGCCCGTTTCTATATCTAGGATTTCCACAGTCTTCTCTAAAGATTTGCGAAGTGCAGAATGTAGAGAGAATTCCTTATTTAGGTGACTCGCTATTTCATATAAATGGGAAAAATAATCTTTATCGTTCATTATTGTAAACTAAATATATAAAAAAGAGTTTAACACAACTATTAATTACATTTTTATGGTATTGTATTACTCATATAAATAAAAGGTTATTAAATGTTTGTCAACGTGTTTCCTTAAGGTTTGTTGCGTGTTTTAAGCACCTAATTTAGCAAATACAACCGAATAGAAAATCCGAGCGGGGTTTCGTAAATAGGCTAGGGTTAGCAATAAATTAATAGGATACGGTGTTGGCAACTGGCGAGTAATCTCAATAGAATTGCGTTTATTTTTTATATATGAATCAAATATAAAAAATATCTTTCGAGATTGAATACTGTTCTATTTTGCCCAATATTTTCCCTGTTCGGTTTTATAGCACTCGTTACAAACGAGCGCTAGGTGGCGAAACAGCTTTTCCTCCGTTTAGTTTGGGGAATTTAAACCAAGTTTATTTCCTTCCGTATCTAAAAACAAAGCAAAAAACCCACTTTCATCTGCGTGAGCCGTTTTTGGAACAATGATTTTTCCTCCATTTTTTTCGACCTTATCTAGAATGGTTTGAAGATTGTCTCCACCATTAAGATAAATGGTTACTCCATCAGCCGAAGGTTTGTACCCTTCGCCTTTCATTATAACTCCTGTAACCATTTGTCCTTCGTACGGAAATATTCCCATTTCCATTCCTGGCATTTCCATTTTTTCAATGTTAATGTCCAAAATTACTTGATAAAAACTGACTGCTCGTGAAATATCCGTTGCTGGAATTTCAAAAAGGGAAATAAAACTTTTCATATCATTAGGTATTTGCTCTCGACTAGAATCTACTTTTTGCACTTCTGAATTAGATTTATTTTGATTATCACAAGCCATAAGGCTAAAAGCAAGTATTACAGTAGCACTTAGTAAAACTCTTTTCATTTTTTCTGTTTAAATTAATGATACGAAATTAGATTATTTGGGAAGGTTAAAATTGTAAAAATGCGACACTCAATCTATTTGTAGAAAAGGGTAGAAAGGGTCATATTTTCATTTTCTAAAAACTCTTTTGGGTTCGTTCCCGTGAACTCCTTAAAGTCTTTAATAAAGTGTGCTTGGTCGTAATATTCACTTTCGTAAGCGATATTAGTTAGGCTTTCTGCTTCTTTGTTAAGCAACATTTTTAATGCGGTTTGTAGTCGAATTAATTTACCTAATTGTTTTGGGCTCACTCCAATTTGTTTTGCAAACTTTCTCTCAAGTTGTCTTCTTTTGGTCAAGTCATCTTTAAGAATCGTTTTTATCGGTGCGTTTCCGTTTGTTGATAAAAGTACGTTAACGGTTGTTTTTACAATATTCTCGACGGTTGATTTGTCGTTTAACCTTTCTAAGAGAAATTTTTCTATGATCTCTATTCTTTGTTTAACGTCTTTCGCTAGGATTATTTTTTGTTCTAGTTCCTTGGCGATTTTTTCCTCAAACAATAATTCTAATGGTGTTTCTTTATTAGCTAAGTTTTTAATTGGTTCAGCTACAAAATTGGCAAATCCGTATGGGTAAAATCGGATTGCGAATGTATTCACGTATCCTGTTGGTTCGATATAAAATGGCTCAATGGTTTGTCCAAGCACCATTGCACGAGGTTGTAGGATAAATTCATCTTCTGAAGTATATCGCTTTATATCGTCCCCAAGAATAAAAGCCATTTCAATACAACCGTCGGGAACAATCCGTTGTTTTTTCGAATCATTATCAGCAGGAACTTCTAAAGTCCAATAACAGTTAATAAGCGATTCTAAATCTGGATGAGGCTGAAATGTCTGATAATTCATTAACAGTTCGTTTTTTTCTTAGTGACGCACAACGGTCTATAACCGTCAGTTACGGGTTTTAAGTTACTATTTTTCGGTTAAGCGTTGCTTTTAGAATTCCGAATGGATTCTGATGTAGTCGAATCCGTCGTAATTCCGGTTATATATTGTTGGCAACTGGCATTATTCCATTATTTCTGTTAATTTTTGTTTCAACTTTTCTCCTCTTAAATCTCTTCCAATTATTGTTCCGTTTTCGGCAATTAGAAAATTGTCAGGAATTCCATTAATTCCATAAATTAATGAAGCTTCGTTTGCTTGTCCTTTTAAATCACTTACATGGAGCCAATTTAAACTGTCTTTTTCGATAGCACTAATCCAACTTTTCTTATCCTCGTCCAAAGAAACTGCAATTATTTCAAATCCTTTGGGTTTGAATTTCTCATAAGTTTTTACAAGATTCGGGTTTTCCTTTCGACAAGGACCACACCACGAAGACCAAAATTCAAGAAGAACGGTTTTTCCTTTAATGTCAGACAGTTTTATAGAATTGCCATTGGGGTCTGCCATTTCAAAATCAGCAAATTGTTCTCCAATTTTTGGATCTTTATTTAGCTCAATATACCTTGCGATTTTTTGACCATAGTTTGATTCTCTAATTTCTTTTGGAAAACGATTGAATAGATTGGTGGTTTTTTCTTTTCCCCAAGTTGTCGAATAAACGGAAAGTATTTGTGCACTAACTATGCTATTGGGATTGTCCTTTACAAAATTCATTTCCATTTTCAAACTTTCTTGTCTAGGAATAGTGTCGGAAATAGGATATAAGGTTTGGCTTAAATTCTCTGATTCCGAACCTAAAACTTTTGCATTTATAAAACTCGTTTTAGATGCATCGAAAGTCATTGCCGAATTTTCTAGCCACAGAACTCTACGCTCAAACCAATCAGGTGTTCGTAATGTCCCTATAGTCGGTGTTTTTGATAACTTGGTTTTAAAATAAAAGGTATTATCCTTAACCATACTAGAATCAATAACCTCATCAGTCATCAAAAAGAGATAAGTGCCATTTTCTATTCCATTTGTTTTTCCGCTTAATGAGAATTCCGCTGTTTGTTTTTCATTGCAAGAAATGACTAATAATGCTATTATGCCTAGAATTATTCTTTTCATCTGTTGTTTGTCTTTGCTTGTTGCCAACTATTATATACACATCTTATTTAGAGGAGTAATCTCAGTAGAGCTGCGTTTATTTTATATATGAATCAAATATAAAAAATATCTTTCGAGATTGAATACTGTACTATTTTACCTAATAGTTACAAACTAGCACTAGGAGATACCAGCTGACTTATAATTTAATTTCATATTCTTCTAACTTTCTCCATATATCAACAAACTCCTTTATTCCCTCTTTTTTAAGTTCCGTATTAATTATCAAAAGTTTTCCGATTTTAGTTTTTGTATTGAAAAACATATGTGTTACTATTCCTGGGTCTCCACCAGTATGGCCCATTTGTCCATGCGAAGACATTCCCATAAAAACACCCATATTGTATTCATCGTTATAAATACTTTCATTTCTTTCGATATAATTTGTATCAGTCAACTGAGTCTTAAATAGCTCCATATAACTTTGTTTACTTAATATTTTACCAGTTCCACTATAACCTCTAATTAATTCAACTAAATACGTTCCTAAATCAGTTGATGAAGTAATTAAACCTCCATCTGGATAATTGACCAATTGATAAAATGCGAATTCGGTTTCTTTGTTAAGATATAGTTTAGAGTGTTTTGAAAAGTCTATCTCAGTAAAGGACCAACCAGAATTGGACATTCCCAAAGGTGTAAGAATATGTTCGTTGGTAAATTGGTTAAATGGTTGGTTTGTAGCATTTTCAATTATCAAAGCGGCCAACCCTGAAGCAATGTTTGAGTATTTAAATATTGCTCCTGGTTTTGTCTTTAAAAAACTATTTTTTTTATACCATTTCCCCTCTTCACTTAGAATACTTTCTAAAAACACATTCAGTTTCATCATTTCATCTGGTGAACGAAAATTGCTATTTACCTTAGCTCTACCATTATTGCTTTTCATCAAAACATACCCGTTCTTTTCATTTCTTGATTTTACCTTAATACTTGAAGTATGAGTTGCTAGATGTCGTATTGTAATTTGCTCATTGGGAAAATATGGATTATTTACATTGAAGGGCAAGTGTTTGTTTATAGGGTCGTCTAAGTTCAGTTTTCCCAGTTCCTGAGCTTTTAGCAATGCTATGCCAATAAAAGTTTTAGAAATGGATGCTATGCTTTGAATTGTATTCTCAGTGTATTTTTTGTTTGCCTTAACATCAGCATATCCAAGTCCTTTTTTATATAATATTCCATCCTGGTTTACAATAGCTACTGAGAATCCGTTGATATATCCTCTTGAACATATTTTCTCAAGTTCTGTAGTCAGTTTTCCTGAGATAGAATCATTTGTTTGACAGTAGACTGAGCTTACAAGAATATTCAAGATTAATATTATAATTAAATTCTTCATTTACACTGTGGGTTTTGCTTGCTGCTAACTTTTGAATAAACACCATGTTGCGTTTATTTTTTACACACGAATCAAATATAAGAAATATCTTTCGAGATTGAATACTGTATTATTTTGCCCAATATTTTCCTTGTTCGGTTTTATAACACTCGTTACAAACGAGCGCTAGCAGGGGAATAGCGACTTGAGTTAAATTCTAAGTCGCTATTACTTATATACGTTGCAAAACATTTTTTATTCAATTCTTCTTTCTAAATACTTTTCCAATTAATTCAATTAGAGAGTATTTACTTTTTATATTCTGATTCTTTTTAGTTTGCCCATTTTTAGAATAAACAAGTATATTATCATCTCCGTTATTCGAGCCAAATCTGCCAGCGTCAAAGTCCAAATGAATCGCTCCACATTCACAATTCCAATAATCATTATGTGATGCTATCATTTCACTTCCACATTCTACACATTTGTATATTATATTTTCACTTCTACTCCAACCAAGTCCATTTCCTGAAGCCTTTGGACCTCTTCCAAGGAATTTCATTCCTTTAATTTCTAAATCAAACTTCGGTTGGATTAATTTACTCATATTTTAATTTTTCCTAATGTTTTGAAATTTTTGTGATAATTATTTTATGCAAGATGTTTTATCTTTTCTTTGAAGTGAATTTTGTCATCGGTTGATTTTGCTTGAAGCCAATATAATGGCTTTTTAGAGAATGAAAAGTCAGGATGATTTATTACTTCATCATAATTCATAACGGTCAAATCCTTTTTCTTTAAAATAACTTCTATAAATTCATTTGGGTCTAGAAAAAAATCTGCATTCAGACTATAAGTTACAGTTTCCTTGTCCTCTTTTATTTTAATTGCTTTGTAATGGAAAGCTGTCATTGCTCAAATGTTTTACAACCAATGGATATATGCGTACCGGTACGCATATATCCATTTTATTGGGACTACTAATCTAGTTGATTTTTAATTATTTTGAAAGTGTTTATTGCAACATAATTAAATGTAAGGAACCTAGAAAAGTTTCTACATATCTGTAAAAGCTTTTTATTTTTTTACTCTTCCCTGCCGACTCGGAGCGCCACTAGGAAAACCTAGCGGGGGCTTTATTCTTCGGGTTTTGTATAAGTCACTATGTCAATTCCAATTCCATTTGGGTCTTTGATTGCAAAATGTCTGTCTCCCCAAGGTTCGTCTCGGATTTCAATTTCGATTGGAATACCTTTGTCTTTTAGCTGTTTGTAAACTTCATCTACGTTCTCAACTTCAATAGTTAAATAAACACCTTTTCCATTAAATGCTGACTTAAAAATAGGTTTTTGGCTTGGATGGTTCGGTTGCAGAAAACTGATTTCAGCCGAATTGTGAGGTGTGTGAAGTAATAGATAAAATTCGTTTTCAAAACTTACTCCAAAATCCAGAACTTCCCCATAGAATTTCTTGGTTTCCTGTAATTTTTCTGTAATTATTCCTGCGTTAAGTTTCATTTTGTTTATTGTTTGTGCATTAGTCCAACCTACTGTTAGAACAAATGCGGTTAATAATAATGCTTTCATTGTGAATGTATTTGTTGCTACAAATTTAAATTGACAATAAACCGAGGCATTGTAAAAATCGGACAAACTTAATGGAAGGCCTCTGAAGGTGTTATCCCGTAATATGTTTTGAAATTTTTAATGAAGTGAGCTTGGTCAAAAAATCCAACATCAAAGTACAGTTTGTTTTCTTTTAGACTTTGTTTTGAAGGTTTTGCATTTAAAATATGCTGAAAACGTACAACATTACTAAACGATTTTGTTGTTGTGCCGATATAAAAGTTGAAAATTCTGCGAAGTTGTCTTGGGCTTAATCCTGTATTAATATCTTTTTCAATATCCAAATATCCGTTTTTTTGGAATATCAGATTTAGAGCATCTAAAAAACGGTGGTCGTGACGAATATTTTGATTTTTTGAAAACCCGATTATTTTCTCGTTCAGAGTTTTTGTAATTGTATTAAATGAATCCGAAGGTTTGATTACTGAATTAATCCACTCGGAAAAGTTGGGTAAAATTTTGTTTAGTTCTTGAGATTGATTACTCAAAGTTTTGGCATCTACATTGAACAAGATTGGAAACGCAGAAGGCAAAAACCGAATTCCGATATAGTCAAATTCTTTTCCAAGCGGGAATTGAGTGTACTTTCTGAAAAATCCCATTACAAAGTTCTCATTCGGTTGTTTATGGTCAAAAAATATATCGATACAGCCATCAGATACCACTCGGTAATTGTAATCTTGGTTTAAAGGTTGTTGTGTTTTAAGTTGCCAAAAGCAGTAAATATAGTTTTCAATTTCTTTATTTGGTAGGGTTTCTTGATAGCTTATTTCGTTATCGTTAGCCGAAACTGCTGGTTGAATTGGTTTGTAATATTCTCTTATGATTTTCAGTTCATCCACTGCAATTTTTTCGCATTATGCACAACTATTGAATAAACACAATCTTGTGTTTATTACCCTAAATCGGCTGAGTAAACGCAACCCTATTGCCTTTATTTTTTATATACACTAACAAATATAAAAATATCTTTCGAGATTGAATACTGTACTATTTTGCCTAATATTTTCCTTGTGGTTTTATTGCACTCGTAACAAACGAGCGCTAGCCTTTAGGTTAACACTTACCATGCTCAAGCAATCACTTATAGTATTGTTGTACATAGTATTTATTTCGCTAATTCTATTTGAAATTTTGTAGCATCAAATGCCATTTTTAATCCTCTAAGGTTAGGCTCACCTTTATTGGTTTCAAATAATTCATTTAGATATTCGGTTTGCTTAGTTACATTCTCATTATCTTTTTGGAAAATTTGATATTTTAATAGAAGTAAATTAGCCATAATCTTATCTGACGCACTTAAATCACTTTCATTTATAATTTCATCTAATGTACTTTTTATCAGAGTATCATTTTCGGATAGTTCATCGAACAGATATGCATTGGCCAAGTCGGATTTATTCATACTTGAATAATCATTCTGATTAGACATATCTTTTCTGTAGGTCATTTTGTTTCCATTTAGAAAATACCACCTCGTGTAAGAGTCATTTTCTATTTTAATTTCCTTTTCAAACTCCTTTTTCTTTACACTCCAGTTTGTGAAAGCAATTAAAAGCTCGGTTCCATCATCTTTCTTTAAAATTGCAAATCGGATTAAGTAATTTCTTTTTCCGGGTTTTTCAATTTCAATGTCTAATTTGTTATTTACTGAAACATATTTTTTAAGAGCTTTTAGAACTAAGGAAACATCTTCAGAATTTGCTTCAGGAAACAGATTTTCTCTTAAAAACAAGTCGATGTATAAATAATGAGTTAAATAAAAATCATCCATTTTCAGATAATTAGACTCACTTAAATTGTCTGATTTAATATTTATTTTTTCAGATTGAGCATATCCAAAATTTGTGAATATTGCTAAAAGTAAAAGTGTGATTATTTTTCTTTTCATTCTATTGGTTTATATTGTGTACAATGGTCTGAGGTATGAGTAGTTGCATGGTTTAACACTTAACTTAGCAAGTACACAACGAACAGAAAATCTGCGAGGGTTTTCAGAAGTAGGCGAGAACAAACAATTACTTATAGTCATAGTTGTGCGTTCCTTTTTTTACATTACTTCAATCAATTTGTCGGTCAATTCATTAATCTGATTTTCGTCTTCCGCAATTTTATTAATCAAAGTCGAATATTTTTCTTCAAGTTCTACTGTCGAAAATGTTAATTCATCATTTTTATATTCCCATTTTCCTTGATTGTCTTGAAGAAATTCAACTATCTCTAACAAATCATTACTGTAATCAATATGTGACTTGATAAAAGGTTCAAATATTGGTTTTTGGGTTGAATCTTTTTTGTTTATTCCAGTCATAACTCCTTTGAGTGTTAAATTTTCTTTTGGAATATTTTTATTTAAGTCCGCAAGTATTGATTTTCTATTCTCAAAATGATTTTTATACAACTCTGATTGGTTTTTATAATATTTTAATACTCCAATTTGATATTTAAACTCTGGTTGATTGTTTAAAAGTGAATAATCCAAAATCCTTTCTTGAGCAATTGAATCAACTGACTTTTGCCAATCCATCATAACGGCACTATTAATGGAAGTGAATTTTTGAAGGTTTCTATACACTTCTTGTTCATTTCCAGTACTATTTCTAATCATTTTGGATATTCCGTCATCTACATTTGCCATATGTTTTTGGTATGCATCAATTCCATCTTCTTCGTTGTTTATCTTATCCTTATATTCCGAAACAGATTTTGTAATCGCCTCAACGCTATCGGTTTTTTCTTTGCTTATAGCTCCAAGCTCTTTTATCATTCCAAAACACATAAGAACCAGAACTATATTAAATGTGTATGTTCCAGCATATGGTTTCTTTCCCTTTATTAGCCAAACAATAAAAGCAAAGAACAAAGGAATTATCGCTGATGTTACAATTGAACCAAAAAGGTATCCAAGACTAAATCCGTTTATTCCATCTCTTCTTAAAAAAATTAATGCTGAAATTCCGATTACGATTAAAGCTAAAATCCAATTAACTTTCGATAATCTAAATCCAATTTTCTTTTCTTCCATAGGTTTGTTTAAATGATGCACAACTATTGAATAAACACAATAGAGTTGTGTTTATTTTTTATATGCGTTAACAAATATAAGAGATATCTTTCGAGATTGAATGTTTTACTATTTTGTCCAATATTTCCCTTGTTCGGTTTTATAACACTCGTTACAAACGAGCGCTTGCGGGGCAATGGACTATACTCGTTGTTAGCTGTCGTACTTTCCGATTTCAAATAGTCTTTTAGATTCATTAAAAATACTGTCAATTCAGTTTTTTCTTTCCATACAATCGGTAGTAATACCATGCAGATATACTACCTATAAAAGAAAATATTGTCAACATCCAAAAAACATGTTGATGTCCTTTTAAACCGGGCGAATTTTCTAAGAGATATCCCATCGCTGGCCCTGCGAATATATCTGGCGTATAGCCGATAATGGATATAAGACCAACCGCAGTTCCTGTAAGAATCAAAGGAATTTGTCCTCTCTCCATTACTGCAAAGTACAGAGAACGAGCGGCATATACCCCAGTCGCCACGATTAATATCGATATAAAAAACAAAGTCGTTGCCGAATCTGGAATCAGACCTAGTGCAAACAATAATGCTCCAAAGAATGAAACAATAAATCCAACAACTAACCATAAAGTGGTTTGTGAGCGATCTGCCAATATTCCGATTAAAATTCCAATTACAGGACGGATAAACAGCAAAAAAGTTCCAACCTGAGCGGATTGTATTTGGTCAAATAGCATCACATCCCGAGCATACAACGAAAACACATCTGTGATTTTGTAGCCGACATATGCACATAGAATAATGATCATCAATAACCATACAGAAGGTAATCGTAATACATCTAGAATTTGTGTTTTCGTTATTTTTTCTAGGATAATCTCTTTTTCTATTTCATGATCCAATTTCAAAAAGAACCATACCAATAGACCAACAAGAATTACTATAAATGAAGACACTAGAATAACCTGATTGAACGCCGTCCTACTTTCAGAGATTGTTAGCTCAGAAACTTCTGAAGTAATAAAAACTGAAAAAATTAGAACACCCATAGCTCCAAATAATGCCCCTACTAACCCTCGTCCACCATCTAAAAAGCCAAAAGCCTTACCTTGTGAAGTAGATCCACCCCAAATACGAGTGGCCTTAATCATTGGCGCCCAGAATAAAAAAATAGTTGTAAATCCCCAATATCCATAAAGCATTTTTAATACTGAATAGCTAGGAAAAGTAGAATATGCAAATCCTCCTAAAGCGGTCATCCATAGTGCAACTGCAATCAATTTTCTTGGAGGGAACTTGTCGGCTAAGGGGCCTCCGAAGATATAAGATAACAAGGCTACAATGCCATATATCGAAAAACACAAACCTAACTGAAGGTTGTCAAGGCCAAATACTTCAAGTACCGTAGGCCTAAAGACACGTGAAAGAACAAATGGAAGAATAAATACTGACTCTCCGGCCAAAATAAGTAGTAAAAGAAAGTGCCAAGGGATTTTTTTCATGAGATAGTATGCTTCCTTTTAAATAAATACAAACAATTTCTAGTATGACAGCTAACGTCTCGGTTATGTTTAGTACAGGAATTAAAAGTAATAAACTTTCGATTAAGCACTTACCAAAACTTTTTATTTTGTTTTATCTTTTTTGTTCTAAATCTAAAGATTTGGCAGACTTGGTTAAAAGCTCTGATTTTAGGATCAAGCATTAACCTCGTACGTATTAACTATAGCATTTGTTGTATGTTCGTTTTTATTTTAATTTAATCTTTTTTGACTTTCCTCTTTTTAGCTCTTTTAATATATCTAATTTGTGAACTTTTGAATTATCCAGTTTATAAACTAAAACGAGTTTCATTTCGGTTACGTCAATGAATGTTGTGTAAAGAGTGCCTCCGACTTTGCCAGTTACATCTGCTTGCGGTGTTTGAACCACTTTTGCCATTACTTTTCCAACGTCTTTTAACGTAACAGTATCTTTTATTTCTCTTGCATCTAAATCGTTTAATCCGTTTTGGATTATTGGATACCTCCAACAAGTCATGTTGGTTTGCTCAGTATCAGAAAGATTAAAATTTGTAGCTACAAGTCGATTGTCTTTTATTTCAACAATATTTTTAACTCCATTTACCCATTCTACAATTACTGCTTTGCCATTTTTGTCACCCAGTAAGATATGGGCATTTTTTAGAGCCACTTTTTTATCTTCTAAATATTGTACAGCTTCATATACTGTTTGACATTGTGCTAATAATTCATCAGTAATATTGCCTTTTGGAGAGGAGTAGCCATTAGGTATAATTTGTTCTGGTGTTACGGCTCCATCAATAACTAATCCTTTTTCATTAATACCGCCCTGACCAAAATCCTTCCAACCATACCAAATCCTACCTAACTTACCTTTTGAACTCGGCTTTATTTGTATGTATGGTTTTACATCATAAAAATAATCCTCATTGTTTACAAAATATATTTTACCATTTTTTTTATCTACGTAGTAAATTATAGAGCAAGCAAATGCTTTCCCGCAAAATGAAAGAAGCATTACAATTAATATTAGGTATTTGATTTTCTTCATTTCAAGAGTAATGTTTAAAATTATGTAGCCTTTATTCAGGACGGGGCATCATTACCGCCAACGTATTTGTATATGGTTTGTTGCGTGGTTAAGCACCTAATTTAGCATTGTTTTTAGCATTGTTACAAACTGTTTTTACAAATAATATCCAAAAGATAATTTAAAAAGCCCGTTTCTAGCACTCCCTTTATATTGGGAAATTGGATAATTAAATAAATCAGTAAATCCCTGATAAGCTCCAAATTCAATGAAAAAGTCATTGAATTTTGTTCCAAACCCAACATTAAAACCAATGTCAATGTCAGTTTTTGTGAAAATGAAATTATTACTAAGTTTTTTTTCGTTAATCAAAAACCCAATTTGAGGCCCAGTAATCAAGTAAACTTTATTCCCGAATTTAAAATCTAAGGGAATATTTATGTAACTTAATTCGAAGTCCGTTTGGTTTATTTCGAAACAATTACAACTTATTTGTTCAGTTTTTTTATCACCTTGCTGCGAAAAAAGTAGTTTTGGCCTAAAGTCAATTTTATCGGTTAACCTTATTTCGTATAACATTCCTAATTGAATTCCCATAGAGTTCTCTAAACTGACATTTTTTATAGTGCCGTTAGTAAAATAAGAATAATTTGCTCCTCCAAAAATGCCAATTTTATTTTGCGAAAATGAAAATAGAGGTAAAGATGCTATTAATCCAATCAGTAAAGTTCTTTTCATGCTATAAAGTTTCTTTTAAATTGTTTGTAACGGTCCCCTTGTATAAAAATAGTGGCGGTTTTATGACCACAAACTTTTCAGTCTAGACCAGATTTTTTATTATTACTATCTTTTATTTCAGCAGTATTCCCGCCATTATTTTTATACCTTGTTGGACAAACAACATTTATATACTTAATCATTTGGCGTATTATTTGAAAGTAGTTTTTTCCCTTTCGTTATCCATAAAATTGGTCCAATAAATCCAATCATGGATGGATATTAGAATCCATGTTGATTTTGAACCATTAAACTCTTTAGTTAGTATGAGGAATATTGCTCTAAAAGTTGTTATTACAGACCAAAAACACAGGATGATGAATGTAATTATAAGTATCTGCTTCATTTATTTTTATCAGATTTGGAATTGTTGCCAACGTTGTGTTTAGTTATTTTATTCAGCTTTTCTTATTTCAGTTGGAATGTATTTTTCAGTCATTCCATTCTGGTCAATAAAAGTCCAATTCAGATTGGTTTTAGTCTTTATTCCATAAGTCGGGATTTCAGAGTCTATATAAAATCGAGCATATTCAATTGACAGAACCTTTATAATTGTGTCAATTTTTATTTTATTAATTTCTCGGACTTTAGCTCTAGGATTTTTTGAAATTTCTTTTAGAATTTCTTCTTTAGAAATATTCTCGAATATAAAATCAGGGAAATATTTTAGGACTGTTTCATAATCAGATTCATTATGCACTTTAATTGAGTTTTTAATATCATTTCTCAAGTTGTCATACGCTTTGTTTTGTTGTGCGTAAACTAGGATTGAATTTAAGAATAAGATGTAAATCAGTAATTTTTTCATAATTCAACTATTGAGTAAACACAATATTGTGTTTATTCCCCTAAATCGGCTGAGTAAACGCAATAGGGTTTCGTTATTTTTATATACGTTAACAAATATAAGAGATCTCTTTCGATATTGAATACTGTACTATTTTGCCCAATATTTTTCTCTTTATTAGGCTCTTCGAAATTTACCACAGAATACAGATCAGCTTCGAACTAATGAAAAGTAACGAGCAATAATAAAATACCAGAATCAAAGAACTCTGCTAGTTTTCAAAACTAGTAGCGGTAAGCGTGCACAAATGTCAATGAAAATAATCTAGAAAAGCTTCTGCTTTTCTGTAAAAACTTTTCTTTTTTATTTAAATATTAAAATGATTCCGAAAACAAATGCGATTACTATTAATGCCCAAGAGTTAATTAAAGCATTCCAGCTTGCAATATTATAATTTCCCTTTTTTAAAGATTTCTTTTTTTTAATTTTATAGGTCAAAGAAATAACTCCGATAATCAAAAATAAGCATCCACAGTAAAAAGGGTAGTCTGAAATTAATTCAATTATTTTTGTTTTCATTAAAAAATATTACTTCTACTTTTTAATAAGTCATTTACTAATTTTTTTAATTCAGAGTGTGAGTCAAAAAAAGGTTTCATTATCTCGTTGTACTTATCCAGATTCCATAATTTTTTTTCCTTTAAAGCAGGCAAATTGTCAAATCCGTTCAAGTAAAACATTGCAACAGGTTTTAATTCAGAGATTCCGTTAGAGAATTCCCAATAAATTTCATACAGCAAAGCAATATGGTCAACCCTTTCATCCGCTGGACTTTGTTTCAAAAGAATCAATTTTCTAATTACTTCCTCTGTCATTTCTCAAATGTTACAACGTTTATATAGTAAGATTAGTTACGTGCTTAAACCCACTAGGAAATCCTAACGGTAGCTGGGGGTTTTTATTTGTTTTCATACCAATATTTTCTTTTCTCGTATTTGTCAAATTCCTCGTTGTTCATATTCAACAATATTTTTGAAAAATTCCGATATTCATTGGGTTCAGCTTTTTCGAGAAATTCCGTAATTAAAAAGTAAACAAAATCGTGTTTTAAATCCTCTAATTTTAATTTCAAGTATCGTTTCCTTGATTTCGGATATTGTTTCCAAAATCGTTTGTAGTCAGCGTAAACTTTCTCCGTTACTTTTCCATTTATTTCAGTCAGCAATTTATTCGGAATTCTGTTCTCACAAATTCCAATATAGTATTCCTCAATTTCTGCGTAGAAATTTTTCTTTGATTCAATACTGTTTTTAGTTTTCCAGAATGTCATTCTTAATTGCTTACAACAATTGTATATGCGTACCAGTATGCATATTTCTTATTTGCTGAGTCCACTAATCTAGTGGGTTTTTAATTATTTTGAAAGCGTTTGCTTCTACATGAGTATATAATTTCTGTTGTTTTACTAGAACCATGACCTAAAAGTACTTGTATTTGCCTTAAACCTATCTCTACTACCTCTAGTTTTTATAACTAGTGGTGGTAAGCGTCTACAAATATCAATGAAAATAATCTAGAAAAGCTTCTGCTTTTCTGTAAGAACTTTTTTAGGACGAGACACAAGCCATGATATTTAGTAAAATCGCCATTACTTGTACAAAATGTTATGTGTTCGTGCATTCTTCATTTTACCATCGAAGTTTTCACCTATCAACAAATTTAATATCATCCAAATAAATAACACATCCATTTTGATTCCAAGCTCTATCTGTTACCCAACAAAATCCACCAATCATTGAGGTTAAATTATCTTCATTTGTAAAATCAATTCTATATTCTTGCCAGTCGTCTGTAAGTACGATTAATCCAGTTGTTCTAGGAGGATTAATACTGTCACTGTATTTCCCAGTAACACCTCCTACCTTGAATTCTGCCTTCTCTCCACCATTTTCTCCCTTTGCCATGAATACTAAACTTTTTGCACAAGAAAAATCGTATTTAATTGGGTCTGGTTTTATGTTTCCCCAATTACACCCAACACAGAACCAGTAGATACCTGCTCCTATCCAACCATCGCTTCGACATGATTTATTTGTCATTGCGGAATAGTTGATTTTTATACACTTACTTCCCGAGAATGGAGATTCACTACATCTTGTATTTAATTCAACATCATTTGTGTTACACATAAATCCATTTGGAACAAAATATTCTTCTACATTTATAACATAAGGAGATGGGCAAGGAGGTATTTCAACTGTAATAAAAAAATCTGATGAATGAGCTAAACCATTTTCACCTGTTCCAATTAATGTAAACTTATATTTTCCAGGCTTAACACTTCTACCAACTTGTATGAGTACCTTACTATCATAATTTGGTAAAGTAGGAGCATCAGGGCTAAAAATGAACTTAATATCTTGTTGTGTCTTCTGTACTTCGAGATTTACAGGCTCTTTGTAATCTATTCGAAGAATAGAAGCATTGGTTATAGAAGCAGTGGTTTCACTTTTGCTCCCTTGAAAAATGTTTATTTCTAATGGTTTAATTCGAACCTCAAAATGAGGTTTGCAAACAGAATAAATTCCATTACCGAAAAATATTGCAATAATTGCGATAATAGTACCAATAATAAACCGCCAATCTTTCCAAAATGGATTTTTGTTTATAGTTTTTTTCTTTCGAGCCATGATTAATATTTTAATTAATTATAGTTCTTTTAAATTAGTTGAAATCTTTCAATAGCACTCTGAATGACGCATAACTATTGATTTGTTTATTCCCCTAATTCGGACGAGTATACGCAATAGGATTGCGTTTATTTTTTATATATGAATCAAATATAAGAAATATCTTTCGAGATTAAATACTGTACTATTTTACCCAATATTCTCCTTGTTCGGTTTTATAGCACTCGTTACAAACGAGCGCTAGCGGGGGTTTTCAGAAGTAGGCGAGAACGAGCAATTACTTATAGTCATTATTGTAACCAGTTTTTTATTTATTAATGTTTATTTTAATTTTATGTCTGCAATTTTCGTGTATCCATAATAAAGTGTAGCATTTTTTGTGCTTTTTAGCATTGGAAAATACAAGTTTATATTTCTCTTTCTTAAATCTTTAGGCTCAAAATAGGATTCATGACATTCCTTATCTGGATTTTTAAAACTTATTTTGTATTCATCATATGCTTCATAGTTTATAGGTATCGTTAAATTAGTAATTCCCTCAAATTCATAATCTAAAAATGTATCTTTAATATCTGGTTTATATCTCTTTTCTAAAGATTTATACTTGGGTTTATTCTTAATTAATTGAATAAAATACCATTTATCTGTCAAATTTGTATATGCCACGCTAAGTGGTCTTAGCCTCATTTTATCTTGGTAATCTATTAGTGAAAATTTATTAGCATCAAAGGGTCTTATCTTATTGTCAATCATCTCAATTCTGACTTTTACGTTGTATTGAACTATCTCTTTTGATTTTGTCCTAACATTAGTCACAGCACCTATTAATTGACTCGCCTTTTTTGTTTTTACATATTCAACAGTAAGGTTATCCTCCTGAATCTTAATTTGAGAATAAAATATTTGCGTGGATAGAATTGTTAGTATTATCAATATTGTTTTCATATAAGTTCACTTAATAATAAATGTTTTTTCTGAATTTCACTTGTTTCAGGAGCTTAAATATCAATTCGGTTCGTTTTTTTCACATTAACCACAACTATTGAATAAACACAATATTGTGTTTATTTTTTATATACATTAACAAATATAAGAGATCTCTTTCGAGATTGAATACTGTACTATTTTGCCCAATATTTTCCTTGCCTTTTATAACACTCGCTACAAACAAGCGCTAGCCTTTAGATTAGCATAATAAATGTTTTATGATTAAATTTTAACAAAAATATTTGTTTTAACCATAGAATACAGGAGACTTGGCAAATACACACAAACCTTCTGGTTAAGCCCTTTTTGTCCTATTTTTTTTATACATTGTTAGGCACTGGCATTTCTTTCTCGTTAAGCAATATTTCTTTCAATTTAGCCTTAATTTTTTCGGTTCGATATTTGTCAAACTCACTTATTTTATTCCACTCTAAATTAAACTCAGGTTTAATATAGTTCCTTTCTTTATAGGATTTTACTTGTTCTTTATTTGAAGAATAATATTCGTTTAGCCATAATTCAGGGTCTTTAGCCTTTTTTGCGATATTTTCTTCTCCTTGAAGTAATTGTAGATTATATAAAAAATTTGCTTCGCTAACATAATCTTGGTCTAACTCTACGTTTTTTACTTTAAATTTTGACTTTGGATAAATGTGGTCAATATGGAATGTAGAATTTTTATAATCTAAATTTGGATATAATATTTGTAAAATTGGAAGTATTGCAGGATTTCCATATTGATAATGAATGAATCCTTCAATATCTTCGCTTGATATTTTTAAAGGCTGAACTTTACTTGATGCTAATTTGTTATTAATTTCCTCAAAATTTTCTGAACTTCTTAAAATCTTTGCTACAACTTCTAATTTACCATCTAAAGATGTTGTAAAGTAACTCGTTATTTGCGCATTTCTAACAAAGCTTAATAATTGTATTTTATCTTCGTTAGTAATATTATCTTTTTTGAATAAATAGTATGCTACAATTGATAAAATATAACCTGAAGAAAGTCCATTTGCATAACCAAACTCTTTTAAAAGTTTAATTGCTTTAAAAATTGTATCTGTTATTTTAACCCAATTTTCTTCTATCTTGTTTATATTACTCTTACTAAAATTTTTGAGCTGAAAAATATGATTACTTTCAGTTAATAATAGACAGGTTTTTAAAACTTGGTCACGACCCATAACTTTAAATCCTTTATCTTTTACAGAATCAATAAATTTATTCATTAAATCTCTAATGTCAGTCGAAAAGTTTGCTGTGAGAATAGACATTAAAAGGTCAGAATATGATAATTGAGTTCCTCCACTATTTACTCTGATAAATATTTTTAAAACTTTGTCAAGGTTTTTTTCTGTTTCTTCAAAATATGAAATCAGCATATCTTGACAAAAAGCACTTTTTAATTTCAATAATACTTTTGTAGCTGAATTATCTAATTCGTTTTCTGTTTGATATTCAAGAATTTCTTCTATTTTAAAGTTTAAAATATCTCCAACACGGAACCAGTAATTTGATTTGTCAGTCTTTGGAACACTATCTTTTTTTATAAATTCAAACTTGTAATTATCATCTGGGTTTTCTTCATTCGGAATATATTTTAAATTGAGAAAAAGTTGTTTTTCTTCATAAGCATTTGGATTGTCGACCCAACCATAAGGTCTTCTTAATGTTCTAGTGCCTTTTAAACCAATATAAAGAGATGTTAAACGTTGTTGACCATCAAGAACAATTGATAAATCGTTTGAATTGATTTGTTCAATGTTTACTTTTTCATTATGTGTTTTTCTTTCATCATAATTTTCTATAAACTTATATAATTGAAAATTTAATTTGTCAGAATCCTCCTTTGCATCCTTGTTAGTTTCAATATCGTCTTTTTTAAGTTTCCAAAAAAGAAATGAACCAATTGGATATCCACGAACAATTGAATCAAAAAGTTGTTCAATTTTCTTTTCTTTTGCTTTTTTTAGCCAAACAAATTCTCTTTGTATATCTGGTAAAAAATAGCTTTGATTTAATTCTTCTATTACAGTTTGGATTGAAATATCTTTAAATTGCCCCATATTTTGTTCAAATGTTTCTTGGTTGGTTTTTGCTTGTGCCTAACAGATTATGTATGAGTAGTGGCCTACCGACAGGCGGCTATTACTTATACATTTTGTTGTAGGCCGTTTCTATTTTCTTTTTTATCAGTTTATTAAATTTTTCAACTTCGGCCTTATTTTCTAATTTCCAATAGTTAATTAAAGTCCTACCATTGACACCCCAATATGGAACTTGCTTTTTCCACCAATCTTTCATTTTTTCTCTATCAGATATTTCTTTTAAATCACGGAAGCATACAGTTTTGGTATATCCACCTAGTCCCTTAAAAATAGGATGAGATTCGTCAAGACTTTGAAGGAACCTAAACATTATTTTCTCTGGGCTGTCATTACCTGGCAGAACTATTACGTTTGGAGGATTTGGTTTAGACACTTTTGGTTGTTTATCTCCATCAAGAACTATTACACTTTTCTTAAATGCTGGAATCCTTTTATTTGCTAACTGCAAAAGCTGTTCGGCACCAAAAGTTTCTTTTATTAAATTAATTTTTTTCTTTAAATCGGGAGTTAATAGAGCTCTTAGGAATTG
This sequence comes from Flavivirga spongiicola, assembly GCF_030540825.1. Taxonomy (NCBI): domain Bacteria; kingdom Pseudomonadati; phylum Bacteroidota; class Flavobacteriia; order Flavobacteriales; family Flavobacteriaceae; genus Flavivirga; species Flavivirga spongiicola. Next base: position 1,852,882 of record NZ_JAUOEO010000001.1, read on the forward strand.
GTCAGCTTCTTTATCCTCAATGTAAATATCTATTTTGGTGTCTTTAGTTTTTTCTATTAATACTTCCGCTTTTAAATCCGCTATTATCTCTGCTAAATTTGAGCTTTCAGCCTTTTTAACAGGGCCTTCAGCTTTATGAAAATAACATACTTGAGATTGATGTTTGTATTTAGTGGTCAAGAGAATTTCAAGAATTTCAATTGAGTGAGTTGTGAAAACAATTTGTAAATCTAGTTTTGAAGAATGTTTAAAAAGGAATTCTATCAATTTTTGTTGTGCCGCAGGAAACATACTGGCATCCAATTCATCTATTAAAAGAATCCCGCCATTATAATTATCACCTAGTTGGTTTTTGAGTCTTTGAAAAGATAGAATAGATGTTATTATTTGTCCTATATTATCTTGACCTGCTGAGTTTCCTATTGCATCATATTTATCCGATTTCGCGGCTAAGAAGTGTTTTGAAGTTGATTTTACTTCTTCAGAACTAATGTTATCATAAAGCAGGAGTATTTCATTATGAGCTTTCGTGTAAAAGTCCAATTCTCCCTGTGTTAAACTATGAACTTGAGAATCAACTTTTCTCTCTTGGGCTAAAGGAATTAACCTTTTTAATCCTAAAAAGATTACTGGAAAATCAATTTTACCACCTTCTTTTGTGCTTTGTCCTACACGAAGTCTTAAAGTTTCTTTTTTGCTTTTCTCTTTTCGAGCATATGAAGAGACTTGTGTTGAAATACCATTTGTAAAACTGACTTCATATAAATGCTCTTTTGGTTTGTCAAAATCGGGGAATGAGAATTTGAAAATTTCAGAATATTCAGTTTCAAAAAGTTTTCCATCAAATGTTCTTGCTTTTGATTTCTCTTTACAAACGTGTCCGAGGAGACCCAGAACCGTAGATTTTCCAGTTCCATTTTGTCCAGCTATTGCGGTTAGTCTATCACCTAATTTAATCTTAATATCATTTAGGTGTCGAAACTTTGTTATTTGGAGTTCTGATATATTCACATTTGTTTTTTTATGGCCTACAACTATTGAATAAACGCAATATTGTGTTTATTCCCCCAATATTTCTGGATAAACACAATAAAGTTGCGTTTATTTTTATTATACACAAACCAAATATAAGAAATATCTTTCATGACTGAGTGCTTTACTATTTTACATAATATTTTTCTTTTTACTAAGCTCTCAGCTCTTTAAGCTTTACAATGTCAAACCAATAAAAGTAATGAAGAATATAAAGTAAAATTAGATGTAGTTTTTTATTTATATACAGTTTTGAGAAGTTTAAAGCTTCACATAAACAAACACATGATTTATTTACTATTTTTTCTCGCTTCTTTCTGTTTAAGAAATTTTTGAATTTCTTTTGAGCCTATTTTATCAACTTTTTTGAAGAAATCTACAACTGAAATATTAAAGTATTTACAGTAGATATGCAGAGTTTCCATTGTAAAGTTACCATCAACTTCATTTCTGCCCATATTATGAGAAAAACCCGTTTTTTCAAGTATGTCAGTGTTAACGTCGGCTTGCGAAACATTTTTTTGTCTACGAAGCTCTTTTAATACTAAAATTATAGACGTTTTGAAAAAAAGTAACTGATCATCTTTCATGATATGTAAAAAAAATGATAAAAAACCATCTTTTTAACTACTTAAAAGTCGTTATTATTTATATATTTGTATCCATACAGAGTATTTTTAATAGAAAAAGATCTGTAAATTTGCGATTCTTCAAATAAAATATATGAAGCATTCGCTTTGAATCTCGTATCAGAAAACTGGTAATTTTTATAGGAACGAGAAGATAAGTAAGATGCTCACGTCTTTGGGCGTGGGCTCGCTTGTTGTTCCTCGGTATACCAGTACCTCTGATACGATAAGTTGAGTTCCACGCCTTTTTGTTTCCATACATTATAGGCTTTAATGGGGTTTTATCCTAATACTGAATTCGTTTCAGCATCTGGCGAAACAGCTTCAACTTACAATTTTAAGTTTCACTAATAAGGAAAAAACGTAAAATCTAATCCATGGAAAAAACAGAAACCTATACATTGCCAGATAGTTTTATACTGCCACACTATGCCCTTATAGCCACATTGATAGTGTTACTGGATAAGTCTGACTTAACAGATGTCGTTAAAGAACACTGTAAAACAGGGTTAAAGGTTATTGGTATTATTCATGCCGATGAGAGTTACAGTAGCGGAACAAATCTTTTATCAAGAAAAGAATTTGATGGCTTCTTTACATTATTCCCCGAAATATACTTTAACAACAGAGCATTGATTCCGGCACGTATGATTATTGAAAATATAGAATGCTGCGTTAAAGCAAATGATATAGCATATGAATGAATTTACACTAAAGGATTATAAAAAACTTTTTGAGAATTTATATCCACAACTAAGTGCGTTTGCATACAAGTACCTCAACGATTGGGAATTCTCAAAAGGTGTTGTTGAGGAAGTATTTGTTAAAGTATGGGAAGATAAAATCACTTTTCAAAACAAAGACCATGCAACAGGATTTTTTTATAAGACGGTAAAAAATGAATGCCTTCATTTTTTAAAAGTCACAGAGCATTATGAATCCCCGCACAAATAAAATCAGTATGTAAGTGATTCCCTTTTGTTCTTTAATATAGAATGTTGTAACCTCTCTTTATAATGTTTTATAGCCTGGAAAAGTTAATCTCTCTGTTTGCTTTGAAAAAGCAATAATATCTCCAACTAACATTTTTCTGGCAAAAGGGAACCTTATATAAATTTTTATTTTAATATTCAGGCTATAGGCTGTAAAGATTCTTCAGTTGTTCCTCCTTCTGAATGACATTCCCTTAAAGAATAGGAAGCCGCTTTGTCATTCAGAGCAAAGCGAAGAATCTCATTATTGTTATGCCAAATAAAACAATCCAAGATTCTTCAGTCGTGCCTCCCTGTCTGCCGACAGGCAGGCTTCTGAATGACATGACGACTTCTTTTTGTTTTGTATAAATTGTAAATATTAATAAAGAGATAAAAAGTTAATAACAAACAGATTGTCACGTCTCTAGCTCCTCACAATGCGGTTCAAATTATACTATAAACAACAAACACACCGTTATTGTGAGGGAGTGTCAGTCTGAGATCAATCAATTCAAAGACAAACACCGTGGCAACCTGTTTAATTTTAGGATCCAATTCGAAAGATTCCTGCCTTACTGAAGCATTTACCCTGAATTTAGTCCAGGAAGTTCAGCATGTCACAGGAATGGTAGTAACTATCAAAAATACTTTGACAAACTAAATCTTAAAAAACTATCTTCTTTAAAATTTGATAGTATAAATTCGTTTGCATCAATAGAACTAAAAACTCTTGCTTCTACCTCAGCGGTCCAACTACTTCCAAAACGTCTGGAAGCCTCTATGCTAAAGATCTTACTGCTCGATTCTAAATCTGAAATACCTCCTATTAAAATAGACGTATCCTGAGTATCGTTAAAAGCAATTCGGCTTCCAAAAAACACATCGTTTTGTAAAGCATTTAAGGCTAGTTCATCGCGCTCGTCATAAAGATATTCTCCAAGCAATCCAATGTCTAACCCGTTACCATCAATATTACTAAAGGTAAACTCTAAACCTGCAACCATGGCGAAAAAATCCTGTGCTTTAGACGATCTGTAAATAGACTCCAGTTTCCATAGAAAGGCATTATGGGTAATCTGTAAATCTAATCCTGTTTGATTAATTACTGGATAAAATGCGTTAACATTGCCTGATGGATCAAAAGTAAACAAAGGCTCTCTTCCGTTTCCATAAAAGTGAGTCAGCCCCACATCAAAAGCGCCAAAATAATGCTTCCATCTAAAGGCTACATCCTGACGCCATTCTTCGGCACTGCTTTCATATTGCAGATCGTCTTTATCTATAACTACTGGAAATCTCAGGCGTCCTTTTACTCCTGAAAATGTTTGTTTTCTGTGATAGGGCAAATAAAAGAAATCAAAGCTACCTAGCTTCTTGGTTGTATAAGTAAACTGAACCATAGGTTGCCCTAATTTATCTTCGCCATCAAAAGATTCGACCGCATCCGTTTGGTTTATAATATCTACCAAATGATTACTCTCTGCCACACCCCAATATACTTTTTTAAGACCTATGCTTAATTCCCATGATTTTTTTGCTTTCTGATAATACAATTCTCTGATGTCCCAATGGGTTCGTTCATCATCAACATCTAATCTAAAAAATCCGGTAAAATTAAACTGCTCGTAACCTTTATTCCAATCTAATGAATATTCCGGTGTAAAAGCTATGGAAGGGAAATGTTGTTTTTGACTATTAAATGCTGCATCATCATAAAAGTATCTATATTCTGCTTCGATTTCTAACTCGAAATCCTGATTTATTTTATTTTCTTCATTTTGAGCATGCAACATATCAATGCTCATAAAAAGAATTAAAATAATGGTATTAAATATTATTTTTTGATTCATTCTATTTTATATTAAACTCATTTAATCTTTTTTAATTGGCTAAAAAATCTAAACGCGTTCTTTTAAAAAGCAACACCAAAAGACTATTACGGATCTTTTTAACCCACATTATACATTAGAAAATCTATTACGCCTTGAAACTACTTCAAAACCTAGTGCTTCGCTATACTTTTTGATTTAACCATAACCATGCTATGCTGAAATCAAGAAAGTATTAGGTTTTATTGTATTTACAAGTCTCATGACGAAGTTCTAATGCATAATGCGGGTTTAACCAAAAACAAAGAACATTTATAAGAACCGTTCTAGTCTATGGCATTGCATTATACCAATTAACAAATAAAATAACTTAATAATTGGTATTACTTGAGTTAGTCTAACCTCCGATTCTTTTTAGTGCGACCTGAGTGAAATCTTCATCAGAAAGATTTATACCAAAATTATAGTCGCTAAACTTTAATATAGTTTCTTTATTACTTTGGTGATTTTTCATAGTAAACGTGCCTGCTCTCCAAAATTTGTTTTTATATAGTTTATAATCACTATAAACCAATGTTTTTAAAAGTGCATTCTTTCTATCATAAAACTCTACTTTTTCAAAACGATATCCTTTATCTTTATTATACGTTACTAAACGTCTTGTGTATCCGGACTTTGGATCTACCGGATCTTGCTCGACAACGACAAGACTTCCTTTTTCTTCAACAAACTTGTACGCATATTTTTCAACTTCTTGCGATGATAGATCTTCATAAGCAAATTCACTTCCCACAAAAGGTCCCGATTTATTATTAGATGAAATTCTTTTTACACGCTTAATGGATGGTAAGAACAACCATTGGTCGTCTGCTCCAATTTTATGTGTAAATGTTAATGTGGATGTTCCTTTAACATCTTTAGGGCTATTAAAAAGAATAAGGGATTTATCACCATCTTCTGTAAGCTCTAATGTTTTTGTGGTAAGCGAACGCTCACTGGTTTGACCATTTTTGTTTTTTAAGATCATCTTTAAGTTAACTGAAGAACTATTAAATCCTAAATCGGCTTGTTCTGCTGCTTTAGCAATCTCTAAACCGCGTTCTTCTGGTGTTTGAGCATTTACAATACCTAAGATTGCAAATGCTATTGCTGATAACATTATTTTTTTCATTTTTTTTATTATTAATATTGAATTATTTATCTAGTATTATTTTGTTTAATGGCGTTCTATCTGCAACCGTTTGCACCTCTTTTTTACTTGTTAAAATCAGTAAGGATGGCAGCAGTATAAAATCTATTATTAATGCCGATAGTATAATGATTACCGAAATTCTAGCCATATAACTATTTAAAGCAAAGGATGAAGTTGAAAGCACTGCAAAGCCAGCTATCAACACAATGGTTGTTGTTACTAATGCTCTTCCAACAGTTTCAAAAGCGTAGACTACGGCTTGTTTTGCATCATAACCTAATTCGCGCTGTGCTCTTAAAAACTTACTCATAAAGTGAACCGTATCGTCAACAATAATTCCTAAGGTCATTCCAAAAACGATCACCATTCCTGTATTTATTTGTGCTTTGTAAAGTGCCCATATTCCAAAACCAACAAGTACCGGCGCCACATTTGGAATAATACTTAACAGTCCAAGTTTAAAGTTTCTTAAAGCTAACATGAGTACTATAGAAATTAAAATAAGGGCAATAATGTTTCCTTTAAACATGCTGTCTGCCTGTCTAAACCCAAGTTTAGAGAACATAAGCATAGGGCTTACTGCTATAGCATGCATTTCCTTAGGTGTATGGTCTCTAAGCCACTGCTCTGCTTTTTCAGAAAAAGCAATCATTTCCGGGCTATCGAGGTTTTTTAAGGTGACAGTAACACGAGATTCCGATTTATCAACATTAATTTGATTGTTAAGATCTAAACCAAAAGGCAATGACAACTCGTAAAGTAATAAGTATTGTGCAGCCTCTTCGCGATTGTCAGGCACTTTATAGAAACTTTCATCATCGCCATGCATAGAACGGTTAACACGTCTAGCTACTTCGCTAAATGCATTCACGTGAATAACTTCAGGTTGTTCATTTAACCAATCTTCGAAAGCATTTAAGTTTTTTAAATAGTCAGGATTGTTAATACCTCCGCTATCTCCGCTTCCAACAGAAAACTCTATATTATAGATGCCGGTTAAATTATCACTTATATAATCTGTGTCTGTTCTAAACGTAACACTTTCATCAAAATAATTAATAAACTCATCATTAAAAGTGTTTCTATTTGCCAAATAAGTCATTCCGCCAATAATTAAAAGCGAAATAACCGTTAGCTTGACCGGTTGCTTAACAACGAAATTGCCAAAACTTGAATACCAATTTTTGCGAACTTTTTGCTGTTCTTTTCTAACTTTTACTTTTAAAGGTAAAATGGCCATGAAAGCGGGCAGCAATGTTGTTGAGAATAAGAAAGCCATGGTCATACCAAAAGCAGTAATATTTCCTAAATCCCAAAACGGAGGCACATCACCAAAATTCATGGTTAAAAAACCAATAACGGTTGTTAAACTTGTTATGAATACCGGCATGAAATTTAAACGCATGGACTCTACTAAAGCATCCGTTTTACTTAATCCGTCATGACGCATTTTTTGGAGCATTGTAATTAAGATATGAATACTATCTGCCACCGCGAGTGTTAAAATCATTGTTGGAAAAACTGCTGAGGGTGGGGTTAACTTAATGCCCATTAAACCAACAAATCCAACAGCACTTACTATAGAAAATACTACCACAAATAATGTTACTATGGTGCTATAAATGCTTCTGGTTAATATAAGCGTTGTTATAATAACAATAATTAGCATCAACATCGTTAAGGCCATATCGGCCATGGAAGATTCAAAAAACGCCGTATTTAATGGTACTAACCCAGAGGTATGAACTTCAAAGTTAGGATGTTTTTCTTTAAAATCTTCAATCATACTTCTAACAAAAAGAGTGACTTCCGGAATTTCTTTTGAGCTATCTACACCAGGTAACCTTACCGTAATATTAATGGCAGTTACACTCCCTTTTTCATTAAGAATTCTATTAACCAATAAAGGTTCTTTAAGTGCTTTTTCTTTAATTACTGCAATTTCAGAGTCATTTTTTAATGCCGATTCATACGATAAATCATCCACATATAAATCATCTCCCTGCGCACTTGTGTGTTGAAAATTAGTAATAGCATCAACTCTGGAGGAGTATGGTGTATTCCAGGACTCGGCTGTTAAATCTTCAATAGCAGTTAAATTTTCCTTTGTAAAAATGTTTCCGTTAGATGGTGAAAGCACCAAAATAACGTTATCATCTTTGGTATACTTTTCCTGTAACGCATCAAAGGCTTCCAATTCTGGATTCGATTTACTGAAGAAGACATGGTAGTCTCCATCAAACTCCATATTTCCCTGAGAACCTAATCCCAGAGCTAATACAAAAGAAGCTATTAATACTGGCCATTTAAATTTTATTACGAAGTTGGCCCAACTTTTCGCAAAAGCATTAGCGGCATTTCTAGCCTTTTTAATTGCATTCATTTTAGTGGTTTTAAAAAATTGACCGGTCAACTATACTTTAAATATACCTAACCGATATGGTTAATAATTAATGTTTATTTATAAGACGTTTTATAAATCGATAACAAGGACAAAAAATTTATATTTTTAATAGATGACTGGTCAACTATTAGTATGGTTAAAAAAAATTGTTACAAAAGGATCTCTTTAACCATCGTCATAAAATTATCAATAGGTACCGCACTTTTCATTTCTTTCATACTAATCATAGACCCTTTTCCTGCATCCTCAATAAAAGCAGCAATAACTTCTGCTTTCATAGTTTTCTTTATTTCTCCTAATTCTTGAGCTTCTTGAATAACCCCAGTAATTAATGATAAAACAACTTGTTCTTTTACCAAAATAGCAGTTCTTATCTTCTCATTATGCTCTGCCATTTCACTTGCAAGGTTACAAGCCATACAACCTAGTTTACAGCCCATCTCATCTTTTAACATACGCGCTCTAAATTCATAAAAATCTAAAAGTCGTTGTTTTGGCGCTATAGATTTATCTTCTAATATGTCTTTTGAAGGCGCAAAATGCGCATTAAAATACTTTTCTATAGCCTTTATTGTAAAATCTTCTTTAGACTCGAAATAAAAATAAAAAGAACCTTTAGGTACATCGGCCGCCTTTACTATATCATTAACACTCGTGCCATTGTATCCTTTACTCCACAGGATCTCTATTCCCTTCTCTAAAAGGAAATTCGCTTTGGCATCATGTTTAACAGTTTTAAGCATAAATTAAAATTCGATGCAAAAATATGACCACTCGTCTAGTAAATCCAAATTTTAAATGTTAAAATTTTTATAAACACAAAAAAGGTTACCTAAATAGGCAACCTTCTTTTACTACTAATTAATCAAAAACTACTTACTTAACTGACTCACTTACTTAACTGTAAGCGTGTATTGCGGTGTTGGATTTAACGGACAGAAATAAACGTATTCTCCTTTTGTTAACTTAGTAACATTCGTTTTTTCAACCTTACCTTCTTTAACAACTGCCGTTACATATGCTGTTTTAATATGGTTTTCTGGTTTACTGGCATCTTTACCTTTAGGCACTAGCACTAAACCTACTTCCTTAGCCGCGTGGTTGTTTGCCACTTCGAAAACATAAGATCCTTCACTTAATGTTAATGCTTTTTGGGTAAACTCTCCTTTAGTTTGCTCTAAGGATACTGTTTTTACATTGTTCATGGCATCTTGTGCATGAGTGTTTAATGTGAATGCTAATGCGATTACTAAAATTGAAATTACTTTTTTCATTGTTTTTGTTTTTAAAAATTTTTATTATTTGTGTTATTTATTATGCGTGGTAATAGCGTTCATTAACTATTTTACCGTTTTCCCACTGTGTTCTATTTACTTGTTCAAATTTATGATGTTGACCATCATTGGTTTTAAATTCCATTATCGCTTCGTAGTATGATGTATTACCAGATATGGCTACATTATTAATATCATATCTAATAAACTCTTCAACAGTAGCTAACAATTCTTTTTCAGCAGCAATACAAACATCTTTTCCTATTTTTGGAACTCCGTTAGCTTCTTGCAAAACCACATCGTCAGCCAGATATTTATCCATGGCTTCTAAAAACTGTCCTTGTCCTAAAAGACCTTTAAGATCTATCAAAGCATTTTCTATAATTGCACTCATTTCTTTAGTTATTTTAGTTTATAAATAATTATGCTGTTACAGATTCTAATGGATGTGCCACTGGAAAATCTACAGGCACCTGTGTTGTTTGGTGTATGTAATTAGAAATTGTTTTGTCTCCTACTAAAGAAATAGCATCAATTAAATTACCTTTAGTATATCCTTCGTTGAAGAAGTTTCGCAAAACAATTTCATCTGTTTTTCCTCTGTTTTCTGTTATGTTTTTAGCTAATTGTGCTAAAGCGTTTAATTTAGAATCGAATGAAGCATGACCTGCTCTTAATTCAAAGATTTGTTCATCTGTAAAACCATTCATTTTTCCAATAGCAGTATGTGCAGATAAACAGTAAACACAAGCATTAACTTCGCTTACAGCTAAATTAACAACCTCTTTTTCTTTTGCTGTTAATGATGTTTTTGCATTCGAAAAGTTTAAATAGTTTTCTAACGCTGTATCACTGTGTGCATAGGTTGCATATAAGTTTGGTACAAAACCTAAAGCTTTGTTTAAATTGTCGAAAATAGCTTGATTGTTTTCGCTTACGTCTTCTCTTGTTGGTACATTAAATGTGCTCATAACTTTAATTTTTTAAATATTTATTATTCTTAAATTTTATTGTTTTTAATTCTGGTACAAAGGTGCAACCATATAAAAGGTTATACCATGTAAGTTCTTCCTTAATGATTGTCAATTTTTCCCTTTTCTACTTTGAAGGCAAAATATTAGCATCTACATAGGGTCTCTCAGCGTCACAATAAAAATCGTGAATGTGTTTTTGCTCGCAATGCGTTTTTGGGCTGATGGTATTAAGTGCTTTTTTTCTATTATGCCCGAATATTGTTATTAAATTGAAAATGGAGATGTGTTTTAAGTTCATAACTTTTACTGTTTAAATTATACAGTACAAAAGTGCGTTACAACAAGATGTTATAAAATGAATGAATTTCCCTAAAACTTGTCAATTTTTCCTAAGAAGCAGACTTAAGCTGTTTTTTAAAATCTGAAGGAGATAACGACGTATGTTTTTTAAACAATCTGCTTAAATGTGAAGCGTCTTCAAAGCCAATTTCAAAAGCTATTTCTTTGGCTGTTTTGTCTGTATAAACGAGTAATCGCTTTGATTCAAGAACAAGTCGTTCGTGAATTATTTTTAACGGACTGGTATTTAATTTGGCAAATGTATTCGATAAGGTTTTTGGTGATTTAAAAAGTTTATCTGCATAAAAACTTACGCTGTGTTCTTGTCTAAAATGGGATTCTACCAACACATTAAAGCTTCTTAATAAGTCTATTTTAGAATCTGTAGTACCGAATGTCTTCTCTTCTATATGATCTTTGGCCTTAAGTATACGCGTGCTCTTTATAATAAATCTAGCCATAAGCATACGCAGCATTTCTGCCTGAATGTTATCCTTGGTCTCTAGCTCATCTACAAATACCTCATGAAGTGTGTTAAATTTATCCTGCTCTTTTTCATCTAAATGAATAAGGGGCAAGTGTTCATTTCCAAAAAAAAGCAATCCTGCACAACCTACTTCCTGATCATGGTCCTTAATGCAATAAAATTCTCTGTTAAATTGATATACAATTAAATCTTCTCCCTCAATGAATTGAAAATATTGAATATTAGTTAATGCTAAAACGCTATGAGGCTCGATGGTAAAAGGAATACTATCTACAATAATTTCTGCTTTTGAATCTTTTGTTCTTATAAACATAAATAATGCTACTTGCTTAGATTGTTTATACGATTCTAAAAGCGACTCATTACCAACTTTTAAAACAGCATCTGTAGAAAATTCAGAGAATAAATGTGTCATGCTTACTAGGTCTGAAAGAAATCAATAACATTACAAACTGAGCTATAAATAATTATAATTGGTATTACTTATGTAATTTTAATTGAATACGCTTTCGCGGAATATCAACCTCTAACACTTTTACTATAATTTGTTGATGCAAACTTACGTGCTCATTAACGTCTTTAACAAAGGCATCCGACAGATTTGATACATGAATCAAGCCACTTTCTTTAATACCAACATCTACAAAACAGCCAAAATTGGTAATGTTATTAACGATTCCAGGGAGCAATTGACCTTCTCTTAAATCTGATATCGTTTTTATATTTTGATTAAACGTGAATACTTTTGCTTGTTCCCGAATATCTAACCCCGGTTTTTCAAGCTCTTTAATAATGTCCTGAAGCGTTAACAATCCAACAGATTCTGTACAATACTTTTTTAAATCTATTTTTTTAAGAAGGTCTGCATTCCCAATAAGATCCTGAATACTTTTTCCTAAATCTTTAGCCATTTTAGTAATCACAGTATAACTTTCGGGATGCACCGCAGAATCGTCTAACGGGTTTTTGGCATCTTTAATTCTTAAAAAAGCAGCGCCTTGCTCAAAAGCCTTGCCACCTAGACGCGGTACTTTTTTAATATCGTTTCGCGATGTAAACACGCCATTTTCATTACGGAAATTAAAGATATTTTCTGCTAATTTTGGACCAATCCCAGATACATAACTTAATAAACTTTTGCTCGCTGTATTTATGTTTACACCAACTGAATTCACACAATGTTCTACGACAACATCCAGTGATTTTTGAAGTTTAGTTTGGTCTACATCATGTTGATACTGCCCTACACCAATAGACTTTGCATCAATTTTAACCAATTCTGCTAAGGGATCTTGTAAGCGACGACCAATAGACACCGAGCCTCTTACCGTAACATCGTAATTCGGGAATTCTTCGCGTGCAATTTTGGATGCTGAGTAAATACTTGCTCCCGCTTCACTTACTACAAAAACCTGAATATCATTTTTAAAATGAATCTTTCTAATTAATGCTTCTGTTTCTCTTGATGCTGTCCCATTACCAATAGCAATAGCCTCAATTTTATAAGCATCTGCCAACGAGCTTATTTTTTTCATGGCACCCGTTGCATCATTTTTTGGTGGATGCGGATAAATGGTTTCATTATATTTTAATTGTCCCTGAGCATCTAAACACACCACTTTACAGCCTGTTCTAAACCCGGGGTCAATAGCCAATATTCGTTTTTCGCCCAATGGCGATCCTAGTAATAACTGTTTTAAATTTTTTGTAAACACATTAATAGCAGATTCGTCTGCTTTGTCTTTAGCTATTTGTAAAGCTTCATTGCTTAACGATGGCAACAACAAACGCTTGTAAGCATCTTTAATGGCTAGTTCTATTTGGTCTGCACATTCATTATTACTACGAATCATTTTACTTTCGATTTTATCTAAAGCGTTTTCTTTATCAATTTCTATTTTAACACGAATAAAGCCTTCGTTTTCTGCTCTTAAAATAGCCAATAATCTATGTGACGGGATTCTACCCAAACTCTCGGACCAATCAAAATAGTCTCTAAATTTTTGGGCCGCTTCATCATCAACTTTTGTTTTTACCACTTTCGTGGAAATCATAGCAAAACGTTCTAATTGATAGCGAATATTATTTCTAACATCGGTACGCTCGTTCACCCATTCTGCAATAATATGTCTTGCGCCCTCTAAAGCGGCTTCAACCGAATTAATATCGCCTTTTACATATTTAAACGCAATCGATTCCACATCATTTGCGTTCTGGCTCATGATGATTTTTGCTAAAGGTTCCAATCCATTTTTACGAGCTGTTTCTGCCTTCGTTTTTCTGCTTTTCTTGTATGGTAAATAGATGTCTTCAAGCGTCATTAAATCTTGAGCAGATTCAATTTTTTGTTTTAATTCGGGCGTTAAAACAGCTTGCTCTTCTAAAGCTTTTAAAATCGCTTTTTTTCGTTTTTCTAAAGCTTCAAATTGTTCTTTATACTTTACAATCTCACCTATTTGAACCTCATCCAAATTGCCTGTTCTTTCCTTTCGGTAACGCGAAATAAACGGAATGGTACAATCTTCATTGAGTAATTCAATGGTGTTTTTTACAGATTGCTCTGGAAGTTGGGTTTGGGAAGTTATAAACTTTAAAATATCAATCATCTATTTGTTCGAATTAATTAATACCAATTTAACTTTGAAATAACACATAAAATCGTTTCTTTTTTGCTTACCCTACGTTAAAAAATAGAACCGTAGCTACTGCTATGCTTATATTTTTCGCCTTGTTTAAGCAAAAAATAATTCGATTTTACTCATGCGCAATTTCAAAGTTAAATTAGTATAAGAGCTCAAAAAAAATCTCGTTTTCAAAAATAACATTGAAAACGAGATTTATGCAAGTTTAATTATAATTTTAATTATTCGCTTTGGCTTTCGCTTCGTTAACCATTTTTTCATTAGGTAAGATAGCGATATTAACACGGCGGTTCTTTGCTCTACCTGCCACGGTTGAATTATCATGCTTCGGTTGATTTTCTCCAAACCAATTGGTAGTAAACCTTCCTGAGCTAAGCCCTTTATTTTTAAAATAGCCAGTAACTGCATAAGCTCTATTTTTAGATAAAGTCATATTATAGTTAGCGTCACCTGAACTATCAGTATGTCCTACAACTAAAATATTAGTATCTGGATATTCTTTAAAAACACCTACTAATTTATTTAATGTTGTTTGAGAAGCTGCATTAATATTATACTTGTTGGTATCAAAATAAACGCCACTACCTTCATCAAATGTTATTACAATACCATCATCTACACGTTCAACCTCTGCTCCAGGAATTTCTTCTTCTATTTTTTGAGCCTGTTTATCCATTTTATTTCCGATAAGCACCCCGGCTGTTCCTCCAACAACGCCACCAATAACAGCACCTAATTCTCCATTACCGCCTTTACCTATGTTATTGCCAATAATTGCACCTAAAATAGCACCTCCAGTGGCTCCTATTACTGCCCCTTTTTGTTTGTTGTTCGCATTTTGTACGGCTTTACAATTAGTTAAACTCGCAGTTAAAACAAGTGCTAAAAAGGTTAATCCGATTTTATTTAAAAGTGTCTTCATTATTTATTGTTTATTAAAGTTCATTGTAATTGTAAAAGGCTTACCATCAACCCTCACTGTTTGTTCCCATTCCATTGCCACATCAGACAGTGCCGTTAAATTTAATCGAAAACCTTGATTGGTATCAGATTTATATTTCTCATTGGTTGGCTTAAGTAGAAAATCGTAAAGTCCTGTTTGTGAATCAATTTCTTGAATTGTAAAAACAAAATTGCGAGCTCCACTTGAACAACCTACATTACTAATGTTATAAGTCCCCGTGTTATTGTTAGGAACAAATTGCCATAGACTCCCCTCAAAACAATCTTTCGAATCGTCATTAAGCAAGTTAACATTATACGTTCCTTTTTCACTATAAGTTATTGAGTTT
Source organism: Flavivirga spongiicola (assembly GCF_030540825.1). Classification (NCBI taxonomy): domain Bacteria; kingdom Pseudomonadati; phylum Bacteroidota; class Flavobacteriia; order Flavobacteriales; family Flavobacteriaceae; genus Flavivirga; species Flavivirga spongiicola. Next base: position 1,867,950 of record NZ_JAUOEO010000001.1, read on the forward strand.
AGCACCCAATTTCCTTTAATTACTTTCTTTGAAGTCCTTACGGTTTTTGATGTTCCGCAAGAGATTAAACTAATTGCAATTAAAAAAAGAAGTGTGTTTTTCATAGAATTAAAATTTAATAATGTTTAAAGTATTTACGAATTCCTCTTGTCTTCAGATGTTTTTTTATGTGATTTTTCTGAAAATATTTTCAGTTATTATTTAGACACCGATTAATTAAATGAGTCACTTGTTAGCTACAATCTCTTAGAAAATAATAACGAACTTAAAAGATGTAAATTATTAACGAAGCTTCAAAAATTTGGGTTCAGGCAGTTATAAATGTAATTAATCGTCTGATATTCCGTTAACAATAAACCACTTATATAAACAACAAATATCAATACTATGAAAAATTTGTTTTGTTTACTTTTAATTTTCCTGATTTATAATACTTCTTTTTGTCAGGAAAAAACAAATAATGTTAATTTACTTAATGATGATTTAAAGGCTTCTATATTTAAGTTTCATCCTAACCCGGTAGACAATCAACTGTTCATTATAGGTACTGTTAAAATAAAACGTATTGAAATCATAGATATTCTAGGAAAGAATGTTGCCACTTACTTTTTTAATAAGAGTATTATAAAAATAGACGTTTCACAGTTAAGAAGCGGGCTCTATCTTATAGAGATAAGAAATGAAAATGATAAACTGGAAATTAAAAAATTAATTAAAAAATAAGTTAAGCCACTTTTTTAAGCAAATCGAAACAAGGGCATTTTTTACAACGCTTATTCTCACCTTTTTTAAATTTTTTACAACAACTGGTTTTCACCTTATCGGTAGTAATAATACCTATCTCTTGTAATTTTTTTATAGCTTTTTTCTTCTTCTTTTTACCCAAAACAGAATCTAAAATTTAGATAACTCGGCAAAAATAGTTATTTTTATTAAATCTAAATAAAGATAATTGTTAAAATTACTGTGGTGTATTGGTCGCTGCTGTTGTTACTGTTAAATTTTCAATATCTCTATCAAATAAATACAGGCCTCCTTTGTCGTCTCCAATCATATTAATTTTATCAAGAATGGTACGAGCCACCGCTTCTTCTTCTATTTGTTCAGCAACATACCATTGTAAAAAATTATGTGTCGCATAATCTTTTTCCTGAAGACTAATATGTACTAATTCATTAATACTTTGAGACACATATACTTCATGCTCAAATAATTTCTCAAACATTTCTTTGAAAGACTTGAATGTAACGTTTGGTGCTGCCAACTGAGAAATTTTTGCATGACCTCCTCGTTCGTTGACGAATTTCACCAATTTTAGCATGTGTTCGCGCTCTTCATCAGATTGCGCATACATGAAATTAGACACTCCCTCCAGACCTTTTACCTCGGCCCAACACGCCATAGCTAAATAAATCTGTGAAGACTCAGCTTCAATTCTTATTTGATTATTTAATGCTTCTTCTATGGTTTTTGATAACATGATATTTCTTTTTATGTAAAGTTAAATAATTCTTTAATTCCTAAAATAATATTAAGATTAAATTAAGCAAGTAAATTTAACCAGCGAAATAATTTTTAAGCATAAATTCTGCAGAGGCATATTTACCTTTAATATCTCGGATAGTGTTCAATGCTTTCTGCGATCTTCTTTTCTCATTATATAGAGCTACTCCTCCAAAAAAGGAGCTTATTAAAATTATGATTATAGCTATAAGACCTGTTTTAGTTTCGACCTCTTCAATATTCAAATCAGGAATTTCTCGAACATATTTCAAAATAAAACCATCATCAATATTAGATATTAAGTACTCTTTGATTTCATCATTATATTGAGCGAATTGTCCAATTTCAACCATATCAGCTTGTGTTTTTATTAAACGTTCAGCTTGTGCTTGAATATCTACAATTTGCCTAATGATGTTTCTATTCATAAACTAACTTATCTGCAACCCGTTTGTTACAGCTGTATCATCCGGATTCACAAATACCAACTTCCCTTCAGGTGTCTCCGTCATTAAAATCATTCCTTCACTTTCAACGCCTCTTAACGCCCTCGGTGCTAGATTCACTAAAACGGTTACGCGTTTCCCTACCACTTCTTCAGGCGTAAAACTTTCGGCAATGCCCGAAACTATGGTTCGTACATCAATACCTGTATCGACTTTTAAAACTAATAATTTTTTAGTTTTTGGCATTTTTTCAGCTTCCAAAATAGTCCCAACACGGATATCCAACTTAGTGAAATCGTCAAATGTAATGGTGTCTTTTTGTGGTTCTACAACAGCATTAGCTATGTCGTTTGCTTTTTTACTAGCTTCTAATTTATCAAGTTGTGCTTGTATGGTTGCGTCTTCGATTTTAGAGAACAACAATTCAGCTTTCCCTATTTGGTGACCAGATGGAAGTAATACTTCTTTGGTACTTACTTCGTTCCAATGAGATGCTTCGACAAGCTCAGCATGACCCTCATCATCTTTTTTGTCATTCAGAGTGAAACGAAGAATCTTTTTTAATTTTTCAGAAGTAAATGGCAAAAATGGTTCACACAACGTAGCTAATGCCGATGCTATTTGAAGTGCTACATACATAATGGTTTGTGTACGTACCTCATCTACTTTAATCACTTTCCAAGGTTCTTCATCTGCTAAGTACTTATTACCCAGTCGCGCTAAATTCATAAGTTCTTGTTGTGCTTCTCTAAAACGGTAGCGTTCAATAGAGCTAGAAATCACATCGGGATAGGCTTTTACTGCGGCTAATGTTTCTTCATCTACTTGAGATAATGCATTAGCAGTAGGCGTCACGCCATCATAATACTTATTCGTTAGTACCACAACACGATTAATGAAGTTCCCGAAAATGGCTACTAACTCATTATTATTTCTCGCTTGAAAATCTTTCCAGGTGAAATCGTTATCCTTAGTCTCTGGGGCATTAGATGTTAAAGCGTAACGTAATACATCTTGCTGACCTGGGAATTCTTTTAAATATTCTGGCAACCAAACAGCCCAATTTTTTGAGGTTGACAATTTATTGCCTTCTAAATTTAAAAACTCATTGGCAGGCACATTTTCTGGTAAAATATAAGAACCTTCGGCTTTTAACATAGCTGGAAAAATGATACAATGAAATACAATATTATCTTTTCCAATAAAATGAACCAATTTAGTATCTTGATCTTTCCAATACGGCTCCCAATCCTTTCCTTCTCGTTCTGCCCATTCTATGGTAGATGATATATAACCTATCGGGGCATCAAACCAAACATAAAGCACTTTCCCTTCACCACCTTCTGCAGGCACAGGAATTCCCCAATCTAAATCTCTGGTTACGGCACGTGGACGTAAGCCATCATCAATCCAAGATTTACATTGCCCATAAACATTAGGTTTCCAATCTTTTTTATGCCCTTCAAGAATCCATTCTTTTAAAAAAGCTTCATGCTTATCTAATGGTAAAAACCAGTGTTTTGTTTGTTTTAAAGTAGGCGTATTTCCTGTTAAAGCTGACTTCGGATTTATTAAATCGGTAGCATTATGGCTTGTTCCACAGTTTTCACATTGGTCACCATAGCTTTCTTCATTTCCACATTTAGGGCAAGTCCCCACCACAAATCGATCTGCTAAAAACTGATTTGCTTCGGCATCATATAATTGCTCTGTCACTTCTTCAATAAACTCACCTTTATCATTTAAAGTCGTAAAAAATTCTGAAGCTGTTTTATGGTGAACCTCGGCTGAAGTGCGTGAATAATTATCAAAAGTAATCCCAAAATCTTTAAACGATTTTTTAATAATCGCATGGTATTTATCTACAACATCTTGTGGTGTGACCCCTTCATTTTTTGCTTTAATCGTAATGGGCACGCCATGTTCATCACTTCCCCCAATTAATATAACGTCGTTTCCTGTTAATCGTAAATAACGCGCATATATATCTGCCGGAACATAAACCCCTGCCAAATGTCCAATATGAATAGGTCCATTTGTATAAGGAAGTGCTGTGGTAATTGTATATCGTTTTGGTTTGTTCATGATGAAATTTCAATTATAGTGTCATTGCGAAATTTTTGATAAAAAATTGTGGCAATCTGTTAAATTTGGAAAGATTACCACACTTCGACTTTTTAGCTTATACTAAGCGAAGTCGAAGTACTCAATGCAAGCTATTTCAATCCTCGTAATGACGTTTAGTTTTCTAAAGCCACAAAAGTAATCAATTAGACTACGATTTAGAAAAAAAATGTACATTTACATTATGTCAAAAATCTCATTATTTACTGTATTATGTTGTATTGTTTTTTTCTTTGGGAAAAAACACCTTTCAGCTCAAAATGCGGCATCACCAAAAACAAATATATTGATACAACCACCATACTTAAAAGCAGGAGATACAGTTGCCATAGTGGCGCCTTCGGGAGTTCTAAAAAACCGAACTAAAGAAGTGGAACAAGCCAAGAGGCTTTTAAAAAGTTGGGGATTACATGCCATCGTAGGCAAACATGTATTTAGTCAGGCCAATCATTTTGCCGGAACGGATGATGAACGTTGTGAAGATTTTCAAAATGCTTTAGATAATCCCAAAATAAGTGCTATCTGGTGTGCCCGTGGTGGTTACGGAACTGTTAGAATTTTAGATAAATTAGATTACACCAAATTTAAACAAAACCCAAAATGGCTTATTGGTTATTCTGATATTACGGCACTTCATAATCAAGTTCATAACCAAGATATACAATCTATTCATGCTATGATGTGCACGAGCTTACAAGACGATTTTGGAACGATTAAAGAGACACTTTCAACATTTAAAGATGCCATTTTTGGAAAGTCTTTAAACTATACTTTAACAGGTTCTAAATACAATAAAACTGGGAACGCGTCTGCCCCAATTGTTGGTGGTAATTTAACGATGTTACATACCATGCTAGGCTCTAAAACAAGTATTGATACTTCTGGTAAAATTCTGTTTATTGAAGAAATTGGCGAATATAAATATCATATAGACCGTATGTTACAAAGTTTAAAACGTGCTGGCTATTTTGAAAACTGCAAAGGTGTTATTGTTGGCGATATGACCAAACTTAGAAAAAACACCACACTTTGGGGTACTTCCATAGAACAACTTATTTTAGATGCTTTATCCGATTATAGTTTTCCTATAGCATTTAATATGCCTGCCGGGCACGAAAAGGACAATCGCGCTATGATTTTGGGCAGACGGATTGAGTTGACAGTAGGTAAAGGTCAATCTACAGTTGTTTTTCAAAACTAATAGTCCAGTTCTTTAATTTTATTAGCATTCGAGTCCCAAATTACTATTTTGCCTTTACTACTTGAGGTAATAATAAACTTGCCATCTGGACTCCAATCTATACCCCATAAATAATCTTCTGAAGATTTTGATTCTGCTAACAGTTCCCCTTTTTTAGTCCAAATTCTTAAAGCATCACTTGCTGTGGCTAATGTACTTCCGGCACCGTTCCAACGTATATTCCTGTACTCTCCTAAACTTCCTGAAATTTCATTTAATTTCTCTCCTTCAATATTCCAAAACTGCACCAATTTATTATCCGCTTTTTCAAGATCCCCATAGTCTCCAACAGCAAAAAAATTTCCAGATTTATGCCATTCTACACTAAGTAAAAATGTTTCTTTCGCTCTTGGTTCAAATACTTTAATGATATCTCCCAAATAGTTATAAATTCCTATTTGTGCACCTACTGTTGTTAGAATATTTTTAAATGGGTGCCAATCTAACCCTGCAACACCCTTTGGGTCGGCCATAAATCTACTAATTCGTTTTCCTTCAAGATTAAATATTGACACGTTTCTTTCAAGCTCAGAAACAGCAAGCATATCGCCTTTATAATTCCAATCCAATCCTCGGAAACCAGATTCTAAACCTTGTAAATCTATCCATGTATCTTTTTCAAAATCAAGCATTCTAGCCTTAACCGTTTTACTTTGAGTTACAATAGCTAAAATATTCTTAGTAGGGTGCCATTTTATTCGGCTTATGGTAACACCCCTTACCGGGTAAGTTTTTATGAGTTTAAAGGTCTTCGCTTCGTATATTTTAAGGTTGTCCTGATTACCACCTGTAGCTATATATTCTCCACTTGGACTCCATGCCACAGTCCATAATGTTTTATTGACCTGTTTTTGATTCGGCAAGCAAGCAATAATACTGATAGTATATAAAATGCCTATAAGTATGTCCTTCATTTCTTTTAATTAAATATCAAAACAACTTCAAATTCAATAGCATCAGAAATAATACCATCTTTAACACTTCCAAACATACCTTTCGACTCATAGTTAACACCCCATCTGGTTCTATCCATAATAAATTTTGAATTCATTTCATATTTACCATCCACAACTTTAAATTTTATATTAAAATCAATGGCATTGGTAACATTCTTAATCGTTAGGTTCGCTTTTACCTTAATGGTATTTACATTTTTATGAACAACTTCGATAAACTTTATTATAGCTCTTGGATGTTTTTCAACATCAAAAAAATCTTGGTTTTTTAAATGCCCTACCAACATCTCATTATATTTTCCATCGGTATTTGCAATAGAGTTCATATCAATTTCGAAATAACCTCCAAGTATAACATCATTCGATTTAATAATATGTCCACTTATAAATTTTACAGTGCCAAAATGCTTATTATATTTAAATAAATTCGATCCTGTCCATTTCACAACACTCTTAGTTGTATCAATTTCTATATTCTTTTGAGCATTTGTAATGCTTGTAAAGCAAATAATTATTACCAATAAAATAATTTTTTTCATGTGTATGTATTTATTGTCTTTTATTTGTCACATGTAGCATCCATCTAATCATTGTCCTTGGGTATCGAAACTTTTAGTTATGAATGTTTCATGATTCATATTTTTTAGTAAAACTAGAAGCATTGTTTACCATTTTTGTAAAAAAAATGTGAAAGAAGTGTGAAACGGATGCAAAAAGTTGAAAATTTTCATTTATTTAACTGTTTTAAACATAACGATGAATAAGCTCATTTTCTCTTTATTGTTGATACTGCCCTTTACACTCTCGGGATGCATAGATGATACGTCCCAGAATCATTTTTCTGAAACGGTAAAAGTAGCCTTGCGAGATGCTGGCCATGCACTTTTAATCACTAATAACGATTCTACATCATTGATCCTACCTATCACTAAATTAAATGAGAACACATACGAACTAGCATTTCAAAATAAACTATCTATAACTCCAGATAGCTTGGTGAATGTTATAAGTAACAGTTTAAAAACTGCTAACCTCCCAAAACAATATATTGTTGAGGTTATTAATTGCAATAACGATGAAGTGTTTTACAGTTTTCAAATCAAAGGAACTACAGAAAGTAATATTGTTCCTTGTTTAGGCAGAAACCTACCCGCTGATTGTTATACGATCCAGATACTATTTCTTGAAAAGAACTCGAGGTTAACTACTAAAATGTACATAACACTTTTTATTCTTTTTACCTGCATATTAATTTCTGGTTTTTTCTATCTTAAAAAAAGAAAAATAAAGACCCCTACTGGGGAGGTCATTCCCTATTCAAAAATTGGTGATTATAAATTTTATAAAGATCAAAACAAGTTAATTAAAGAAGCTGTTGAAATAAAGCTATCTGCTAAAGAATGTGAACTCATGTCTATGCTTAGTGCAAATCTAAATCAAGTTGTAAAACGCGAAACCCTTGTAAAAGAAATATGGGAAGACCACGGTGTTTTTGTCGACAGAAGCTTAGATACTTTTATATCAAAACTTAGAAAAAAGTTTAAAAATGACAACACTATAAACATTATTAATGTTCATGGTGTTGGCTATAAACTGGAAGTCCTTTAAAAAGTGTTGTTATACTCCAAACTGATTTAGATGATGATCTATGTGCTTGTAAAACATATTATTCCATTCTTGCTCAGATAATTTCCCAAATGAATGCGACTCTCTATTATCAAAATAGACGCCTCCTAAGTCTTGTGTTTTCTTTAAGTAATTGATTAAACGCTCTTTTTCTGTTTCAAAATTTTTGGAATCAGTTATTAAAAATTCAGGTGCTGTTCTACTATTTTTCTTGTATGGTTTTTCGTTTACTACTAAAGGTTTTACAAATAGCTTTAATAGTGCTTTTTTAAAACCATTTGGTTTAGGGTGTATATTTTCAAGTGCCAACTCATAAGTCACATTGCAATGCGCCAACATTTTATCGACACTCATTTTCCCCCATAATTGTGGTGTTGAAGATTCTAATTTATTAATTCTGGCAATAACTGTATTTGTTTCGTTTAAATCGAAGATATTTTTCATCTGTTTATTTTTATTGCTTTTTAATGGTCATATGCAACCTTTGATGATTAAAATAATCTTTAAGCACATAGAGTAATGATTATTTTAATCATGTCGGTTTCATCGTTTTTAATTAATATATTAAAACTCATGCAATTTATTTCTTTTATTTTTATCTTAAAACTATATATATGGGGTTTTATGACTTAAATAAAGGAGCTCGTGTCCTTTTGGTTGAAAAAATCAACCAAAAAATAGCTTTTAATTTAACTTCTAATAAAACCGAAAGTATTATTAAATACTTTTCAGATGAAGACACTTACATTCGAAAAACAGGTTATTTAGCTATCGGCAAAATCTTTTATTCTAAACCAGAATTGCAAAAAACGATTCTTTCTGCTTTAAAAGATTTATTAAAATCAGACTCTGAAAAAGTACGCCAAACAGTAGTAAATGCTGCAGGTGAAATTGGTAAATTTCATTTTGATAAAGTTAAGACTTTTTTGATATTGGATTGTTTGACAAACACCATTCTGTTAGAAATGCGGTGATAGGTTCTGTAAAAAAATGGGGGAGAAGAACCCTGTTCCTGTTCTAGATTGGGCAAAAACCTACTTAGAACACCCTGATAAAGAAATTAGACGAGAGATTTGTCATGGTATTGAATTACGAGGTCGCACGCATCCTCAAGATATTTTACCATTATTAAAAACCCTGGAGTTTGACGAAACCAAACGTGTCTCGAATACTTTAATTCATGTTTTAGGACAAATTGCTTATAAAAATGGTTGCTTAAAAACGGTTGTTGTGCATCTTAATACCTGGGAAAACAAACCCCTTGTTGAAAAAGCACTCGACGAAATTGTTGATGTTCATGATCGTTATAAAAAGTTTGCTGTTTTAACTCAGCAGGAGGCTATTGATTATATTGATGGGAATTATAATCCAAAAAACTAAGTTTATTCAAAATTGTTATCTAAGACAAAAATTCATCTGCTTCTTTAGATAGGTGAATTCTATCATCTTTTTTATACAATAAAGATAAACCATACGCTATAACTCCAAATACCAGAAGAATAAAAACACTAATTAAAAAGATAGTATTATAGCTTATTTCATTACTGTACTCTGTTATTATTCCAGAAATCTTATTGAATAGCATAGAAGGAATTGTTATTAAAGATAAAATAATGGCTAAATATTTAGGGTTACTGAATTTAGTTGTTACAGAATATAAAATTGGAGAGATAAGCATTTCTCCTGCAGAAAGTAGAAAAGCAGAGAATATAAAAATTGTTAAACTTAAAGAATTTGGGGTTTCTGGAATAAACAATAAAATTATAAAAGATAATGCAGAAACTATTAATCCTAAAAAAATCTTAAAAAATGAATTTGTATAAACGTAAGTCCAAACTAAAGTTAAAATTGAGATAATAATTATTCCAAAAAAAGAGCCAAGTCCAGTTTTTAAATAAACTTCTGGAATTACATCAATACCGTCAAAAACTTTTTCTTGAATTGTATAAACATCAAAGTATGTACTCTCATAAACCATCAAAAAAATACCAGAAGTAATTATTACTGTAATAATGTATAGTAACCTTTTATCTATGTTTATGTTTTTATAATTAGATGATGAAATGCCTTGATTATTGTTTGTAAATAATATAAAAACTGTAGCCAACATTGTTAATACCCCAGTTACTATAAATCCATAGTTGAAATTTGACTCAGCCATATAACCTGTAACTACAACCCCAATAAATGAGCCTATACTAATAGCTAGATGAAACAATGTAAAACCTGCATCTAATAATTTTGGATTATTTATTAAATACTGCTTACCAAATTGTGCAATTGTGTTAGATGTAAATAATCCAGAACCTAAAATTATTAACCCAAAACCAATATATAAAGAACCCAGAGATTGAATACACAATATAAAACAACCTAAAGTTTGTAAAGTTCCACCAACAAGTATCCCTTTTTTATTGCCCACTAATAAATCTCCCAAAAGTGCTCCTAAGACATTGGAAAAAACAATAAACAAAGAAAACCATCCATAGGTTGCTACCGCCTCTTGATTAGACATTTGTAATGTTTCGCCAACCATATAAAGCACAATGATCGTCCTTATCCCGTAATATGATGCTCTTTCAAAACTATACGCTATAGCATAAATTAATGCTGGTTTTGAATGACTAATGTTTTGCATAGTACTAGTTTATTATTCTAACTCGCACAATTAACACACAATAAACTTTGAGGACGAATTAAGATCCTACCTACTGGAATAGCTTGTTTACATTTTAAACAAATGCCAAAATCGTCAGTTCCGAATCTATCCAGAACCCGCTTAAGATTTCCTAGCTTAATTTCGGCTTGACGTAAGGATGCCTCATTAACACTTTTATTATTTATAGCATCCATTCTGCTTACCCTACCAATAGAAACATCTGGAGCTATAGGTTTTGTTAATTCTTTATAGTCTAAAATTGCTTTTTCGGTTTTCGAAATTTCTTCTAATATTTTTATTTTAACCTCCTCTTGATTCATTAAAAATTATTAAAATCGCCGTTCCTTCTGCAAATGCTCGTAAGCCGTTTGCACTTGTCTAAACTTTTCTTCAGCTCCTACCTGATGTTCTTTCCCTAAGTGAATGACTTTATCCGGATGATACTTTTTAGCCATTTTTCGATACGCTTTTTTAATATCATCGACCGTAGCACCTTTATCTATTTCCAGAATTTTATAAGCATTATCACTACTGTTATAAAACATGGCTTTAATACTATCATAATCACGTGAACTAATCCCTAAATATCCTGCAATCGTATAAATTTGTCTCTCCTCATCTTCTGTTACCGTTCCATCAGCCTTTGCAATACCAAACAAGAAATGCATAAGTTGTAAACGTGATGGATGATCCATCATCTGTTTAATCTGCAAACAAACTTGCCTGGTTGAAATATTACTTTGATTGCTAATATTTTTGAATAGTTTGAATGCATGATTGGCTCGTTCTTTACCATACATACTTACAAACTGCTGACGTACAAAATCCAATTCTCTTTGATCTTGTACACCATCCGCTTTTATAACGATTGACGCTAATATGAGTAAGCTCACTTCAAAATCACCTGATTGTGTTTGCGGACGCTGTCTGGTTTGTGTTCTATAAGTAGTTCCTCTACCTTGTTGCGGTTGTCCTTGTTCTAAAAAAGGACTACTTTTCCCGTTTGATAAGGAATCAACAATCCCTCCTAATGCTACCCCAATAATAGCACCTATAGGGCCACCAAAAGACCAGCCTAAAGCGCCACCTATCCATTTTGAAAAACTCATGTAAGTTATAGATTTTAATTATGACCAAACCTACATATAAATTCATTCTTTTAAAAGAAGAAGTTATATTAAGATAGGTTCGCTCTGACCTATTTTTTTTAAAATAAAGATTATCAGAGTAAATATAATATTTGTTAGTTGATTGATTCTCAATTTTGTTACACAATTGGTATCTTTGCACTATAAAATAGTTAATTATAAAAATTTAAAAATATGTATCCAGCAGAATTAGTAAAACCAATGCGCGAAGATTTAACAAAAGTTGGTTTTGAAGAATTACATACTTCTGAAGCTGTTGATGCTGCTTTAGCAAAAGAAGGAACAACTTTAGTGGTTGTAAATTCAGTTTGCGGTTGTGCAGCAGCGAATGCACGCCCAGGAGCAAGCATGAGTTTAGAAAATGAAAAGCGTCCTACAAATATTGTAACCGTTTTTGCAGGTGTAGATAAAGAAGCCGTCGATACCGCTCGTGGTTATATGGTCCCATTTCCTCCAAGCTCTCCAAGTATGGCATTATTTAAAGATGGTGAGTTAGTACATATGCTAGAACGTCATCATATTGAAGGTCGTCCGGCAGAGCTTATAGCAGAAAACTTAGTGGACGCCTATAACGAGCATTGTTAAAATAGAGCATTGCGAGGAATAAATAGCCTGCACTGAGCGCAATCGAAGTGTAGTTGTCTCTTTTCAGACAAACTAAAAATTTTATAGGTTCTTACGCTTTGCTCAGAATGACAATTAAAATTAAACCACGGATCCTCGGATTATCGTGGTTTTTTTTTATACAGATTACGCAACCTATTTACCAATTTCCCATCTTATAAAAAAAAGACTTATGAATCTGTATTTAAGAACTACATTGGTTTTTACCTATCTTATTTTATTAGTTATCGTCGGTTGTTCATCTAACGATAATGACGCACCTACTTATGAAAACGAATTAGAACAGCTTAGTTTATTAAAGGCAGATATTGAAGCATTGGCTAAAGCTTCAGTCTGCAATGATACTACCGAGTGTAAATTTATTGCATTAGGAAGCAAACCTTGTGGAGGGCCATGGTCTTATTTACTATATACAACTTCTATTGATGTTGAACAATTAGAAGCTGCCGTTGAAACTTACAACCAAAAAGAAGCTGCCTTTAATATAAAATGGGGCATCGCTTCAGATTGTGCACTCGCTTTACGACCAGTAAGTGCAAGTTGCGAAAATAACACCTGTGTTCTTATGTATTAAAACTTAGTTTTTACTTATTTTTGCGCATGCAAAAATTGTTGTCGTACCCATTAACCATTATTTATTTCCTCTGTTTTTTAATAACATTGCTCATATTCCATCCCATCCAATGGATAGGTCTTAACGCTTTTGGTTATAAAGGACATAAAAAAAGTGCTGATTTAATGAACATGTGTTTAATGCGATGCCTTCATATTCTAGGCACTCGATTTACATTTAATAATGCACATCATATTGAAACAAATCAGCCACTTATTGTCGTTTGCAATCATCAAAGTATGTATGACATCTCACCTTTGTCTGTTTTTTTAAGAAAATATCACCCTAAATTTATTAGTAAAATAGAATTGGGTAAAGGCATTCCCAGTGTGTCCTATAATTTACGTCATGGAGGATCTGTTTTAATCGATAGAAAAAACCCACGACAATCTTTGCCTGCTATTATGAAATTTGGTGAATATATTGAAAAAAATAATCGGGCAGCGGTTATTTTCCCGGAGGGAACAAGAAGTAAAGATGGTCATCCAAAACCATTTCAAACAAAAGGCTTAGAAATTCTATTTAAAAAAGCACCATCGGCTTTAGTCGTTCCCATTTCTATAAATAATTCCTGGAAAACAGTTCGTTACGGAAAATTCCCTATGGGATTAGGAACTCATATCACTTTTACTGTACACAAGCCTTTAAAAGTTAGTACCTTTGCCAATAAGCAAGAGCTTATAAATAGTATTGAAACTACTATTAAAGAACATATACACCCTTAAAAAATTATAGATGTCGTTAAAGAATGTTAGATTAGAAGTGATGAAGTTTTTGGAAAAAGACGTTGAATCTTTAATTGAAAAATATTTAATTCCTATTGAAAAAATTTGGCAGCCAACCGATTTTTTACCAAATTCTGAAGGAGATACTTTTTTTGAAGAAGTACGTGAAATAAGAGAACTTTCTAAAGAACTACCATATGATTTTTGGGTGGTTTTAGTCGGTGATATGATTACTGAAGAAGCCTTACCAACTTACGAATCCTGGCTAATGGATGTGGAAGGTGTTGATCAAGTAGACAGAGAAAATGCCTGGGGAAAATGGGTACGCCATTGGACAGGTGAAGAGAATCGTCATGGCGATGTACTTAACAAATACTTATATCTTTCCGGACGTGTAAATATGCGTGAAATTGAGAAAACCACACAATATCTTATTGCTGATGGTTTTGATATTGGAACTGATAGAGATCCATACAAAAACTTTGTTTATACTAGTTTTCAAGAGTTAGCAACCTACGTTTCTCACAATCGTGTTGCTAAAATTGCAAGAGAGAAAGGTAACAAACAGCTTGCTAAAATGTGTAAAATTATTTCTGGAGACGAAATGAGACATCATCACGCTTATTCTGAATTTGTTGAACGTATTTTTAAAGTGGATCCTAGTCAAATGATGATGGCATTTCATTATATGATGAAACAAAAAATAACGATGCCTGCTGTTTTTTTAAGAGAATCTGGAAATAAAATCAGCACCGCTTTTGATGAGTTTTCTAATACCGCGCAGCGTATTGGCGTTTACACATCGAATGATTATGTGGAAATTTTAGAGAAATTAATTGCCCGTTGGGAAATTGATAAAATCACAAACCTTACCGACGAAGCTGAAAAGGCCAGAGATTACCTTATGAAACTTCCTGCCAGAATGTATCGTTTAGCAGATCGTATTAAAATCCCGGAAAATTCATTTCAATTTAAATGGGTTGAGCCTGCCATTATAAAATAGCTAAAAATCATTTCACACAAATATTGATTTCTAAAGATGACATAGAAAAAGATTATATCAGTCGGGTTAATTTGACTTTAAAATATATAGACCATAATCTTGATTCTGAATTATCATTAGAGTCTCTTTCTAATATAGCATTATATTCACCATTTCATTTTCATAGAATTTTTAAAGCTCTAATTGGGGAAACACTCCATGCTTATATCATTAGAAAACGTATTGAAAAAACAGCCTCAGTATTAATACACAAAAGACACATAAGTATTACAGCCCTTTCGTTACAATATGGTTTTAGCAGCAACTCTTCTTTTACTCGTGCCTTTAAAAAATTTTATGGCGTAAGCCCTTCTCTATTTCGAAAAGAAAACCCATATAAATATAGCAAGATAAGTCAAGTTGAAAGCAAGAATGGGCAAGAAAGTCTGATTCTTGAAAAATACATTTGCAACATTAATAATCATTTAAATTGGATTAAAATGAATGCAAACATTGAAATTAAAGAAGTTCCTGAATTAAAATTTGCCTGCATGACTCATTTTGGAGTACACGGTATTGAAAACGTATTTGACAGATTAATAAAATGGGCGAAAGTAAAAGATTTGATGGGAAACTCTGAAACTAAAATGGCAAGAATTTTTCATGATAGCTTTAAAATAACTGATCCGGACAAGGTTCGTATGAGTATTTGTGTACTAACGAATAAACCACTTGTTTTAGAAGGAGACATAGATTCAGGGATCATAAGAAAAAGTAAATGCATTGTTGGTCGTTTTGAAATCACGCCTGTTGATTTTGAAAAATCATGGAGCAGCCTATTCATTTGGATGAATGAAAATGGATATAAAAAAGCTGAAGAGAATCCTTTTGAAATATATCATAATGACTTTCGGGAACATCCTGAAAATAAATGTATAGTTGATTTACATATTCCCATTGAATAAAAAATTGATTTGTAAATTAGTGACCGCCTAAAAAGTTTAAATAGGCTGTCATTACGAGGAGAGAATCGACGTGGTAATCTTTTGAATTGAATCTAAAATTAAACAGATTGCCACGACTTTTGCAAAGTCTCGCAATGACACTGAATGGCATTTTTTAGACAAAATTTTTATTTTTAACCCATTATGAGTTCAGAAAAAATTATACAAAAAACCATCACTTTTGTAAAAGAGCAATTAATTGATGCCGAAGGAGGGCACGACTGGTTTCATATAGAGCGTGTTTATAAAAATGCCTTGCTAATTTCTAAAAGTGAAAATGTAGATACTTTTATTGTAGCTCTTGGCGCTTTATTACATGATATTGCCGATAGTAAATTCCATAAAGGTGATGAAACTATTGGTCCTAAAATAGCTCGAGAGTTTTTATTTAAACTGAATGTAGACTCTACAGTCATTGAGCATGTTATAAATATTATTGAAAATATTTCTTTTAAAGGTGGAAATGAAGCACAAAAATTTCGTTCACCAGAATTAGATGTCGTGCAAGATGCCGATAGACTAGATGCTATTGGAGCCATAGGTATAGCACGTTGTTTTAATTATGGGGGCTTTAAAAACAGAGCCCTTTATAACCCTGACATTAAGCCAAACTTTAACATGAGTAAAGCAGCGTATAAAGCATCAACGGCTCCAACTATTAATCATTTTTATGAAAAATTACTGCTTTTAAAAGATAAAATGAATACCAAAACAGGAAAAAAAATAGCTTTAAACAGGCACACATTTATGGAGCTGTATCTTAAACAGTTTTATAATGAGTGGGATGGAAATGCTTAAAGCATTGTCGGGTCGGGCCTTTCGTCTCCGCTCAGTACTCGAGGAGACACACCCTTAAATTTCAGATGATTATCAGTAATAAAGTGATTGCTTACGTCAAGTTAATCTACTATTGGATAATATGTTTTATCTCTTTTCTGTATTGCGATGCACTTTTACCTGTTATTTCATTAAACTGTTTATTAAAATGTGAAAAATTATTAAACCCACATTCAAAACAAACATCCGCAATACTCATTTGACTTTCGTTTAATAGTTTTGTCGCATGCACTACTCTATATTCATTAACCAATTTAGTAAATGTCTTACCTGTAATACGTTTAAAATATCTACAAAACGCAGGGACCGTCATGCTTACTTTATCAGCTATTTCATCTAAGCTAATGTGATTTTGAAAGTTTCTGTTAATATACTTATAGATCAAACCAATTTTACCACTGTCTTGTGGTTCTGCTTCAAAAGCAAAACCGTCAGCATTTAAAATAATATAGTCATCTGTTTTTGCTAAATGATTTAATATCTCTAAAAATTTTAAAACCCTATCCAAGCCTTCATAATTTAGAAGCCTATCAATTTTAGGTCCAATTATTTTTTTCGTTTCTGCATTAAACCGAATACCCTTTTTTGCTCTATCAAATAAGGATATTATTAATGACATCTCAGGAATATTAACAAAATCATTTCCTAAAAAATTAGATTTAAACTGAACGGTTGTTTCTGTACCATTTGCTGTTAATCGATCTGTAAAACCATTGTGCGGCAAATTAGATCCTATTAATATAAGTTGACTATTATTAAAATAAGATAAGTGGGTACCTATATGAGTTTTTCCTTGGCCTTTATTTACATAAACCAATTCTAGTTCTGGATGAAAATGCCAAAAAGCATTATACTTATCAACCTTAACCATATGTTGTTTAACTAATATAGAACTTCCAAAACTAGGGCTAAGTTTTTCTAAAGTAGGTTTTTTATTAATCATAAATGGAGCAATTAAGTAACAAAAATACTACATATTATCTTTAAAAATCTATATACAATTATCATGATTATATGCTATTTTAACTTTACACAGATTTAACATTCATTTAACAGATAAAATAGCATACAAACTGGTCAAATTTGATGTTTTGCAACACCTTATTCCAATATACCTTTGTCTTGTTAAACGATGTAAAATCCAAATCATGAAAAACGCAATTAAAAAAATCAAAAAAAGCCTATTATTAGTAACAATGATGCTTACTGTAATAATAGGTAACGCTAGTGAAATTTCTTCTTTCAAAATTGAAGGGGATCTTAAAGGGACTGCATTAACAATTGATAATGTAAAAGAAGGCGACCTTCTATCTATTAAAAATTACAAGGGTATTATTATATATAAAGAACTTATTCAATCATCTGGTACGTACAATAAAGGTTTTGATTTAACTGAATTACCAAACGGAAATTATTTTTTCGAGATAGATAAAGATCTAGAAATTAAAACAATTCCTTTTGTTGTAGAAAATAACCAGGTTACTTTCAATAAAGATAAAGAGGCTGTTATTTTTAAGCCTTATCTAAGAGAAAAAGGCAACTTAGTTTATATGACAAAACTTGCCTTAGACCTTGAACCATTAAAAATAAGGATTTACGAAAATCATAACAACAGTTACCACTTAATATACTCAGAAAAGATTGAAGGCATTCAAATAATAGAAAAAGTATATAAACTTAAAAAAGGAAATTTTAAAATAGTAATCAATTCAAACAACAAAGAGTATACAAAATTCATCAATCATTAATTTAGTTAAGAGATCTTATTTAGTTAGTTTAGTTAGTTTTGTAAGGAGTGGGCTGTCATGGTCCACTTTTTTTGTTTAATAACCCTATATTATACCATCTCTCATCTGAAATGACCCTAATAAATCGCCCTTTTTTCCTTTCCATTTCAACATAAAAAGAAACCGTAGCTTAGGCTATGCTTTATTTTTCTGCTTTCTATAAAGAAAAAAAATCATCAATTTCTTTTACAGTAATTTCAAACAAGAAATGGTATTATTTAAAACAATCTTAATTGCCCGTCTTTATATTGTTCATGCAAACTCAGGTTAAGTTTTGGCATAGCTTTATTTTTAAAATACTTTAGCCTGGCCAGTTTTACAAGATTATTAATTTGTTCTGCAATTTTTCCCTCACCCCGCATTCTGGTTCCGTACCTAGAATCGTTTAAACGACCTCCGTGACAACTCTCTATTTGATGCAATACTTTTTCGGCACGATCTGGAAGCGTTTTATGAATCCAATCTTTAAAAATCTCGCCAATAGCACCATTTAGTCTCACAATTGTATGAGCTATCGACAAAGCACCATGTTCTTCTGCTGCTTTTGCTAAAGGTAATATTTCATGACTATTTATAGACGGAATAATAGGTGCTAACATCACATTTACCGGAATCCTATTTTCACTTAAAATCTTAACGGTTTCTAAACGTTTTTTAATTGTGGTTGTTCGAGGTTCTAAAATGCGTCTTGTATTTTCTGACAATGAGGTAATGGACATATTTACACCAATTAAGCTATCTTTTGTCAATGCTTTTAAAAGATCTAAATCCCTAAGAATTAATGCATTTTTCGTAATGATAGCTACCGGGTGTTTGTATTTTAAAAACACCTCTAAGCATTGTCTCGTAATTTCAAATTGTTTTTCGGCGGGTTGGTAACAATCCGTATTTCCGGACATAACGATAGGATGTGTTTTCCAACTTTTCTTTTTTAGTTGTGCTTCCAGTAATTTGGGAGCATCTTTCTTTACCATAATACGCCGTTCAAAATCCAAACCCGCACTATAACCCCAATACTCATGGCTATTGCGTGCGTAACAATAAATGCAACCGTGCTCGCAACCTTGATATGAATTCATAGAGTACATCATACCTATATCCGGGCTCTCCACTTTATTGACTATCGTTTTGGGAAATACTTCCAGATATTGTGTTTTATTTTTATCGCTTATTTCACCTTCTTTACGACAGAATTCGAGAAAGTCGTCACGCATTTCATGACTTAATTCGAAGAAACGATTGTGTACATTAACTTGTGCACCACGTCCTTTTATGGCAGTTTTTGGATTCATTGTAGTAAAAATAAAGGTTGAATGTGCTTTGTGTAGCTCTTTAAAATTACTTATAAATTCTATTCAAAAATGTTAAAGTAAAAACGGGTTATTAACAAATTCGATAAATCAAGATTCGATTATTAAAAGGCATAAATCACACTTGATTTTGTAAAAAAAATCAACTAACTTCGTTTGACAACCGATAAAGTTCATTGAAACGGAACTTTATCTTTACATTACCAGCAATTAAAACCATTCATCAAATAATGAGAACAATTCTAATACTCTTACTAATACTTTTGACTTCTTGCCAACAAGAATCAACAGATGAAAAAATAAAAAAATCAAACCTTGAATTAACTTCTCGTTATTTCAATGAAGTATACAATCAAAATAATATTGACTTAATTGATGAGTTGTTTGTTGAAAATTATGAACATACATCAACGGAAGGAAGAAAATTTAATAGTCGGGATGAATTAAAATCTGCCGTTAAAAGAATTGAATCTCTTTTACCAAATTTAAAACTTGAAATTGTAGAGGCAGTAGCTGATAAAGAAAAAGTTATTTTCTTGATTGGAATGGAATCTGATTTACCAAAAATGGCTAGTTCAACGACCAAGGCTAATAAAACTGATTTTAACGAAACGTTTATCTTTTGGGTTAAGGATAATAAAATATATAAAGGCAGGTCAATTGGGGCACATTTACCTTTTATAAAACAAGTTTCTGGATTTGAAGGAGGGTTAATGGCATTGATTAAAGAGCTATCGAAAAAACAAGATTCATTGGCAACGGAATAATAAACAGCTGCTAACACCATGTATAATTCATTGCTAATACTCGCCTACTTACGAAAATCCTCGCGGATTTTCTATTCAGTTTGTATTTACTAAATTAGTTGCTTAATCAACGCAAGCAAATCATAAACACGTTAAACGAACACTCCAAAAATAACGTAAAACCTCATTTTAAAGATAAAACTCTACCTCCCGGGAAAATCTGCTTTTCGCTTTTCTAAAAACGCTGTAGTACCTTCTGTAAAATCTTCACTACCAAAACAATTACCAAATTCCTGAATTTCGGTATCGAAACCATTAACACCATCTTTAAAATTGGCATTTATAGCTTTAATAGCGGCACTAATAGCCACCGATGAATTACGCGCTATTTTACCAGCTATTTTTTCACAAAAAGGAAGCAGCTCTTCTAAGGTAACTACATGATTTACCAACCCATCATTTAAAGCTTTATTTGCATCAATCATTCCAGCGGTCATTATAAGTTCCATAGCACGTCCTTTCCCTACCAATTGTGGTAAACGCTGGGTACCACCATAACCCGGAATAACACCAAGTGAGACTTCTGGCAATCCCATTTTAGCATTAGTACTTGCCACTCTAAAATGGCACGCCATGGCTAATTCTAGTCCACCACCAAGCGCAAAACCATTTATTGCAGCAATGGTTGGTGTAGATAAATTTTCGATAAAATCAAATAGCAATTCTTGCCCTTTAGACGCCAACATTTTACCTTCTTCAATACTGTAATTTGCAAACTCACTAATATCAGCGCCCGCAACAAAAGCTTTTTCTCCACTACCCGTCACAATAATAACTTTGGTTTTTTTATCTAGATCTGCTTCTTTAAAAGCGGCATGTAACTCCTGAATCGTCTCCTTATTAAGCGCATTTAGCTTCTTTGGACGATTAATGGTTATGGTAGTAATACCATTATTATTCTCTTCTGATAGTATGTTAGTGTAACTCATAGTATTATTTAAAGTTTATTGAATAGTGTCTGGTCTGAAACACAACAAAATTAAAAAAGTTTCTTTGTGCAATCTTTGCATTTATTTTTAATCGACTGATGCTAAGGCATCACCTCATAAAAAGTAAATACAAATCTTATCAAAAATAACTCTTTTTATAAAATTCGTCTGTTTCCGACCAGACACTAAATAGCAATTTCAAAATCATCATATCCCGGAACACAACTAGCATCATTACAAGTCATAAATTCAATTTCCCCAGTAATTGTCGTTGCTTTTTTATTTTTTAGTTTAATACGTTGTTTAAAAATCGCAGAATTTTCAAAATATTTAATGTTTAATTCAAAAACAGGATCAAAAGCAGTATGCCCTTTATCTTCTGTCATGCTTCCAACTAACTCATAATCTTTATTCTCTTCAAAAATAAAAACCGTTGGTAATGGCCCGCCTTCAGGCACTTTTAACGAATATAAATGATAGTTTGGTTTTATCGTCGCATCTATAATGACATCGTATTCCAAATTAGAAACTTTTTTTACGCTAGTTGACCACTTAACTGGTTCTAAAATTTGCGAATACCCCATGGAGGTTATTAAAAAGACTAATGCAAGTATTTTTTTCATTTTTATAAAGTTTATTTTAGTACATAACAAAAATTGAAATAACCACTTTAAGCTGTTAATTATCAATCTTTATACTTTTTATGTTTCTAGATCTGTCAGGTTCTAAAAACCTGACAGACCTCTGTTTCGGTACTATCAACTTCACTTCATCCAAGTCTAAGGTAATTTTTGTCGTGTCCTTAGAAAGTTATTCTTTAGGAAAAGTCACATTAAACGTAGTGCCTTTATCTTTTTCAGATTTGAACGTTATGGTTCCATCATAGGTTTCTACTATCTTTTTCACCATTGCTAAACCAAGCCCCATACCACTTGTTTTTGTCGTAAACTTAGGCTCAAAAACTTTAGCTTCATTCTCTTCTGAAATACCCAAACCGTTATCTGCAACTGAAATAGTGACATCATTGTCCTTCGTCCCTACATTAATAACGATTCTTGGTGTTTGATTTTCCGGCATGGCCTGAATACCATTTTTCACCAAGTTTGTAACTACTCGAATTAATTGTGTCCTATCAAATTTCGCAATAATTTTTTCGGATTCTGCGGTAAAAAAGATATAATCTTCATTAAAAATATCCAATGCCAGTTTTACGATTTTTACAACATTTAAAGTTTCATTTTGCTGTGCTGGCATCTTTGCAAAGTTTGAAAATGCAGATGCAATAGAACTCATAGTATCTATTTGTTGAATGAGCGTTTTACTGTATTCATCTAATTTGGAATGAATATTTTCATCATTTGGATCAAATTTACGTTGAAAGTTTTGCACCGTTAAACGCATAGGCGTCAGTGGGTTTTTAATTTCGTGTGCTACTTGTTTTGCCATTTCTCTCCAGGCTTGTTCCCTTTCACTTTTGGCTAATTGCACAGCACTTTCTTCAAGTTCGTCAATCATACTATTATACGAATTTACCAAAGTGGAAATTTCCTCGCTCGTATCATTGACTTCTATCTTCTTATTACGTTTTTCTAATCTTGTCGTATTAATTTTATCACTAATTGTTTTTAAAGACTTTGTGATGTATTTAGATAGTAAAAACGCAATACCAATAGCCATAAGTAAAATAAACATGTAGGCGTATGCTATCCGCCTTAGAAATTCTTCAAGCTCTTTTGAAAGGAAATCGTCTTTTTCTAAATATGGTAAATTTAATATGGCTATAGGTTTAGATCTTTGATCCGTAAGATAGGTATATGATGATTGATATGTTTCTCCGTTTTCCTTATGTTTATCTACAAATCTATGTGCCGCAGTATTAGAAATAGCATTTAAAACATCAGCTTCAAGACATTCTGGAGCAGCATTATTTTGTAATTCTGCTTTAGATGATATTAATAAGGTACCCTCCAAATCATATAAGTTAATTTGAAGTTTATGAATATCTGCTACGTTATATATTTCATTTTTAAAAATTAACGGGATATTCTCTGTTTTTACTTCCCAAGTGTTTTGTCTGCCATTTAAAACACGCTTAAGATGGGTTTGAATGTTTTCCTCTTTACGCTCTAAACGTCCTATATGATACTCCTGTCGTTCTTCCTTATATTGATAGATCGCTACAGCCGAAATAAGAACTGAGGCTAATAAAACCAGCAATATCATTGCTAAAAAAATACGGGTACGTAAAGATAGTTTTCTTAGTTTCATTAATAATTAGTGTGCCTTTTAAAAGTTCCATAAATATAGCAATAATCGAACCAAATATCTTTTATAGATAAAATCAAATCACAAGAGGTCTAAAAAGTGTCATTCAGAATGCAATGAAGAATCCCTTAAAAAAAACAATGTGCTGACTTATAATGGTATAAGATCCTTCGCTGTGCTCTGGATGACAAAAAATGTTACTTTTTTAGACCTCTCGTGATTTTGAAAATTGAAGATTTAAGTGCTAAGCATCTGGGTTTTTTGCTCTTATGTTTTTATAAACTTTATACCCTAACATGATAAGAATCCCTAAAACGATGATCCCTATAATACCCCAGATCCAATTGATGGCATTTTTTAAGATCACTAAAAAAACCACCGCAAATAGGATAAAAGTAGCACCTTCGTTCCATAGACGCATAAAACTTGACGTTACTGTAACCAAATCGTTTTGAAGGTGCTTGAAATACACATGTGTTAAAAGGTGATATATAATTAGCACCCCAACAAAGACTAGTTTTACCTGCATCCAATCTTGATTGAGTAGTGCAGGGTTCAAATAAAACAAGATTAAACCAAATAACAAAGCTAAAATGGCTGATGGCCATGTAATAATAAACCACAAACGCTTTGCCATAAGCTTAAGCTGTTTGCCTAAGATTTCTTTATCTGGTGACGGTTTGTGAAACGCTTCTATTTGGTATACAAATAATCGCGGAATGTAGAATAACCCGGCAAACCAGGTTATAACAAAAATAACATGAAACGCTTTTAAATAAAAATAATATGCCATAATTAGCTAATTTCAACAGGTGTTTTTATCCATTTCGTAATCCACTTTGAAAGTAGATTAACAAATGCATCATCGTCATTCAAACAAGGAACGGTTGTAAAATCTTTGCCGCCCATTTCATGAAAAATCTCTTGTCCTTCCATCGCTATTTCTTCAAGGGTTTCTAAACAATCGCTAACAAATGCAGGTGTTACAATGGCCATGTTTTTTACACCTTGTTTAGCTAAACGCTCAATAGTTCTATCTGTATAAGGAAGTAACCAAGGGTCGAAGCCTAAACGTGACTGAAAAGATGTGGAGTACATATCGGCTTCAAACTCCAACTTTTTGGCAACCAGTCTGGTCACTTCGTAACATTGATGTCTATAACAATATTCATGGGCTTTAGATGGAGTAGCACAACAACTACCGTCTATTTTACAATGCGATTTTGTAACGTCGCTTTTTCTAATATGACGTTCTGGGACACCATGATATGAAAACAATAAATGCTCGTAATTTTTGCCTTGCAAATGATTTTTTATTGAGTTAGAAAGTACCTCGATATAATCAGGTTTATTATAAAATGCAGGAACAGACTCTATTTTTAAATTCGGAAAATATTGCTGACGTAATTCTTCAACTAATACTGTAATGGTTTCCGTAGTTGCCATAGCAAACTGAGGATACAAGGGAAACAACAAGACCTCATCAACACCTTTATCTACTAATTCCTGCAGCCCTTTTTTAATGGTCATACTCCCATAACGCATAGCTAACGCAACAGGAACATCTACTTGTTTTTGAATTTTATTTTGAAGCCTTTCAGACAATACAATTAAAGGCGAGCCTTCATCCCACCATATTTTTTTATAAGCTGCCGCCGATGCTTTTGGTCGTGTCTTTAAAATAATGCCTTTAACTAATAATGTTCTGGCAGCGAGCGGAATATCAATAACCCGCTCATCCATTAAAAACTCACCTAAATACTTTTTTACATCTTTTGGTTCTGGACTATCCGGAGAACCAAGGTTGACTAGTAAAACTCCTTTTTTCATTAATAGTTTTCTTTTTTACGAAGATAATGACATTACATATTTTTTAGGCGTTGTACCATATTTCTTTTTAAAAGCTGCTATAAAATGACTAGAAGTGCTATACCCCACTTTAAGTCCCACTTCATTCACATTATTATCACCGGATTCTAATAATTTTCTGGCAACTTCCATTTTGTAATCAAATAAAAAACTAAATACTGAATCACCATAAATTTGCTTAAAACCCTCTTTCAGTTTTTTAAGATTTAACCCTATCTCATCTGCTAACTCCTGTAAACTGGGAGGTTCAGCCATACGAGCAATAACGATTTCTTTGGCTTTTCTAATTTTAATAACATTAGCTTCATCTACTAAGAATGGGCATTGTTCAACATCGGCATCTTCACTTCTATTAAAATATAAACTTAAAAGCTCATATGCCTTCCCTTTAAAATAAAGGTTTTTAATAGATTGATTCAGGTTATAATTTATTAATTGATTTAAGACAATTGCCATAGAAGGTGAAATAACACCATCCTTATAATATTTTTTATCCTTATTATCATCACTTAAAAAAGTAATATAACCAGCTTCATCAGAAAATAGCCCGTGAAAATTTTTAATAGATATTAAAATCGAAACCATCCAGGAATTAGGATCCATTTGTAAATTTATTGGTAAATCGCGCTGGGGATTGTATAGTAATAATGAATTCTCTTCTAAAATATTCAATGCATATCTTCCTTCATTAAAAACAAACCGACTTGTACCCTTTACGCAAAAATGAAATTGAATATAATCGCTATCTATTTCTTTAGCAAGAGATTGCACCTCATTTGATTCATTTTTGAATGTAAGCACCAAAGCACCATCATCTACCTTTGTTTCATCAAAAGAACTTTGAGCGACACTTTTATTATTGTTAATTTCGTCTTTCATAATGATTTTATTTAGATTCGTTCTAAATAAATTAAGCAAAAACAGCCTAATAATTAGCAAAAATATGACATTTATCATATAATTAGAAAAAACAACGTTAAAAAACCACAAACGATATTAAAAGTTCTTTGAGCGTTGTTTTTTTATAGATATCCATTATACTTTTGCTTTGAAATATCAGGTATCAGCATGCAGAAGTACAATATATCAAGAAGTAATTACTTTTATGCCATTGGTTTGAGTTATAAAAAAGCCGATGCAGACATAAGGGGGCGCTTTAGTTTAAGTGATGAGGGCAAATTAGCTTTACTTGATCAAGCCAAAGAAAATGATATTGAAAGTTTGGTGGTCACATCTACCTGT
The DNA here is from genome assembly GCF_030540825.1 of Flavivirga spongiicola. Lineage (NCBI taxonomy): Bacteria > Pseudomonadati > Bacteroidota > Flavobacteriia > Flavobacteriales > Flavobacteriaceae > Flavivirga > Flavivirga spongiicola. The sequence continues at coordinate 1,894,645 of NZ_JAUOEO010000001.1, forward strand.
AACCGAACTGAAATTTATGGTTTTGCGCAACATCCCTTTCAATTAATCCAACTGCTTTGTGATAATACAAGAGGTACGGTTGAAGAATTTCAGGAAGTAGCATACATATATAAAAATAAAGACGCCATTGCACATATGTTTCGTGTAGGTTCAGGTTTAGATAGTCAGATTCTTGGAGATTTTGAAATTATTAGCCAATTAAAGATCAGTGCGCGTTCTTCAAAAAAACATGGGTTACTTAATCCTTTTTCGGAACGGTTAGTGAACGCTGTAATCCAAGCTAGTAAACGCATAAAGACCGAAACCAATATTTCATCCGGAGCAACTTCGGTCTCTTTTGCATCAGTTCAATATATTTTTAATTCGGTTGAAGATGTTTCAAACAAAAACATTTTACTTTTTGGAACGGGAAAAATTGGCAGAAACACTTGTGAAAACCTTGTAAAACATACCGAAAATGAACAAATCACTTTAATTAACAGAACTAAAGGCAAAGCAGAATTAATTGCCGGAAAGTTTGATTTGATCGTTAAGGATTATGCTAACTTACAGGAAGAGATTAACAACTCTGATATTTTAATTGTTGCTACAGGAGCTCAACGCCCTACCATTGACAAGCATATTATTCAATCTGAAAGACCGCTTTTAATTTTAGATTTGTCGATTCCAAAAAACGTTGACGCCAATGTTGAAGAATTAGACAATGTCACCTTAGTTCATTTAGACGATTTATCTAAAATTACAGATAAAACTTTAGAAGAAAGGAAAAAGCATATTCCTATTGCAGAATCTATTATAGAAGAAGTAAAAACAGAGTTTAATGGGTGGTTAGAAACCAGAAAGTTTGCCCCAACCATTAAAGCCTTAAAACATAAGCTTGCTAATTTTGCTGCCGCCGAATTAGAAACACAGCGCAAAAAAAATGCTGATTTCAATGAAGCACAAGCGGAATTAATTAGCAGCAACATCATTCAAAAAATAACCAATCATTTTGCGCATCATTTAAAAGATGACAATATTTCTACTGATGAGAGTCTAGAACTTATAAAAAAAGTGTTTCAGCTAGAACCAACTACACATGTCTAAAACCATTAGAATTGGTACGCGCGATAGTGAATTAGCACTATGGCAGGCCAAAATAGTACAACAACAACTCGAAAACCTAGGGTATAAAACACAATTAGTTCCTGTAAAATCTACTGGCGATTTAGTATTAGATAAGCCTTTGTACGAATTAGGAATTACTGGTATTTTTACCAGAACCTTAGATATTGCCATGTTAAATCATGACATTGATATTGCAGTTCATTCTCTAAAAGATGTGCCAACCGTTTTACCTAAAGGCATTATACAAGCAGCCGTATTAAAACGAGGCAATGTAAATGACACATTGGTATTTAAAAACAATGAAGAGTTTTTAGGTTCTAAAGAAGCTATTATAGCAACGGGAAGCCTGCGCAGGCGTGCCCAATGGCTCAATAGGTTTCCAACACATAAAATTGTTGATTTACGAGGCAATGTGAATTCGCGTTTACAAAAACTAGAAGATAATGCCCATTGGAATGGTGCTATTTTTGCAGCTGCTGGTATTGGCCGTATCGGTATAAGACCCGAAGAAGCGATTAATTTAGATTGGATGATTCCTGCTCCAGCTCAAGGTGCTATTATGATAACAGCTTTAGAGGAAGATGATTTTGTCAAAACTGCCTGTGCTGAATTAAATCATGAAGAAACCGAAATTTGTACCACTATTGAACGTGAGTTTTTAAATAAATTAGAAGGCGGTTGCACAGCTCCCATTGGCGCACTCGCTTATATTAAAAACGAAGAAATCAACTTTAAGGGCGTGTTACTAAGTACAGATGGCACTAAAAGAATTGATGTTACTCGCGTAAAAAAACTAGGCGAACATAATGACGTAGCAGCATTTTGTGCCGATTTCATTATAGAACGAGGAGGCAAGCGTTTAATGGATAGCATTAAGAAAGCTAATAAAAAAACAAACGTCTATTCAACAAAATCGTTCACAGAAGACCAACGACTTCTCTTTCATGAAAAAATAACTTCGGAAAGCACCGATTTCATAAAAATAAGCTTAAATAGAATCCATCCCAGGTTCTTGAAAAACGAAATTCGGAATATAATCATCACCAGTAAAAATGCAGTAGAATCTTTAATTACTAACTATTCTTCAACAGAATTGCAGTTTAAAAATATATATTGTGTTGGTAGACGCACGAAGCGTTTGGTAGAAAACAGGATAGGTAAAGTAACGCATTTTGAAAAAAACGCAAAAAAGCTAGCAGAGTACTTAGTTGAGTATATGGAAGGCGCCGAAGTCACTTATTTTTGCAGCGATTTAAGGTTAGATGATTTACCTACTATTTTAACTGAAAACAATATAAAAGTAAATGAAGTAGAAGCTTACCAAACTAAGTTTGATGGTATAAAAGTAGATGATTCTGTTGAATGTGTTATGTTTTACAGCCCATCGACCGTACAAAGTTTTGTGCAAAAAAATGACACAGATATTATTGCCTTTTGTATTGGAGATACCACAGCAAAAGAAGCAAAAAAACATTTTAAAGATGTTAGAATAGCTAAAGTCCCAACCGTGGAGAGTGTGATTGAGTTGGTGAATGAACATTATGTATAATAGTTATTGGTTATTAGTTGTTGGTTACTGGTATTCTCTAGAAACCCCAAACAACAAATAACTAACAACTAACAACTAACAACTAGTATGATTAAAAACGATTTATTTTTAAGAGCTTTAAAAGGAGAAACAGTTAATCGTCCACCCGTTTGGATGATGCGTCAAGCAGGGCGCTACCTACCAGAATTTATAGCCATTCGTGAGAAATACGATTTCTTCACACGTTGTAGAACACCTGAATTAGCTAGTGAAATCACCGTACAACCTATTCGACGTTACGGCATGGATGCTGCCATTTTATTCAGTGATATTTTGGTTATTCCACAAGCTATGAATATCGAAGTACAAATGAAACCTAATTTTGGTCCATATTTACCAAATCCTGTACGTACTCAAAAGGATGTTGATAATGTAATTGTTCCAGACGTCACAGTAGAATTAGACTATGTATATCAAGCCATAAAAGCTACGAAAGAATTACTTAATGATGATATTCCATTAATTGGGTTTGCAGGTTCACCATGGACTATTTTATGCTATTGTGTACAAGGTCAAGGAAGCAAAACCTTCGATAAGGCCAAAGAATTTTGTTTTACCAACCCAATAGCCGCACACCAATTACTTCAAAAAATAACCGATACAACCATCGCTTATTTAAAAGAAAAAGTAAAAGCTGGTGTTAATGCCGTTCAAATATTTGACTCTTGGGGAGGCATGTTATCACCTGTCGATTATCAAGAATTCTCCTGGCAATACATTAATCAAATTATTGAAGCTTTAAAGGATGATGCCCCGGTAATTGCTTTTGGTAAAGGCTGCTGGTTTGCACTTGGCGATATGGCAAAAAGTAACGCCTCTGCTTTAGGTGTAGACTGGACCTGTTCACCAAGAAATGCACGTTATTTATCAGGCGGAAACATTACGCTTCAAGGTAATTTTGATCCCTCTCGTTTACTGTCACCTCCTTCAGAAATAAAGAAAATGGTACATCAAATGATTAATGAATTTGGTAAAGACAAATACATCGTAAATCTAGGTCATGGGATTTTACCCAACATTCCGTTAGACCATGCCAAGGCATTTATAGATGCAGTGAAAGAATATAGCCCCTCTTAATCTCCCCTAAGGGGAGAAACTGCTATATAAGTAGATAACTTTAAATTTTAATAGTTTAATAAATTTTAATAGTTTAGGACGTAATTAATTCCCTCTCCTCGGAGAGGGCTGGGGAAAAGATTATGATTAAAAACATAATATTAGGAATCAAAGCCTATTTTGGTGCTTTTAGTTTAATATCTAAACTAAAACTTTGGAAATATTTTGCAATTCCTATGCTGATAAGTTTTGTAACTGCTATCCTTATTTTCACTACGGCTTATGGATTGTCTGATAATGTTGGTGCATTTATTTCAAAAATTTGGATTTGGGATTGGGGAAAAGAAACTTTTACAACCATTAGTTCTTTTATTGGAGGGCTCTTTATTATTGTTATCGGATTAATCCTTTTTAAGCATATCATCATGGCACTATCTGCGCCATTTATGAGTCCGGTTTCCGAAAAAATAGAAGCATACTTAACAGGAAACACATCACACACGCATAGAAAAACAACATTTTTACAACAACTTTGGCGCGGTATAAGAATTAATGGGAGAAATTTATTCATGGAGTTACTATTAACCATTCCTATACTGCTTTTAAAATTCATCCCTTTTGTCAATATATTTTCTACCATATTACTATTTTTAGTTCAAGCTTATTATGCTGGTTTTGGTAATATGGATTATACATTAGAGCGTCATTTTAAATATCAAAAAAGCACTTCTTTTGTTAGAAAAAATCGCGGACTAGCCATCGGTAATGGTATTATATTTATCTTATTTTTATTGATCCCTGTTATTGGTGTTATATTAGTATTACCATTATCTGTAACAGCAGCAACAACAAAAACAGTAGAAGTACTTCAATTAAAAACCACGCCACAAAATGCTTAAGTTTAATGCGTATAACATAGCACCTATTGAAATACAAGACGCCTGGAGTTTATGTAATTTTATTGTTGCAAATGAAGACCGATTAAAACGCTATTTTCCCAAAACATTAGAACAAAATTTAACGCCCGATTTATCCAAATTCTTTGTCCAAAAAAAAGTAAAACAATTTAGTTTAAAAGAAGAATTATTATTTACAATCAAAAAAAATGAATCTGGTGAATTAGTTGGTTTGGTTTATTTAAAAGAACTTGACTGGGATAAAAAGCAAGGTGAATTTGCCTATTGTATTGGATATCCTTTTGAAAGAAAAGGAATCATCACTAAATCTATTAATACATTATCAGAATATGCCTTTACAAACTTAGGCCTTGAGACGCTTCAAATCATTGCCCATAAAGACAATATAGCAAGCGTAAAAGTTGCTGAAAAATGTAATTTTATTTGGAAAAGAACCTTGAATAATGAGTTTACGCCATCTGGAGAAAAACCATTAAACATGGAATTATATGAATTATATAACGAAATAGAAATCTAATATGCCACATTTTGTAATTGATTGTTCAGAGAATATCTTAACATTACAACAACCCGATAAAATTGTGCAAGAAGTCCATAAATCTGCTTGTAGTACAGCATTGTTTGACGAAGCAGATATTAAAGTACGACTAAACCCTTTTAAAGAGCATTATTTAGTAGGCGGTGAAACAGGCGACTTTATTCACGTTTTTGCAAATATCATGGAAGGCAGAACTACAGAACAAAAAACAAACCTTTCAAAACAAATTGTGACACAATTAAAAGCCTTGTTTCCTGCGGTTCCTTTTATTGCCATTAATATTAGAGATTTTGAAAAAGCTACATATTGCAATAAAGATATGGTCTAAAAATGAAAGATAAATTTTTCCAATACATACAGGGTTTACAAGACCGCATTACATCAAAACTTGAAGCCATTGATGGCAAAGCCACTTTTCAAGAAGACCTATGGAAACGACCCGAAGGCGGCGGCGGACGTACCCGAGTTATTGAAAACGGGCATGTTTTTGAAAAAGGCGGTGTGAATATTTCTGGGGTTCACGGTAAACTTCCAAAATCAATGCAAGCTTATTTTAAAGTAGGTGATGTTGACTTTTTTGCCTGTGGATTAAGTTTGGTTTTACATCCCAAAAATCCCATGATTCCTACAGTTCATGCTAACTGGCGTTATTTTGAAATGTATGATAAACAAGGGGAAATTATTGATAGTTGGTTTGGCGGCGGACAAGATTTAACACCTTATTATTTGTTTGAAGACGATGCGGTGCATTTTCATCAAACCTGTAAAACGGCTTGCGACAAACACAATCCAGAATTTTATCCAAAACACAAAGCACGTTGTGACGAATATTTTTATAATGCACATCGTAATGAAGGCAGAGGTATTGGTGGCTTATTTTTTGATTATTGTAAAGCTTCAGAAACCATGACCATGGAAAATTGGTATGACTTTGTAACCGAAGTTGGAGACAGTTTCTTAGAAGCCTATATTCCCATTGTTGAAAAACGAAAAGCATTAGAATACACAGAGGCACAACGAAATTGGCAAGAAATTCGTCGTGGACGCTATGTAGAATTTAATTTAGTACATGACAAAGGCACCCTTTTTGGGCTAAAAACCAACGGGCGTATAGAAAGTATTCTAATGAGTTTACCTCCTTATGTACAGTGGGTTTACGACCACCAACCTGAAGTTGGGAGTGAAGAAGAAAAATTAATAGAAGTTTTAAAAACACCAAAAAACTGGGTTTAATATGTGGAAGCTATTTAAACGTGCCTTTTTAATTATAAATTGGAAAACATTTGTTATTACATTTTTATCGATAGCATCGACCGCTTTTTGTTTGCATTACCATATCAAAGCAGATTTTCCTTTAACACTTATAGGGACAGCCATCGTTTTTCCTATTGTGTTTTCTATAGGAGGCGCCTATAAACGCCGTGAAGCGGCATTAGATGAATACGGATCTATTAAAGCCCATGGAAGATCCTTATACTTTGCTGTATCTCATTGGTTAGAAAACCCTCCTCAAGAACTTAAAACAGACATTAAAATACATCTTGAAAATCTGCTCAATTCTTGCACACAAGTATTTACAAACCCTGTTGATAAATTAGAGGAGACTGAAAAAGGCGTTTATCAAAATTTTCATAACCTTTCGGTGTTTATAAAAAGCCTACGTGCTCATGGTTTACCTTCTGGTGAAGCTTCACGTTCCAATCAGTTTCTAAGTAAAATGATGATTTCCTTTGAACGAATAAAACATATTTACCAATATAGAACACCAAGAACTTTACGTACTTATAGTGACATTTTTATCGTTGTTCTGCCCATTATTTATGGCCCTCATTTTGCAGAAAACGTTACGAGTTATAACTACGGATTACAATATGCAGTCCCTGTACTATTCAGTGTTATTTTAGTTGCATTAGATAATATTCAATCACATTTAGAAAACCCTTTTGATCAGCAAGGGGAAGACGATGTAAATATTAATGTTAAAAAATTTATTAAGAATTTAGAATAAAAAGCCATTGACTATTTTTAAAACAATCAAAAAGTCAGATCTAGTATGAATCATTTTGAAAAATTGGAGCGCATGTATCTTAATGCAAACTTAAATAAAGAAATTTATCAAAGCACAACCGTTAAGATTCAAAATGAAACAGCTCAGATTCAATTGACTATTGAGCCCAAATACTTCCATGCATTGGGAGCTATTCATGGATCAGTATATTTCAAACTTCTTGATGACGCGGCTTTTTTTGCCGTTAACTCTATAGTCAAAGATGCTTTCGTTCTTACAACAAATTTCAATATAAACCTTATAAGGCCTGCAAATAAAGGAATTATTACGGCTATTGGCAAAGTAAAATTCAAATCGAAAAACTTATTTATTGCAGAAAGCTCTTTAATTAATGATACTGGAAAAGAAATTGCTTTTGGTACAGGGCATTTTGCAAAAAGCAGAATAGCTTTAAACGAAGAAATAGGATATAAATAAAATAACACCCTCAAAATCGTTAGAAACTTAGGCTGCTATCTCCACACAACCACCTGCTTAGAAACTTTTTTAAAGGCATTATAAACATGGAATAACCTTGCTTTCAATAATAGTTTCCTGCCTTCAACGTGTCTGGTATAAAACAACTTATTCCTTCCTAAATTAATGCGCCAGTATTTTTGAAATACTAGTGCATTTGCTTTCTTGTCTCCAAAAATTTCTGGAACAGAATAAAAATTCTCAATATTTAAACGTCTTCTAAAAAGGTTTGTTTTTACAATTAAATATCTTGGCGATTTTACTGGTTCTATAATTTCACTCAAAGCGTTTGAAAACAGCGAATTTTCGAAAGGGTTACTCCCCAATAAATCACAAACAATATCGCCATTATCAATACGTTTGGATTCAATTCTTATTGAGCTCATATCAGTAGTCATAAAACCTAATTCGAATAACGTATTAAGTATGACTTCTCCCATCTTTTTAATTTTCTTATCGAGAAACCCATATCTCATATAAAGTGTCACCGCTTTGTATAACTTATAACCAAATGACACTAAAAGAGCTGTCAAAAAAGTATATAAAAAATACGTCATACCCCTACTTAAAACAACATGGGTGTTTTTTAAAATAAACTCTAAATAAAACAACAAAATTGTAAAAGATAGCTCTGCAACAAAAAACCTTACAGCATCAAAATAATAAATTCGCTTCTGTTTTTTATAAGCGATTTCTCCTAAATGATAAATCTTGATTTCTTTCGTTAAATGTGTTCCTTTTACAATGGCATTATTCCATTTTTTTATAATATTATTTCTGTTGTTGGCATTTTTGAGTGTCTGTAAGTTTAAGGTTTCTACATCTTCTTCTAAAATCTGCTCTGGAAATTGTAAACGTTCAAAACTATTTTCAATATAAGGTCGGTTGCTATTAGAAACCCCGACAAAAGCCTCAAATCTTCGTCTTAAAATATCAACATCTCTACCTCCATTTAAAACAGTGCTATCTACACATGCAAGATGCCAAATATTGCCTGTTTTGTTTAACTGATCAGGGTCTTTTCTAATAGCTCTTCCTCGCATTTGATTAGAAGACACAAACGAACCAACAAATGATGCTAAAATCAAACTGTTTATTGATGGCGCATCCCAACCTTCTCCCAATAAAGATTTTGTACCAACCAAAACTTTAATATCTCCATTTTCAAAAAGCTCAGTAATAATACTTACGATCGAATTTTTTGTTTTCTTTTTAGATCCTACCGTTAAAAAGGCATTATCTACTTGTAATGGCGTGAATGAAAAGTGATCACAATTCTCAATAAGATTAAAAGCCTCTAAAATGGCCTTATGAATGATAACCAAACTTCCAGAAACCACTGCCAATGCTTCTTTATTTAAAAAATAGGCTCTTAAATACTGAAAAACAGGAATAACACCTATTTTATTAACGGTCTGAATTTTATTATCATCAGTATTTAAAAACTCTTTTCTAATATAATCTGTTAAAACAACACATCTTAAATCACTATTCAAACTCTCATGTTCTGAAGCTACAATGCTAACTATACTTTTAAGTTTACTTGGACTACTAGCTAAGGATTTATACAGTAACTCCTCGCCTATAAAATTTACTTTCCGCTTTTCGAATACATGTATCTTTCTTAACTCTTTTTCTAAACTTAAGAGGTATGGTTCGCTTTTTAACAACCGTTCCCTATCATCAACTAGTAAATTTTGAAACAAAACCTCTAACCATTCCAGTTCTAAGGTTGGGAACGTTATTGTTTCCTTTTTATTAAAACCGAGAATCTCCAGTTTATGCCTTTCAACGGCCACGCCGCATGCATTTAAAAAAATTAGAATGGCTGAAAAATATTCAGCATTTGAATAAAGCTCCTCTAGGCAAGCCTCAGGTTGATTAAAAAATCGATGTTGCTTAATAAAAGAAACAAAGACATCATCATTTAGCAATTTATCTTTAAAATCAGCAATTTTTTGTCTATACTCAACAATAAAATTAATCTCTAAGCCTTCCGGTTTGGAAAAATAAACAAAATCCTGATGAGCACATAAATCCGCTTCTCTTACTAAATCCGGAACCGCAATTTCATCATCTATTTCACCGCAAAGCGTAAAATATTTTGAAACTTCCGTTCTATTACTATCATAGGGAGGTGTTGCAGTTAATGCTACAACGAAAAAAGGATTATTATTTTTTAAATCAATCAAGCAATTCCACCATTCATTTTTTAAATGATGTGCTTCATCTAAAACAAGCGTCTTAATATTGTGTTCTTCAAAAAAAGAGTAATAGTCGTTTTTATCTTCGAATGTTTTATAAAAAGCATGCAAAGACTGGTAAGTCGCAAATGTAATATCATGAGGTGACTTTATATTAAAGGAATGCGATTCATACGCTTTGCTTTTGGTAAAAAAAGATTGTAATCTGTCTTCCCATTGATTTCTGATAGTAAGCGTTGGAGCAAGGACCAATGTTTTTTCACCTAGTCTTCTAATAATTTCGATGCCTAGAATTGTTTTTCCAGAACCAGGAGGCGCTATAACGTGAAAATGGTTATCTGATATATGGCGATCAAAGTTTCTTAAAAGATTCGCCTGATAACTTCTCCAGGGAAAATTAAATTCTAAACGACCTAACGATTCATTCAATATAAACTAGGTTTTAATGATTAACTTTGCAACTGATAAAAATAACAATTATCAAGAATTTTATAGACATTAATTATGTATCCATTAAAAAGAAATAGAAGACTAAGAACTAGCGAAGCTATCCGCTATTTAGTTCGTGAAACTATAATTACTCCAAATGATTTTTTGGTGCCATTATTTGTTGTTGAAGGTAAAGGCATTAAAGATGAAATTCCATCCATGCCAAACTATTTTCGCTATAGTTTAGATTTACTTGAAGGTGAAGTAAAAGAATTATGGAAACTGGGGTTAAAATCGGTATTACTTTTTGTAAAAGTTCCAGATAATTTAAAAGACAATAAAGGTTCAGAAGCTTTAAATCCAAATGGATTAATGCAACGTGCTATTAAAACGGTTAAAAATATATGCCCGGAAATGGTTGTGATGACCGATGTTGCACTAGACCCATATTCGGCTTATGGGCATGATGGTATTATTGAAAACGGCCAAGTTTTAAATGATGAAACCGTTGATGTTTTAAGTGAAATGAGTGTATCTCATGCACAAGCAGGTGCCAATTTTGTTGCTCCTAGCGACATGATGGACGGTCGTATCCTATCAATTCGTGAAGCTCTGGAAGATGAAGGTTTTATCAATACGGGCATCATGAGCTACTCTGCAAAATACGCTTCGGCATTTTACGGACCATTTCGAGATGCATTAGACTCTGCTCCAGTAGATTTAATTGATATTCCCAAGGACAAAAAAACCTATCAAATGGATTATGCTAATCGCTTTGAAGCTATCAGAGAAACGGAAATGGATATAGATGAAGGTGCTGATATTATTATGGTTAAACCCGGGCTATGCTATTTGGATATTGTAAGAGAAATTAAAAATGAAGTTGATGTTCCCGTTGCCGTATATCAAGTTTCTGGTGAATATGCCATGCTAAAAGCTGCTGCTGAAAAAGGCTGGCTAGAACATGATGCTGTAATGATGGAACAAATTACTGCTATAAAACGTGCTGGCGCCGACATCATAGCCTCCTACTTTGCCAAAGATGTAGTTAAAATTTTAAATACTTAATATCCTGATTAATTTGGCTTTAGCCTGTCTTGAGCGGAGTCAAAAGGCCAAGTATAAACTAAAATAGAAGGCTTAGTAAAGATATTGTGGAATAAAAGAATAAACCGATCTACTAAATAGGGTAAATTGGTTTATTCTTTTTTTGGGTTCTATTATGAGCTATTATTATTTAAACTTTATCATGAATTGACCATATAATTGAGAGTCCAAAATTTTAATATTTTTTTGTTTTTTTGGCTAAACACTCAACTTCTTCACTTTATTCGAGTTGTGATAAATACACCTCTTGTAATAAAAAAAACAACGTATCGGATAATATTGTATCAAAACAGGATAATTTAAAAAGAACTTAATAATTGTTTAGTTCATAATTTTACACCCAATAAATTACATTTATGACAATTAAACTAACCATATTTTTCATTTTATTCATTCAAAGTGTTTTAAGTGCACAAATAAAGTGCAATGCATCAGAAGCGAATGCTAGGTTTTTAAAATACAATTCATCTAAACATAGTGATCATCAAAATTCAACAAAACCAAATAAATTTAGCTTCAATAATGGAGAAGAATCTTACCAAATCCCAGTGGTTTTCCATGTATATGGTACATCTTTTAATGGAAAAGAAGTAAATGATGCTTTAATACGTAATGCGCTAAACGATCTAAATAAAGATTTTAATGGTCTGAATGATGATTTTTCATCGGTAAACTCTAGGTTTTCAAGTATTAAAGCCACCATGGCTATTACTTTTAAATTAGCAAAAAAGGATCCAAATGGGAATGAAACAGCAGGTATTGTTTACCATTCTGTAAAAAACGGATTTGGTAATGGATCTGGCAGTGATGCTGAAATTAAAGCTGATGCATGGGATAATTATAAGTATATGAATGTTTATATTCAAAATGATTTGTATGCTAATGGTGAAACCGACAATACTGGCGTAGCTTGGTTTCCTTTTACTGACATGTCTGATAATAATCTAGCTCGTGTTGTTTATAATGGTGCATTCTTATCTACAAATACAGATAAGGAATTGGCTTCTACTTTAACTCATGAGTTTGGTCATTGGTTAAACTTGTTTCATACTTTTGAGGATGGTTGTAATGGTACCGATCAAGTAGATGATACGCCTAATGAAGATGGTCTACACAATCTTAAATGTTCGTCTGGAACAAATTGTAGTGGCGAATATGTAAATACAGAAAACTACATGGGATATAATGGAGCATCAGGTTGCTATAAAATGTTTACTAAAGGTCAAGTAGATAGAATGCTTGCAGCTTTGGGACACCCTACAAGAGAAACTTTATGGCAAACTCAAAATTTGATTGATACTGGCTTAATAATTTCTGAAGTAGATAACAAAGCTCCCACTGTTGTAATTAATACCCCAGAGAACAATTCTAGTTTTGAAGAAGGTACCACATTGGAGCTGATGGCAACCTTCTCAGACCCAAATGGTGACGATGATATTAAAAGAGTGGAATATTTTTATGATGACCTTTTAGTAAACACCGTTCAATTTATGCCTTTTGAAAATACATTTACTAACTTACAGCTAGGAGAACACACGATAAAGGTTATCGTGTATGACTTTAGAGGGCTGTCAAACACTTCAGAAATTACAATTACTGTAACCCCTAGAATTAACTACCCAGAAGTTACATGGATATCTTCAAACACTGTATACACACAGAGTAGTAATCAATTTGCAACTGGAAAGATAGTTAGACGAATTGAGATAAAAGCAATTGAAGATACTCATGATATTATTTTAAAAGGGACAGATTTTGAACAACAATACACAACTTCGCTTGAAGAAGTGTTAGTAATAGATAATTTGGCAAAAGGCACTTGGACAGTTGAAATACCTAGCTTAAACAAAAAAATATCTAAAACCCTAAATTGATGAAAAGACTATTTATAATAACAGTTTTAATCATATTTATAACTGGTTCTTGTAGCAAGGATGATTCACAAGGGAATTTGGTTACTCCAACCTTAAAGTGGGAAGCAAATGCAATAACAGACAGTAAATTAGAAATCTCCATTACAATAACTTCTAGCGAAAGTTTGCCAGAAGGTAATCTTGAATTTAAAGTTGATGGTAATGTCCTTAATACATTCTCGGCAGAAAAAGGAACTAAAGTATTTACCACAAATTATGTTTTTAATGACACAGAAGCACATAATGCTTCTGTTGTTTATAATTTTGTCGATGATATTATAAAACCAGTAAGTAAATCTATCAGTATAAAGAAGAGTATACAGGAGATTTTGCAGAAATCAACAAGAAACACCTGGGTAGATTTATGATATAAATAATAATGAAATGCTCAACTTTACACTATTAAATTGAATAGTGTTTTTAACACAAATAGCTCATAATGAAACCATTATCTTTCAAAATAGCAAAACCAAAAGACAAAATGTTTTTGTTTCAAGAAGATTGTGAGCTTATACTTTATGACAAATTTCATCATCATGAAGAAATTCAAATTAGTTATATACTTGAAGGGAGTGGCAGTCTAATTATAGGAAATTCAACAAATTATTATAAGAAAAATGATCTCTTTGTTATTGGAGCCAACCTCCCTCATGCTTTTAGAAGCAATCCCAATAACAATTGTAAATCACATATGCTTTCTATTTTTTTTTCACCACATTCATTTGGTGAAGATTTTTTTAACCTTGAAGAGCTTAGGCTTTTAAAAACATTTTTTAAAAATTCTAAAAATGGATTCAAATTAATCTCAAATATTGATAAACTACGGCAACTTTTTTTAAAGTTCCATTATAACTCAGGTCTTAATCGCTTTTTATTATTTTTCAAAGTTTTAAACTTAATATCAAAATCTAAAAGTGAGGTTTTATCATCTTCTATACATCAACAAGACCACGGAGATGAAGAAGGCAAACGCATGAGAAATGTTATTGATTATACCCTAAACAATTACCAAGCTAATATTTCTCTAGATAGTGTTGCCTCAATTGCAGCAATGACCAAGAATGCGTTTTGCAATTATTTTAAAAAAAGGACTAATAAAACCTATTTCACCTTCCTCAATGAATTGCGTATAGAGCATGCCTGTATGTTATTACTAGAAAGTGAAGAATCATCTATAGCAGAAATAGCATATAAATCTGGCTTTAAGAATATCTCATATTTTAATAGACAGTTTAAAGTCTTTAAAGACAAGCCACCTATTGAATATAAAACCGAAGTGTTATCAGCATAAACTCGTTTCTCTATTTTTAAAAACGAAAATGGCACCTCTCTTTTTTTAACACAAATAGTTCTCTCAAAACCGTTCTATAATCTTTTAAATTAAACTAAATGTGCTGCATATTTAAGTAACTTATAATTAGTTAAATATACAGGGATACTATTCGAGTAATAGTATATTAACATATAATGACACAATTTTATTAAGGAGCGTGCTGTTGCTTTGTTTTAAAGACCTAATTAATCATTTTTGTTCGCATAACTAACTTAAAAAATAGGCGAATGAAAACAAAAAACAAATTATTAACGTTACTGTTATTGCTTGTAACCCATGTAATATTTTCTCAAGAGAAAACTATTTCGGGCTCAGTAGTATCGGCATCAGATAACCTATCGTTACCAGGTGTTAGTGTAATTATCAAGAATACAGCAAAAGGTGCTCAAACAGATTTTAATGGGGAATATAGTATCAATGTTCAGTCAGGACAAACACTGGTATTCTCATTCTTGGGAATGAAAACCCAAGAAGTGGTCGTAGGTAATAATACGACCATCAATATTGTATTGGAAGAAGATGCCTCTGTATTGAACGAGGTAGTTATCGAGGGCTATCGAACCGTGTCCAAAGAGAAATCTGTAATTTCAAGTGTACAGCTTACTTCTGAGGCATTGGAAGCCAGACCAAATGCAAGCTTTGTGCAATCGTTATCTGGTCAAGTTGCAGGATTGGACATACAAACCGGTAGTGGGCAACCAGGAGCCAATTCCTTGGTGCAAATAAGAGGGGTGAGTTCAATAAATGGTAACACCGAGCCTCTTTTTTTAATGGACGGCATCCCTATTAATGAGGATAATTTTAGAAGTTTAAATCCTAACGATATAGAGTCTATTTCCGTTATTAAAGATGCAGCTGGGTCTTCTGTTTTTGGAAGCCGGGGAGCTAATGGTGTTATTGTTATCAAAACAAAGAGAGGAACAAAAAATTCACCTTTAAGAATCGCATATACCGGTACGCAAAGCTATTCCTTACTTCAAGACCATGATTATGATTTTATGTCGGCTCCAGAATATTTGCGTTTTGAACGTGATGTCATAGGAAGAGGAAGAGGGGTAGGTATGACTGATGCAGAAATTGATGCTACACCCACTACAAATTGGGAAGATGTATTTTTCAGGACGGGCACTACGCAAAACCATACCTTGACATTTGCGCAAGGAGGTGAAAATACTTCCAGTTTTACATCTTTGGGCTATTTTAACCAAGAAGGGATTCTTAGAACTACAGGTTTAAAACGCTTTACTTTTAGAAATAACCTTACTGGAAGTTCTGATAATGGTAAATTTAACTACAATACAAGTTTTACGGCAAATTACTCCAAAAGTAATATCCCAACCGGTGTGGGTTCATTTGGGGTTACTACAAACTTGCTATACGGTGTAAATGCATCCCTTCCGTATATATCTACAGATGAATATATAGATGGAGCAACTTTGGCAAATCAAGGATTCTCTCTTGCTCTTACGCCAATTTATCTTTTAGATAGATTAAGACATTATGAGTTTCTTGAGGAAGAAGTTAAGGTTATAGCAGGGTTTTCTGCCGATTATGAATTGACTGAAAATTTAAAAGCAAAAATAAATATAGGTTTGGATTATGAACATACAACCGGTTATGAAGTAGTGCCTCCAAACGCTTATAGGGCGCTTGTTTTTGCTCAACCTGGAAATACAACCCCTGGTTTTCAAAGACAGGATACAGGAAGGAATTTTTCTTTTAACAACAATTTATCGTTAAATTATAACAAATCCTTTGGTAAACATACCTTAGATGCTACACTTTTTTCAGAATACTTTAGAGCGTTCACCCGCGGGTTTGGTTATTTTGCAAGAGGTTTAAACCCTAGAAATTTTGCGCCAGGAGACGATAGCGCATTTATAAGTGATAATGGAGATAATGATTTCTTTGTAGACGATGCTAATGCGTTTAGACTTGATGCGGGCTTATTCTCTTACTTTGGAAATATAGACTACGATTATGATAGTAAGTATGGAATCTCTGCTACAATAAGACGAGATGCTTCTTATAGATTTTCTGCAACAAACAGATGGGGAACTTTTTATTCTGTTGGTGCACGTTGGAATATCTCCAATGAAGACTTTATGCAGGATTCAGTGTTCAATGATTTAAAGTTAAGAGCATCATACGGTACTACTGGGAATCAAAGGATTAATGGTGGAACCTACTTCTCATCACCAGATTTATTCCAATCTTTTTATGCTACCAGTAGTAGTGGATATGGTAATGCTAATTCATTATTCTTAAGTCAAATAGGAAATAATACGTTAAAATGGGAAGAAGTAACCCAAACAAACATAGGTATAGATTTTCAGGTATTCAATAGGAGGTTGAGAGGTAGTTTGGATGTATATCATAAAAAAACTGAAGACTTATTTCAATTTAAACAGATATCAGCAATTAACGGAACCACGGGAATTGATTCCAATGTGGGAGATGTAATTAACAAAGGTGTAGATTGGGCATTACATTATGATCTTATTAAGAAAAAAGACCTAAGTTTAACATTGAACTTTGTTGGCAACTATAATGACAATGAACTAAGTAACTTGCCATCTGAAACAGGTGAAATACTTGGTATAGGTAGAAATGGAGGCAAGATATTTGAGCAAAAACTAATACGTTATGCAGGGATAAACCCTGGCAATGGTAATGCTTTGTTTTTTGATATTGATGGCAATTTAACAGAAAACCCAAACCCTGATACAGATGCTGTCTGGACAGGTAAAAATGCTACTCCAGATGCAACAGGAAGTTTTGGTTTTAATTTTAATTACAAAGGGTTTTATTTAGATACCCAGTGGAGTTACGTTATTGGAGTTGATAGGCGTGATATTATTTATTATGAGCTTATCAATAGCGGGTTTGCTCTTACTAATTTTCAATTGTCTAGGGACATACTAAATGCCTGGACCCCAGATAACCGTATTACAGACATTCCTAGTATAACAGCAACCAATGGGACCTCATTTAGAGATACTAGTGACCGCTTTCTTAGTAGTTCAGATTATTTAAGGCTACGTTTTTTAAATATCGGCTATAATTTTCCCAAAAAGCATTTAAAAGGTACTGGTATAACAAAGCTTAAGTTATATGGATCTGCTGAAAATTTAGTAACCTTTTCTGAATGGAGGGGATATGATTCCGAATCACGTGTTACTGAGACAAGACAATACCCCACTCCAAAAATATTATCATTTGGAATTGAAATAGGATTTTAAAAAAAAAACAATGAAGAAAATAATAAAATTTATATTTTGTTTGGCACTTTTTGCAGGTTGTGAAGATGCCATAGATATTGACCAAGTAGGTCGCATTACTACTGATGTTGCCTTTCAAAACTTAAATGATTTAAGAGATGGCTTAATAGGAGTTTACACTAAATATGATCTAGTACAGGATATAGCACATTCATCAACCTTTACAGATGAACTCTCTGTAGGGTTTATTAGTGGAGGACAAAGAGTAAATGATTACCAATTTATCTTAGATGCTACTTCTTTAGCGGCTTTCACATTTTGGCAAAGAAGTTACGAAGAAATAAATGAGGCTACGAGGTTAATTTTGGCTGCTGAATCTGTTTCTTTAGAAAGTGAAGAACAAGAAGATTATAACAACATATTGGGGCAAGCCCACGCGCTTAGAGCATATTCTCACTTTAAATTGTTGTCTTATTATTCAACAGATTTAACCGATGACAATGCTTTGGGAGTTATCGCAGTAGATTTTGTACCATTAATAAGTGATGTTTTTCCTCGTAATACCAATGGAGAAGTATTTGCCTTAATAGAAGGCGATTTACAAAAAGCGGAAAGCTTATTGCTAGAACAAAGCAATGCCACTTTTATATCTAAAGACTTTGTAACGGCGCTAAGGGCACGTATGGCTACTTATCGTGGACAATACAGCATGGCAGCTACTTATGCACAACAATTGTTGGATAGATACCCTATTGCCTCTAGAGGACAATACACGAATATGTTTTTAGATGCAGATAATACAGAGATTATCTTTAAGTTGGAACGTACCAGAGGAGATATATTTGATCGTGCAGGTAATGGTGTATCAAATATGGCAAGTCAAAGTAGGGCTGGTGCTAAGTTTGCCTTTACCAATGAAACAATTAATGGTGGTCCGTATTTTGAAATAGGAAGATCCTTGTTCAATTTATTTGACCAAGATGATATTAGGTTTGATGTTAATGTTGGGCCAGAGTCTATAATTTCACCAGACTATCAAAATGCTGCAGATTTTGAAAATGAAGATATTTTGCTTGTTCATAAATATCCAGGATCTGAAACGCAGCCACTAATGAACGATTTAAAAGTATTTAGATCTTCTGAAATGTTATTGATTTTGGCAGAAGCAGCAGCAGACGGTGGTAATATTAATGGAGCAGCTAATTCTACTTCAGCTTATATTAAACAACTGCGTGATGCTAGGTTTACTACGGTACAACCTTTGCCAACATATGCTAATGAAACAGAAGCTTTTGCAGCTATTTTAAACGAACGTCGTATAGAATTGGCTTTTGAAGGGCATAGATTTCATGATTTGAAGCGTTTAGGTGTTCGTGCCAACCAAGATGTATTACGGGATCCTTTAGATTGTAATGCTATTGGGGTTAATGGGGCATGCTCATTACCTGCCACTGACCACAGGTTCACATTGCCCATTCCACAGGCAGAATTGATTGCCAATCCTAATATACGTGAACAACAAAACTCTGGCTATTAACCATAAAAAATTGTATCATGAAAAAATTTATAGTAAATCTTATTATAGTATGTGTGCTATTAATATCCTGTGAAGAGGATAAAGCAATCTTTAATGAAAGTCAAACCTTCATATCATTTGAGCAAACCAATGTCGATCTTCCTGTTCTAATTGATGCAACAGGTTCTGTTGAGGTTTCAGTAACTGTATCTAGTCTGAGTGAATCTGAGAGAAATATAGCGCTTACAATAGTAGAAGAAGAAACTACGGCAGGAGCAGATTCTTATACTGTAGGATCTGTGGTAATACCTGCAAATTCATATGAAGGAACACTTAAAATAGATGGAGTGGACAATAATGTTACTACTGATGCTAAAACTTTAGTATTAAAAGTTGACGCTACTGAAGCTTTTGTGGGAGATAAAAATTTAACAGTCAATATTTTTGAAGTATGTCCAGTTGATATAACTTCTTTTGTAGGCATGTATCGTATTAAACAGACAACTCCTTTCTTAATGGCTCCTTGGGGAGACGGAGGAACTGCATTTAGTGATGATGTAGTGGTCGAAGTTGTTGCTGAAAGTGAAACTCGAAGAAAGTTTAATGTTGTCCTTACTCCTAAGTTTTGCGGTTGGAACCAAGTTGATTTTCTTTTTGACTTAGTTTGTAATAAAATAATCGTACCAACACAGAGTAATGCATGTAGTTGTGATAATGGAGAGGAATGGTTTCTTGCAGCCCAAACTCCTTCAGGTTATAATGTAAATGATGATAGTGAATTCACTTTAATATTTACAGAAGGCGCTCAAGGAGATTGCGATTATACTCCTGCACAAACATCTGTTACATTTACAAAACAATAGTTATTAAGTTAGTCAAATCCTGAAAACAATACGAAACACGGATTATTGAAGGATTAAAATTTAAGCTTAACGATTTTATAATCGTTAGGCTTTTTTTATTTGTATTATTTTCTTTTTATACCATTTCTTCTGTAAAAGAAAATGATGGTTTTAACCCTTGAAAACACCCATATAAAACCTGTTTTTATTGACTTTAAAGTCATGAATTCACCTACCGCCCTCTATCATTTTATTTAATCTCAGCAGTTAATAGTTCCTTCACATTTTCAATATCGACTTTATAATCATAAAATTTTGGAACGTCTATAACTGTAGTAATTGTATCATTTTTTAAGTTAATAAATTTTAAAACGACCTTTTTATCTTCTGAAAATTTTGCCCCAACACTTACTTTGTTTTCCTTAATATTTCTTGTAACATTAAGTTTTTGTGCTTTCTTGTATTCTTTTAAATTCTCATCTTCATAGCTCAAAATTTTATCCGCTCGTTTCTCAATTTTCTCTTGCTTTTCTCGGGCTTTTTTTTCTATATTAATATGATATAAAGCAATAGTCCCTCCAATTAGAATAGCTATAGTTGCCAAAGCAACCCATCTTTTTGCTTTAATGATATCTTCTTTCAGACCTAAGACCAATTTTCCGTAAGCATTATTAATTTGTAATGGACTTCTTAAATCTAACTCTTCCAATTGTACACTTTGTCCGACGGAAATTTTAAACATCGCCAAAAAGAGAATAATGTATGGCAAAACAAAGGCTAAATAAATCTTAATATCAGTAGTCGAAGTCATTAAATTGGCAGACAAACCAATAAGCGTGTAGAATCCCAATAAGGCTTTTAAGTAAACACTATAATTTGTTAAATGTTTATTAAGATTAACAAATGTATTATTAACAGCATCTTGGCCCTTGGCAAGCCAAAAGCTATCAAAATCTTTTAAATCTCCCATATTACTTCTTTTTTAAATATACTCTTTGGCTATGGCCACAAGCACATTTAATAACTATATAGTCATCAATCATGTTTGTTTTAGCTATTTC